>JADDQD010000097.1:482-27528 GCA_016781555.1 Pseudomonadota bacterium | reverse complement strand
TTGTCACCCAAGCTCAGCGTGCAGCTCTCGGCCGGCGGTGAATATTCGCATCTGCGGCAGATCGGCGCTAACGGGCTCAGCCGGACCTTCTGGCGACCGAAGGGGCTTCTCTCGCTCGCTTGGAAGCCGATCCCCCGGCTCGATCTCAACCTGAAGCTGCAGCGCCGTGTCGGACAGCTCAACTTCTTCGACTTTCTCGCTTCCGAAAATCTTCAAAGTGAGAACCGCAACGCAGGTAATCCGGAGCTCGTGCCGCCGCAGAGCTGGGAGCTGGATGTGGAGGCGATCCGCAACCTTGGTCGCTATGGCACAACCAGCCTCAGGCTCTACGGGCAACTGATCGACGACATCGTCGATATCATCCCAATTGGCCTCACCGGCGAATCCGCGGGCAACATCGATCGCGCGACCATCTACGGCTTGGAATGGAAGAGCACGATCAACTTCGATCCGATGGGCTGGCGGGGCGCCAAGTTCGACGCCCAGGTTCAGGTGCAGGAAAGCAGCCTCAGGGACCCGCTCACCGGCGAGCGACGCCCGATCAGCAACAGCCTGCTGCATTCCATCCAGGCGAATCTCAGGCACGACGTGCCGGACACCCCTTGGGCCTATGGCGGAAATCTGGGCTACCGGCTGGCAGCGCTTAACTATCGGCTGACGGAGTTCGGCCGGCAGTGGGAGGGTCCTGTCTTCGCTGCCGTGTTCGCCGAGCACAAGGATGTGCTGGGGCTCACCGTCAGGGGCTCAATCGTTAACGTCCTCGGCGCGACCAGCATGTTGGACCGAACCGTGTTTGTCGGCCGCCGCACCGGGCCGATTGCGTTCCGCGAGATCCGCGATCGCCGTATCGGCCCGATTTTCTCGTTCGCGATTTCAGGAAAATTCTAGCATTTACCCGAAAGTGGGAACCGGTTTTCCGTCGAAGAAGTGCTCAGCCAGCGTTCCTCAATGCCTTCTCGGCGCAGGGTCGCTTCGCACCGGCCGCGTTCCCTTGACCTTGCGACCTACCCGCGCATTTCCGGTATGTAGCTCTCCTCAATATAATCGGAAAAGCGAGTGATCTTGGCTTCGAAGCGGAGCTTCACCTTGCCGGTGGCGCCGTGGCGCTGCTTGGCGATGATCAGCTCGGACAGACCGTAAGCGCGTTCCATGTCGCGGGCCCAAGCTTCGTGCGCTTCGAAGATCTTGGCGTCGTCGCCATCCATCGGCCGCTTGGGCTCGCGCGACTGGACGTAATATTCGTCTCGGTAGACGAACAGCACGATGTCGGCGTCCTGTTCGATCGAGCCGGACTCGCGAAGATCCGAAAGCTGCGGACGCTTGTCTTCGCGCTGCTCGACCGCACGGCTGAGCTGCGAAAGCGCCATCACCGGAACGTGAAGTTCCTTGGCGAGGGTCTTGAGACCGCGGCTGATCTCCGAGATTTCCTGCACGCGATTCTGGTCCCCCCCGGCTTTGCCGGACCCCTGGAGAAGCTGGAGATAATCGACCACGATGAAGCCGATTCCGCGCTGGCGCTTCAGCCGGCGCGCGCGCGTGCGCAGCGCTGCGATGGTGAGGCCGGGCGTGTCGTCGATATACAAAGGAAGGGATTCCAGGTCCGCGGCCGCGCGGGCGAGGTTGCGGAATTCCTGCTGGCTGATCTTGCCCATGCGCAGGTTTTCCGAGCTGATCCCCGACTGCTCGGCAAGGATACGGGTGGCCAGCTGGTCGGCGGACATTTCCAGGCTGAAAAAGGCGACGGCGGCGCCGACGGATTTTTCAGCGGGGATGCCATCCTCGAGATCGCGAACCAGCCGCTGGGCAGCGTTGAACGCGATGTTGGTGGCGAGCGAGGTCTTGCCCATGCCGGGCCGGCCGGCGAGGATCAGAAGATCCGAATGATGAAGGCCGCCGGTCTTGAGGTTGACGGAGTCTAACCCCGTCGTGACGCCGGACAAGCCGCCGCCGGTGTTGAGCGCCTTTTCGGCCAGCTGGACGGCAAGCTTCGTCGCCTGTGCGAAGCTCTTGACGGAACCCTCGCCGCCACCTTCCTCCGCGACCCGATAAAGCGCGGATTCCGCCCTTTCTATTTGGCCCTTAGGATCGACGTCTTCGCTGGTGTCGAGCGCTTGCTCAACCATGTCGCGGCCAACGCCGATCAGCGCCCGAAGCAGCGCCAGCTCGTAAATCTGCTCCGCAAAATCGCGGGCGCCGATGATCGCGGCGCCGCTTGCGGTGAGCTGGGCAAGATAAGCGGGGCCGCCAATCTCCTTCATCTCCTGGTCCGCCTCGAACAGCGGCCGGAGCGTCACAGGGCTCGCAATCATGTTGCGGTCGATGAGCTTTAAGATCTGCTCGTAAATGCGCGCGTGCAGCGGCTCGAAGAAGTGATCCGGCCGCAGCTTCAGCTGGATGTCCTCCGCCAGCCGGTTGTCGATCATCAGCGCGCCAAGCAAAGCCGCCTCCGCTTCGACGTTCTGCGGCAGCGAGGGCGTCTCGGGGGGCTGTAGTTCGGCAAGTCGGATGATGTCGGCCATGTCAGCAATCTAACCTGGGGCGCCTGCCATTGATACGGCCGCTGCAAAAGTTTTGGTGGACGACCTGTGGATAAGCCGCCCCTCGGCCGCTAACAGGCGCCCATGGGCGAAGCGCGCATCATCGACATCGACCTCGACGACCGCACCATCTTGTGGCGGAGCGCGGATGTTGAGCAAGAGCGGAAGATCGCGATCTTCGATCTGCTCGAAGGCAACCATTTCAACCCGGCTGGCCACGAGGGGCCCTTCCGAGTTCTGCTTCGCGTCGAGGATAACCGGCTCGCAATCGACCTTAAGGACGAGGCCGGCGCGGCGCTCGACACCGTCCGGCTTGGCCTCGCGCGCTTCCGCCGGCTGATCCGCGACTATTTTGCAATCTGCGACAGCTATTACAAAGCCGTTCGCTCCGACACGCCCCACCGGATCGAGAGTGTCGACATGGCGAGGCGCGCCGTCCACAACGAGGCCGCCGAGCTTCTGCGCGAGTGCCTTCAAGGCAAGATCGAGACTGATTTCGATACAGCGCGCCGGCTCTTCACCCTCATCTGCGTGCTCCACATTCGACGCTAGGGCCTGATCGGCTCAGGTGGAAGCGCGAAGCGCTTTCGCCGAAGGGGTGAATCAGGCCCTTTTCCTATGGCGAAGACCTTGCCGAATTCCGCCCGAGCTTGTCGAAGCCCAGCTTCTTGCCTACCGCTGACGGCGACTGGGGAAGGTCTGCGGTCGGCTTGAAGCCGACAAAATTGCGGGATGTTGAAGCCTTTATGAGCATCATGTCGGATAAATGGATACGGGAGCAGGCGCTCGCGAATGGAATGATCGAGCCGTTCGAGGACGGGCAGCGGCGGCAGGGCACGATCAGCTACGGGCTGTCGAGCTACGGCTATGACGCGCGCGTTTCCGACGATTTCAAGATCTTCACCAACGTCGACAACGCGATCGTCGACCCAAAGGACTTTGCGGCCAACAGCTTCGTCGACCGCAAGACCGACTGCTGCATCATACCGCCGAACAGCTTCGCGCTCGCCCGCACAGTGGAATATTTCCGAGTGCCTCGCGACGTGCTCGTCATCTGCCTTGGCAAGTCGACTTATGCGCGCTGTGGGATCATCGTCAACGTGACGCCCCTGGAACCTGGCTGGGAAGGCCATGTGACGCTCGAATTTTCCAACACCACTCCGCTACCTGCGAAGATCTACGCCAATGAAGGCGCATGCCAGTTCTTGTTCCTGCAAGGAAATGAGCAGTGTGAGACGAGTTATGCCGACCGCGCAGGCAAATATATGGGTCAGCGCGGGGTGACGCTGCCGCGGCTGTGATCCGGCCTCGCCTCACCTTCTGCGGGATCTTCTTTGCTGCGCTGGCGGTAGCAGCCGCCGCCCAGCCGTCGCCCGAGCGGACGGCGACGACGGAGCAGGATTATCGAGCAACGCTCGCGCGGCTCGGCATCTCCTCGATGCGCCCCGGCGCGGACGGCAGGGATCGGAACGCTCCCAATGCCGCCAATTATGCGGAGGACAAGGTCGGGCCGGTTCCGCCGCTCCCACCGCTTCTCAGGACAAACAGAGGGGAACGCGTAACCAGCGCACGCCAATGGTGGCGGGTGCGGCGGCCGGAGCTGGTCGCCTCGTTCGACCGCGAGATGTACGGCCGCGTGCCTGACAGCGCTCCCGCCGTGCGCTGGGAGGAGGTAAAGCGGGACCAAAGCCAAAAAGGGGCGGTGCGGGTCATCACGCGCCGATTTGCCGGGGGCGCTGCCACGAGCGCTTCGGATGGGCTCCGCATGGAGCTGGCTGTAACTCTCCCTGCCGCAACCGGGGGCAAAATACCTTTGGTGCTCGAACTCGGCTTTCCCGAGGGCTTCCGCGTTCCGGGCTTGGCCAGCCCTCGCCCCAGCGGACCCGATTGGACGGAGCAGGTTATCGCCCGCGGCTGGGGGTATGCCATCCTCGTGCCCCCGACGGTTTAGCCGGACGACGGAGCCGGTCTTGCCAGGGGAGTTATTGGCCTTGCGTCCGCTGGTCGTCCGCGGGCGCCGGACGAATGGGGCGCGCTGCGCGCGTGGGCGTGGGGCGCGAGCCGTGCGCTCGATCTTCTTCAAGCGGACCCGCAGATCGACGGCCGCCGCGTCGCAATCGAAGGACTATCGCGCTACGGAAAGGCGGCTTTGGTGGCCATGGCCTATGATCGCCGCTTTTCGATCGGGTTCATCGGCTCGTCGGGCGCGGGCGGGGCAAAGCTCCTCAGGCGGAATTTCGGCGAGCGGCTCGAGAACCTTGCCTCGTCCGGCGAATATCACTGGTTCGCGCCGAACTTTCTTCGTTATGCGGGGCCGCGCACCGTCGCGGACCTTCCGATCGATGCGCATATGCTGATCGCCCTTGCAGCGCCCCGTCCCTTGTTCATCGGCGCCGGCTTGCTCGAGCATGACGGTTGGGTCGATCCCCGCGGTAGCTTCGAGGCCGCAAAGGCTGCCTCCCCCGCTTACCGACTGCTCGGAGTTCCGGGGCTCGTCGGCGACACCTATCCCCAGATCGGCGAAACGCGCGCTGCCGGCCGGATCGCCTTTTGCCAGCATGCGGGCGGTCACAATAACGGCCCCAATTGGCCGGCCTTCCTCGACTTTGCCGCGCGCCACTGGGGCTTTCAGCGGCGCTAGGCTGCCGCCCGTCAACAGCCCTGCCGACTGTTCACTAGGGCAGCAAGTCGCCCTGCCCCGCGTTCAACCGCACCTGGGAACGTCGCCGATCAGTCAGGCGTTTCTTCGAGGCCTTACCGGCCCACTCAATCCTTAGGAGCAACCTCATGAAAGTAGCCGAAATCATGTCTTCGGACGTTCAGGTGATCACCCCCCAACAGCCGATCCAAGAAGCTGCGCGGCTGATGGTGGATACCGACACCGGGGTGCTTCCGGTGGGTGACGGCGAGAGGCTTATCGGCATGGTGACCGACCGCGACATCGCGGTGCGTGCGGTGGCGGAAGGTCGCGGGCCTGATACGCCGGTCAGCGAAGTGATGAGCGGAAACCCGCTCTTCGCCTGGGACGATCAGGACGTCGAGGACGTGGCAATCCAGATGAGCGACGCGCAGGTTCGCCGTATGCCGGTGCTGAGCCGCGACGGCGAACGGCTGGTTGGCATTATCTCCCTGGGCGATATCTCAAGAACCGACGGCGATGCAGCCGAAGCCGCGCTCAGCGGCGTTTCCGAGCCCGGTGGCGAGCACAATCAAACGCAGGGGGGCTAAGCTCTCACTTTTCCTGGCGAACGATTTCCCCGCCCTTCATCACCAGCCTTACGGTACGAAGGGCGGAGAGATCGACGCTTGGGTCTCCCGCAACGGCCACGAGATCCGCAAGGAGACCCGGCCGGATCGCACCCACCCGGTCCGAGAGCCGGAAGATGCGGGCATTGCCGGACGTGGCGGCGACCAGCACGTCTGCAGAGCGCATCCCGTAGGAGGCCATTAGCTCCATCTCGCGGACATTGTCGCCGTGCGCGTAAACGCCGACGTCGCCGCCCATGCACATGGGAACCTTGGCCACGAGCGCGGCAGCGAAGCTTGCCCGCTTCTCCTTGACGGCTGCAGGCTCGGGAGTGGCACCGTTCCATCCCCTGTAGCGCGAGATTGCGTCGGTGGCCGCAAGGGTCGGGCAAAGGGCCACTCCCCGCTCCTTCATAAGGCGGAAGATTTCGGGTGTGCCCCCATTGCCATGCTCGATCGTATCCGCACCGGCCAAAACGGCGCGCCGCATCCCTTCGGGCGTACTGGCGTGGATCGCAACGGTACGGCCCGCCGCATGGGCGGCCTCGACGACTGACCGAAGCTCGGTTTCGCTGTAAGTGGCCCGGCTTTCCTCACCCGGACGCCAGCGATAGTCGCCGTAAAGCTTTACTACGTCGGCGCCGGCACCGATCTGCCGGCGCGCCGCGGTCAGCAGATCCGCGCCGTCTGCCTCTTCGGCGCCTTTTGCCGCGAACAAGGGGTCGCCTGACTTGGGACCATAGCTGCCGGTCGCTACCAGTGCCCGTGTGGCGATGAGCATGCGCGGGCCGGGGATGATCCCCTGCTCGATCGCCTGCTTCAGGCCAACGTCGGCATAGCCGGCGCCCTCGGTCCCGAGATCCCGAACGGTTGTAAAGCCGGCCAGCAGAGTTGTACGCGCATGATTGACGGCGCGCGCAGTTCGCAGCGACTCCGGCTCCTTCAGCACCTGATCGTCCCAACTCGTCTCATTGTAAGGGTGAAGGAACAGGTGCGAGTGCCCCTCGATCATACCCGGCATTAGGGTTGTATCTGGGAGGTCGATGACGCGTGCGCCCGCGGGCACGGCGAGGTTCGGCCCAGCCGCGTCGATCCTGTCGCCCCGGACGACAACGGACCAGCCGGAATGCGGCCGCGGATCCACGCCGTCGAAGACGCGCGCCGGCCGAAGAAGCAACACTCGCGGCTCCTGCGCAGGGGTCGGCGCCTCAATGATGAGCAGAAGCAAGGCGACGATAAAGCGCATGATATCCCCTTGAGCGTTGGGGCACCTGACTAGCAGGTCCCGCAGGGCAGCGCAGCCGAGAAGCTAGCGGTTCCGGCTACTTTCGGCCCTTGTGCCTGATATTAGCCGGACGTCCCCGCTTCCCCTGCTCGCGCCGCCCTTTCTCTTCACCGCGCCTGCCGTCGCGACGGATCGTGCGGCGCGGGGAGCCAGAACCCGCTGCTTCGGCCAGCTCGAAGCGAAGGCCGCCGGAAACCGGATTGGCCTCCGCAAGCCTGAGCTTCAGGCGCTGGCCGTGAGCGAAGGTTCGCTGTGTGTCCTCGCCAACCAGGGTCTGGCTCGCTTCGTCGTAGCGGAAATATTCGTTGCCGAGCGTTGAGACGGGCACGAGACCGTCGCCGCCCAACCCTTCAACGGTTGCAAAGAAACCGAACGGCTGGACGCCCGTGATGCGGCAGTCAACCAGATCCCCGACGCGCTCCGAGAGGTAAGCGGCCACGTAGCGGTCGAGGGTCTCGCGTTCGGCTTCCATTGCGCGGCGCTCGAACTGCGAGATCGATTCGCCGATGATGTCCATCGCTTCCGCCTCGGCATCGGTCAGTCCGCCTTCGCCAAGGCCATAGGCGCGGACCAGCGATCGATGAACGAGGAGATCGGCGTAGCGGCGGATCGGGCTGGTGAAATGCGCATAGGAGCCGAGCGCGAGGCCGAAATGGCCGTGATTCTCTGGCCCGTAGTAGGCCTGTGTCTGGGTCCGCAGGATCTGCTCCATGATCTCGGGCCTGTGGTCCGCCTCCCCCACTCGTTCGATGATCCCGTTGAAGGTCTGAGGCCGGATCACCTGACCGAGAGCGAACTGGATGTCGAAAGTTTCGAGATAGTCCTTCAGCGCGACGAGCTTTTCCCGGCTCGGTGGCTCGTGATCACGGTACATGACGGGTGCTTTTTTCGCCTCCAGCGCCTTGGCGGCTGCCACGTTGGCGGCGATCATGTAATCTTCGATCAGCTTGTGGGCGTCTAGACGTTCGCGTGGCGCCACCGACGTGATCCGGCCCTTCTCGTCCAGCACCACCCGCCGTTCGGGCAGATCGAGATCCAGCGGGGCCCGCTTTTCGCGCGCACGATAAAGCGCGTCCCAGCACGCCCAGAGGGGCTTCAAGGTTGTTTCCACGAGCTCGGGGGCAACCGGCGGATCGGTCGGCTCCATCTCCGGCATAGAACATGGTGAGGAAGACACTTCCACCACCTCATTCTGCCCCACGTTACCCTCGCCATGCACGGCATCGATCGCCGCTTGCGCATCTTCGTAAGCGATGTTGGCGGCGATCCGCACTCGGGCGCGCGTGAATCGCCAGCTCTTGAGCTGGCCGTCTTTGCTGATTTGGAGGTGGCAGGCCAAAGCGGCCCGATCTTCGCCTTCCTTCAATGAGCAGACATGGGCGCTGAGCGTTTCCGGCAGCATTGGGACCACCCGGTCCGGGAAATAAACGCTGTTGCCCCGCTTTCGCGCTTCCTTGTCGAGCGCCGAGCCGGGACGGACGTAGAAGCTAACGTCGGCGATGGCGACGATGGCTTTCCAGCCGCCGGAGTTTCCCGGATCCTCGTCGGGCGCCGCCCACACCGCGTCATCATGGTCGCGCGCATCGGCCGGGTCGATCGCAACGATCGGGATGTGCGTCAGGTCTTCGCGCGACCCGAGGTCGAACCCGGCAACCCGTTCCGCTTCCTCCACCACCCGGTCCGGAAATTCGTGCGGTATGCCATGTTTGTGGATTGCGATAAGGCTGAAGCTCCGCGGCGCGAACGGATCGCCAAGAACTTCGGAGACCCGGGCGGTGAGGCGCGGAGGCCGGCCGGTTTTCTCCGCAAGCACGAGGTCCCCAGGTTCAGCGCGGCCACGGTCCGAGATCGCAAGCTCGCGCCGCTCCTTCTTTTCGACCGGCTTCAGCCAGAAGCTTTCTCCCTCCTGGTGCACGACCCCGAGTACGAGTTCGCTGCCCTTCAGCAGCTTCTTCATCGGGTGGGCTATATAGCCGTTCCCCTTCGCCTCGGTGCGGGCAAGGATACGATCGCCGACGCCAAGCGCGCTCTTACGCCCTTTTTCCTGGAGGCGGATCCGCGGCTCCGGCGCGTCGCTCTCCCATCGCTCGGGAACGGCCCAGGCATTGCCGCCCTCATCCACATCCACCACCCGCAGCACCGTCACTTTGGGAACGCCCCCCATGGCATGGAAGGCGCGGCCTGGCGCGCTGTCGATCAGCCCTTCGTCCCCCATGTCTCGAAGCAGCTGCTTCAGCGCGATCTTGTCATTGCCCGACAGGCCAAAGGCTTTGGCGATTTCGCGCTTGCCGGCGGGCTGATCACTGTCCTTGATGAAGTCGATTATCTGGTCCCGGCTGGGGAGGCCCGTTCTTTGCTGTTTAGCCATTCTTGATGCTCTTGCGTCCCGGCTGCTTGGCCCCGGACGCAAAGTTATTGCGCCGGGGGCGGTGTGTAGGGCCGGAACGCACCACCAGGCACTGCGGATGCAACCGGCGTTTCATGCCCGTCTGGGGACACCGCCGAGACGCCGAACACCCAGTCATCAACCCGCACGCCCTGCAGCACTGCCCGGTGCCGACGCCCCACCGGACCAGTCGCGCCCGCAGTCCGCGGAGCGTCAATGGATTCAAGGCCGTTGGCCCGGGCCACGCGAAGGCTATGTTGCCAATTCGAGGCGTCCGTCGGGCGCCAGCGGACCACATAAAAGGCGGCGCCGCGGACAGGCTCCCAGGTGAGCGTCGTGTTGGTGGAGACACCGCCTTCAACGCTTGGTGCGGGAATTGCCGGCGCGCTGGCGAGCGCCGCAAGCGCCGCGACGTTGAGCTGGGTCACCTTGCGCAGGTAAGGGAAGTCCATCTTGTCGACCGTGTCGCCATATTGGATGCCGTTTTCGACCCTCAGATCCTGGTGTTGATAATTGTAGTTTTCCACCGCCACCGTCAGCCGGATGGCGGGATAACCAGCGTTGAGCAGTTCGGTATGATCCCCGCCGCGGCCGAACCGGTCGTTCCGCCAGATTTGCCGTACCTCGAGGCCGAGGCCAAGATCTTCGGCCAGCCGATCCATGTAGCGAGAAAGATTACGCGACGGGCTGTCATTCTCGCCGCCCAGGCTGCGCTGCCTTGCCGCCAGTGCCTCCCTGCCCTGCCAGCGCGGCCCTTCCGAAAAGACCCGAACATGAGCCGCATCACAATAGCCGTCCGAGCCGCAGCTGTTGCCGATGATGTCGTTGTTGAGGTTGGCGATCACTTCCCATCCCTGCGCCTTGGCATAGTCAGCAAGGATCTTGCCGCCGAGGAGCCCCTGCTCCTCGCCCGAAAGCGCGGCATAAACGATCGTGGCCGGGAACTTATGGCGCGAAAGGACGCGCGCAGCCTCGATCACGGCTGCGGTCCCAGAACCGTCGTCATTCGCGCCGGGCGCATCGGCAGCGGCATTCATCACGTCCGTGACGCGGCTGTCGATGTGCCCGGAAATGATGACCACGCGATTGGGATCAGTCGTGCCCCGCTGGATTGCGAGAACGTTCGTGACTTTGGTGGGGGTAGGAACCCGCCTGCCCGTCACCACGTCGGACGGCGTCGCAACGGTGAGGCAGCCGCCGCAAGCCTGCCCGTAACGGCGGAATTCCTGCTCCGTCCAGCGAAGCGCCGCACCGATGCCGCGCTTCGGATCGGTCTGCGAGGAGAGCGTATGGCGCGTGCCGAAGCTGACCAGGCGCTCGACGATCGAGCGGAGGCTCTGCTGGCTGACATCGTCGGCGATCTTCTGCGGCGTGCTGGCGGGGCTCGCTGCTACAATCAGCGGCATGGAGGCGAGGAGAAAAGAGAGATTTTTCATGGCACCTGCCTCTGCTCCTCCGAGGCACCAGGTGCAAGCTTTGTTGCCTCCTGCCGAAGAGGCGGTCAGCCAGCGACGACCGTTTGCTCGATGGTCCCGAAGATCGGATGTCCGTGATCGTCGTCCATCCAAATGCGTACGCTGTCGCCATGGCGGAGAAACTCCGTTGACGGTGCTCCAGCAAGGATCGTCTCCACCGTGCGAACTTCTGCAATGCAGCTGTAACCGCGTCCGCCCTGCGCAATAGGCTTACCGGGGCCGCCGTCCTCACCGCGGTTCGAGACGGTGCCCGCGCCAATGATCGAGCCTGCGCCGATCTTTCGGCTTTTGGCCAGATGAGCGATGAGGGTGCCAAAGTCGAAGGTCATGTCCACGCCGGCATCGGCTCGGCCAAATGGCTTACCGTTCAAGTCCACTTTGAGCGGACCGTGCAGTTTTCCGTCGCGCCAGCGATCGCCCAATTCATCGGGGGTGACGAAAACCGGCGAGAGTGCGGAAGCAGGCTCGGATTGGAGAAAGCCGAAGCCCTTGGCGAGTTCGGCAGGGATCAGGTTGCGCAAGGACACGTCGTTGACCAGGCCGATGAGGCGGATGTGGTCCAGCGCCTCCTCCCGATTAACGCCGCGCGGGACATCCCCCGTCACCACCACCACTTCGGCCTCAAAGTCACAGCCCCAGCTCAGGTCTGCGAGCGGAATAGGCTCGCGCGCGCTCAGCATCTCGTCCGAGGCACCTTGGTACATGAGCGGATCCGTCCAGAAAGTCTCCGGCATCTCCGCCCCGCGCGCCTTCCGGACGAGCTCGACATGGTTCACATAAGCGGAGCCATCCGCCCGTTGATAGGCGCGCGGAAGCGGTGCCGCCGCCTGCCGCTCATGGAAGCGCATCATCGGGATCACTTCGTGGGCGAGATCGGTCGCCAACAGCTCGAGCTGGGGCGAGACCGTTGGCCAATTGTCGAGCGCGGCCTGAAGCGTGGGTGCGATGTGCGTCGCGTCCGCGCACCATGCCAGGTCGCGGCTCACAACCACTAGACGGCCGTCCCGGCCTCCCCTCAACGATCCGATCTTCATCCGCTCCCCTTCCTCCAAACGCCACGAGCAACTGGCATTTGCCGGAGCGCTTGGCTAGGGGCTCCGGAACATCCAATTTCGAGTCCTGAGGACATTCCATGCGGAAGATCGATCATTTCATCGGCGGCGCCGCCTACGCAGCCGGCGAGCGGCAGGGGGAAGTCTTCGACCCCAATAATGGAGGCGTGCAGGCCCATGTCGGGCTTGGAAACGCCAAAGATCTGGGGAGGGCGGTCGATGCCGCGCGAGCAGCGCAGCCGGCCTGGGCCGCAACGAACCCGCAGCGACGCGCGCGCGTCATGTTCAAGTTCAAAGAACTTATCGAAAAGAACATGGACGAGCTCGCAACGCTTCTTTCGAGTGAGCACGGCAAAGTGATTGCCGACGCAAAGGGCGACGTGCAGCGCGGCCTTGAGGTGATCGAGTTTGCGTGCGGCATCCCGCACGCCCTCAAGGGCGAATATACGCATGGCGCCGGGCCGGGTATCGACGTTTATTCGCTGCGACAGCCGCTCGGCATCGTCGCCGGCATCACCCCGTTCAACTTTCCCGCCATGATCCCGATGTGGATGTTCGGCGTGGCGATCGCCTGCGGCAATGCCTTCATTCTGAAGCCGTCCGAGCGTGACCCCTCGGTGCCGGTGCGGCTCGCCGAGCTGATGCAGGAGGCGGGACTGCCGGACGGCATCCTTCAGGTCGTGCACGGCGACAAGGAAATGGTCGATGCGATCCTCGACGAGCCCGACATCAAGGCGGTGAGCTTCGTCGGATCTTCGGACATCGCCCAGTATATTTACAGCCGCGGCACCGCCAACGGCAAGCGCGTTCAGGCTTTCGGCGGAGCCAAGAACCACGGCATTGTCATGCCCGACGCCGATCTAGACCAGGTCGTGAACGACCTTGCCGGCGCGGCGTTCGGTTCGGCTGGCGAGCGCTGCATGGCGCTTCCGGTAGTGGTGCCGGTCGGCGACAAGACGGCGGGTAATCTCCGCGAGAAGCTTATCCCGGCGATCAATGCCCTTCGGGTCGGCGTGTCGACCGATGCGGAGGCGCATTATGGCCCGGTGGTGACGGCCGCCCACCGCGACCGCGTCGAAAACTATATACAGATGTGCGTCGATGAAGGCGGCGAGTTGGTGGTCGACGGGCGCGGCTTCACTCTTCAAGGCCATGAAGAAGGTTTCTTCATCGGACCCAGCTTCTTCGACCATGTGAAGCCGCATTTCCGAAGCTACCAGGAAGAAATTTTCGGTCCCGTCCTGCAGATGGTTCGCGCTGGAAGCTTCGAGGAAGCGGTTCGCCTGCCCTCTGAGCACCAATATGGGAACGGCGTTGCGATCTTCACGCGCAACGGCCACGCGGCTCGTGAATTTGCCGCTCGCGTCAACGTCGGCATGGTCGGCATCAACGTGCCAATCCCGGTGCCGGTCGCTTATCACACGTTCGGGGGTTGGAAGCGCTCCGGCTTCGGAGACATCAATCAGCACGGAATGGAAGGCGTACGCTTCTACACGAAGACAAAGACGGTGACGCAACGCTGGCCGGACGGCTCGGTCACGGGCGAGAATGCCTTCGTCATTCCGACCATGGGCTGAGGACGGCCCGATGGTGGTTCGGCTACTCCTTGCTTTGCTGCTGCTGCTGCTGCCGGCAGCTTGCAGCACCGTCCATGCCGAACAACCGCAAAAGCAAATCGCAATCACCTTCGACGACGCCCCGCTGTCCGATGGGCCGTTGTTCAGCGGTACGGAGCGGGCGCGAAGGCTGATCGCCGCCTTGAAAGCGGTGGATGTCGATCAAGCAGCGATTTTCGTCACCACCGGCAACATCAAGGGCCCCGCGGACGAGGCGCGGATCAGGGCCTATGCAGCCGCCGGCCACGTGCTCGCCAACCATTCGCACAGCCACCCCTGGCTGAGGGAGGTCGGACCTGCAGCCTATCTCGCCGACATCGATACGGCACGAGGCCACCTCGCCCGATTTCCGAACGTCCGCCCCTGGTTTCGTTACCCTTATTTGAACGAGAGCCCGAACGCAGCCAGCCGCGATGCGGTTCGTGCAGGGCTAGCGGCGCGTGGCCTCCAGAACGGCTACGTGACCGTTGATGTCTGGGATTGGGCGATCGTCAATCTGATGGCCGAAGCCAAAGGTTCCGGCAAAGAGATCGACATGAAGGCGCTTCGCGACCTTTACCTCGAGGTCATGCTGAGCGCCGTCGATACCTACCATGACATGGGGCGGGAGACTCTCGGCCGGTCACCCGCGCATGTGCTGCTGGCGCACGAAAACGATCTCCAGGCACTGTTTATCGATGATCTGGTGCGCGCCCTGCGGAAGCGAGGGTGGAAAATCATATCCCCGGACGAAGCGTTCACCGATCCGATCGCACGCGAGGTGCCGGACACGCTGCACAACGGCAACGGCCGGGTCGCTGCGCTGGCTGCGGTAAAGGGAGTGGATCCCTCCAGGCTGCGCAATCGCTATCACGACCAGAAGCTGCTCCAAGCGCTTTTCGAGCAGCGCGTCATACGCCCGGTGAGGACAAAATGAGCCAATTCGATCTTACCGACGAGCAGCGCCAGATCCAGGAGATGGCGCGGCAGTTTACGGCGGACGCGATCACGCCGCACGCTGCGGAATGGGATGAAAAGCATATTTTTCCGCGCGATACGATCCGGCAGGCGGCGGACCTCGGCTTCGGCGCGATCTACGTTTCGGAGGAGAGCGGGGGGATCGGCCTCGGCCGGCTGGAGTCGGCTTTGATTTTCGAGGCGATGAGCTACGGCGACCCGTCCACGTCCGCCTTTATTTCAATTCACAACATGGCGAGCTGGATGATCGACCGGTTCGGTGCGGCGGCGGTGAAGGAGAAATACCTGCCCTCCATGGTCAGCATGGAGCGGATGGGCAGTTACTGCCTCACCGAGCCAGGCTCCGGCTCCGACGCGGCAGCTCTCAAAACCCGGGCTGTTAAAGACGGCGACCACTATGTCGTGACGGGGTCCAAGGCCTTTATTTCGGGCGGCGGGGAAAACGAGATCTACGTCACCATGGCCCGCACCGGCAGCGAAGGGCCCAAAGGCATTTCCTGCCTGGTTATCGAGAAGGACATGCCCGGCGTCAGCTTCGGCGCGCAGGAGCGCAAGCTCGGCTGGCATTCGCAACCCACGGCGCAGGTCAATTTCGACGAAGTTCGCGTGCCTGCCGAGAACCTTGTCGGAGCGGAAGGTGAAGGCTTCCGGATCGCAATGATGGGACTCGACGGCGGCCGCCTCAATATCGGCGCCTGCTCGCTGGGTGGCGCGCAGCGCTGCCTGGATGAGGCAATCCGTTACACCAAGGAGCGCAAGCAGTTCGGCCAGGCCGTCGCGGATTTCCAGGCAACGCAATTCACGCTCGCCGACATGGAAACCGAGCTCCAGGCGGCGCGGATGCTGCTCTACGTCGCCGCGGTCAAGGTCACGGAAAATGCCGCCGATAAAAGCCGCTTCGCAGCGATGGCGAAGCGGCTTGCCACCGACACCGGAAGTTCGGTCGTTGATCGCGCGCTGCAGCTTCATGGCGGCTACGGTTATCTGCAGGATTATCCGATTGAGCGCTTCTGGCGCGACTTGCGGGTGCACTCCATCCTCGAGGGCACCAATCAGATCATGCGCGTGATCGTTGGACGGGATCTTCTCCGTCAGTGAGCGAAGTCCTGACTTTCATCGAAGGCAAGATCGGCCGCATCCGGCTCAACCGCCCTAAGGCGCTGCATGCGCTGACGAAGGATATGTGCAGCGCGATACTCGCTGCATTGGTCGAATGGCGAGACAATCCAACCGTCAAGGCGGTCATCATCGACCATGCAGAAGGCCGCGGCTTTTGCGCCGGTGGCGATATTCGGATGCTCGCAGAAAGCGGTGCAGGCGACGGTTCACAGGCGCGCGACTTCTTCCACGAAGAATATCGTTTGAACCATTATTTGTTCACCTACCGCAAGCCCAGCATCGCCTTTATGGACGGCATTACGATGGGCGGAGGCGTTGGAATTGCCCTCCCCTGCCGTTACCGCGTAGCGACGGAGAATACCCGTTTTGCAATGCCTGAAACTGCGATTGGGCTTTTCCCGGACGTCGGCGGTGGCTGGTATCTTTCGCGACTGCCGGGGCGCCTCGGGCACTTCGTTGCGCTCACTGGGGCGCGTCTCGATGGGGCAGAATGCAAATATCTGGGGCTCGCAACCAATTACGTCCCGCACGCGGCGCTTGAGGACGTGAAGGCGCGTATCGCGGAGCGCCCGGAGCGGATCAAAGGCATAATCGGCCAGGCGAGCGAGACGCCGCCGCCAGCAAGGATCGCCGACAACCTGGTTCAGATCAACAAGACCTTCGCCTCCAACCGCCTGGAGGAGGTTATCGCCGCGCTCGAGGCAGACGGATCCGAATGGTCGGAAACGGAGCTTGTGACGCTCCGCTGCAAAAGCCCGCAGGCCTGCAAGGTGTCGCTCCGGCTGCTCGCCGACGGCGCCAAGATGAAAGACTTCGCCGACGAGATGCGGCAGGAATATGCGGTGGCGACCCGCGTGGTGCAGCGCCATGACTTCGTTGAGGGGGTGCGCTCGCTCCTCATCGACAAGGACAATCAGCCGCGCTGGGACCCTGCCACCCCAGAGCGCGTCACCGACCACATGATCGACACGATCTTCGCGCCCATGCCCGACGGGGAGGAATGGACGCCGCTTTCCACCGACGGGGCCAAGCCATGAAGTATGAGAATATCCTGGTTGAACAGCGCGGGGCGGTAACGCTGATCACGCTGAACCGACCCAAGGCGCTGAATGCGCTGAACACGAGCGTGCTTCGAGAACTGACCGACGCTTTCGAGCGGTTCGATGCGGACGAGAGCCAACGCTGCGCGCTCCTCACCGGTAGCGAGCGCGCGTTCGCGGCCGGCGCCGATATCAAGGAAATGGCCGATCAAGGTTTTGCCAGCATGTACGCGTCCAACTTCTTCCAGGGCTGGGAGAAGGTAACTGCGACCCGCAAGCCGTGGATCGCCGCCGTCGCAGGCTACGCGCTCGGCGGCGGCTGCGAAGTGGCGATGATGGCCGACTTCATCATTGCTGCCGACAATGCACAGTTCGGCCAGCCCGAGATCAAGCTCGGCGTCACGCCGGGAATGGGCGGCTCGCAGCGGCTGACCCACGCTGTGGGCAAGGCCAAAGCGATGGAGATGTGCCTCACCGGTCGGATGATGGCTGCGGAGGAGGCCGAGCGCTCGGGGCTCGTTGCGCGTGTGGTCCCAGCCTCCAGGCTTCTCGAAGACGCCCTGAAAACGGCTCAGCAGATCGCGTCCATGGCGCCGCTCGCAGCAATCGCCACCAAGGAGATGGTCAACGCGGCTTACGAGATGACGCTCGCGCAGGGCATCGTCTTTGAACGGCGGCTGTTTCACGGCCTTTTCGGGACGGAGGACCAGAAAGAAGGCATGTCCGCGTTCGTTGAAAAGCGCCAGGCTGACTGGAAGGGGCGATAAGATGGCACGGATAGGTTTCATCGGGCTCGGGAACATGGGCAGCGGAATGGCCGCAAACCTTGCAAAGGCGGGCCACGACGTGCGCGCGTTCGACCTTTCGGCCGAAGCGCTCGGCCGCGCCGAGTCGAACGGCTGCAAGCGCGCAGGCTCGGCGTCGGAATCGGTGGCCGAGGCCGAGGCCGTGATAACGATGCTACCCGCCGGCAGGCATGTTCGAGAGGTCTACGAAAGCAGCGTCATCGGCACGGCTCCAACCGATGCGATACTGATCGACTGCTCCACCATTGACGTGGCCACCGCGCGCGAAGAGATCGGAAAGGCGAAAGGTCAAGGCTATGCGATGGTCGACGCACCCGTTTCAGGCGGCATCGCGGCGGCGGAAGCCGGAACACTGACCTTCATGGTTGGAGGCACTCCGGACGCGTTTGAACGCGCCAGGCCGTTCCTCGATCTCATGGGCAAGGCCGTGATCCGTGCCGGCGGGCCAGGCGCGGGCCAGGCAGCCAAGATCTGCAACAACATGTTGCTCGGCGCCTCGATGGTCGCAACCTGCGAGACCTTCGTGCTCGCGCAGAAGCTCGGGCTCGACCTACAGACCTTCTTCGACATCGCGTCAAAGGCCTCCGGGCAATGCTGGTCGATGACGAGCTACTGCCCAGTGCCCGGGGTAGGACCGGCAACCCCCGCGGACCGAGACTATGATGGCGGCTTCGCGGCCGCGCTGATGCTGAAGGACCTTCGTCTGGCGATGGAAGCGGCCCAGAGCGTGGATGCCTATACGCCGATGGGGGCGCACGCGGAGGAACTCTACTCGCGCTTTTCCAACCGCGGCGGGGCGAGCAAGGATTTCTCAGCAATCATCAAGATGATCGACGACAGCTGGACGGCGCAGGGTAAATAGCGGTCATTGAGCGTTCATCGCGTCTCTGCAACAGCCTGCCTTCGCTCGGCCCCGCGCCGGCTCCCTTATTTAGCCGAGGTTCGCATGAAAATGCTCCGCTTGACCGTTTCCGCTCTTGCGCTGGCGGCCGCCGCGCCGCTCGCCGCCGCGGATCACTACCGATGCTTGGACGAGCTCTGCACCTCCGTCTCGCTGTTCGGCCAAGCCGCCGATGCCGGTGGTGGCTCGGAGCGGGTCGAGGCTTCGCGCATGGGAGAGTGGGGCATCGATACGGCGGGCATGGACCGGAATGCGAAGCCTGGTGACGATTTCTTCGGCTATGTGAACGGCACTTGGGCAACGACCACCGAGATCCCCGCCGATCGGTCGTCCTACGGCGGCTTCGCAGTGCTGCGAGACCTTTCGGAAGCGCGCGTGCGCAAGCTGGTTGAAAGCTACCCCGCCGGGGATCCCGCGACCGGCGGCGACCAGGTGAAGGTTGCAGCTCTTTACCGCACGTTCATGGACGAAGCCGCAGTCGAGCGGTCGGACGCCATCCCGCTTCTCACCCGCCTTGCTCCGATTTATCAGGTGAAGAGCAAGGAAGACATGGCCCAGTCGATGGGCCGCTCCATAGGCGGCTTTGGCGGCACGTTCTTCGGCTCGGGCGTCAATGATGATGCCAAGAACCCAACGCAATATGCGGTTTACATGGGTCAGGCCGGCCTCGGCCTCGGCGACCGCGAGCTTTATCTCCAGCCCAAGTTCCGCCCGCAGAAGGAACGCTACCGGCAATATGTCGCGCAGATGCTGGAAATGGCAGGCTGGCCGACGCCGCAGCAGTCCGCCGCCGAAATCGTCGCGCTCGAAAGCAGAATCGCTGCGGCGCATTGGACGCGCGCCGAAAGCCGAAACCGCGACAAGACGTACAATCTGATGACGTTTGCGGAGCTTCAGCAGGCGGCGCCAGGCTTTCCCTGGGCAGCGTTCCGAAGCGCAGCAGGTATAGACCGGGCCGAGCGCGCGATCGTCTCGCAAGTGACGGCAGTGCCGAAGCTGGCGCAGATCTTTGCTGACGCCGACCTTCAGACCCTGAAGGCTTGGCAGGTATTCCACACCGCCGACAACATTGCGCCGCTTCTGTCGAAGCGTTTTGTCGATGCCCATTTCGATTTCCGGCAGCGGTTCCTGAACGGACAGCCGCAGCAGCGAGACCGCTGGAAGCGTGGCGTCACCTTCGCCGAGAATGGCATGGGTGAGGCGATCGGCCGCGATTATGTGCAGCTTTACTTCCCCGCCGAGTCCAAGGCCAAGATGGACCAGCTCGTGACCAACCTGCGCACCGCAATGCGGGGGCGCATCGAGCGGCTGAACTGGATGGGGCCGGAGACGAGGCAGGAGGCGCTGAAGAAGCTCGAAAGCTTCGGTCTCAAGATCGGCTACCCCGAGAAGTGGCGGGATTATTCAGGGCTTCAGGTCGTGAGCGGCGATATTGTCGGAAACGCCGAGCGGGCCGCTCGGTTCGAGTGGGACTTCCGCCGTAACCGTCTCGATCAGCCCGTGGACAAGGCCGAATGGGGCATGACGCCGCAAACGGTGAACGCATATTATTCGTCGGTCAAAAACGAGATCGTCTTCCCGGCTGCCATCCTCCAGCCGCCTTTCTTCGATCCCAATGCCGATCCTGCCGTCAACTACGGTGCCATTGGCGGCGTTATCGGCCATGAGATCACCCACGGTTTCGACGATCAGGGCCGCAAGTCCGATTGGGCCGGGATCTTGAGGGACTGGTGGAAACCCGAAGACGCCGCGAAATTCGAAACGCAGGCAACGAAGCTTGGCGCGCAATATGAGGCTTATAATTTCGCCGATCTGCCCGGCATGAACATCAACGCGCGGGTGGCGATGGGCGAAAATATCGCCGATCTTGGCGGCGTACTGCTCGGGCTGGAGGCTTATCGCGCTTCGCTGGGCGGCCAGCCGGCTCCAGTCATCGACGGCTTCACTGGCGATCAGCGCGTGTTCATGGGCTGGGGACAGGTCTGGCGGACGCTGTGGCGGACGGAGGCGCTTCGCCAGCAAATCGTCAACGGTCCGAATTCACCGGGCCAGATCCGCGCGTTCGCACCGCTTCGGAACGTCGACGCCTGGTACGAGGCGTTCGGCGTCAAGCCGGGCGACAAACTCTACATCGCTCCCAAAGACCGCGTCAGGATCTGGTAGTGCCGAGCACGCAAGCCACCGCCTGCCGCCATCCGGCGAGGCGGTGGTTTCGCTCTTGTTGTGGCAGATTCGGCGCGAAGCGGGAGACCGGGCCGCGCATCGTGGCGGCCTCGTCCAGAGAAGAAAAAAGTTCGCAACCGAGGCCGGCAAGCATTGCGGCGCCAAGAGCAGTGGTTTCGATGAAGCGCGGCCGTTCTACTGGAAGGTCGATGATATCCGCCAGGTCCTGCCCAAGCCAGTCGTTGACGGCCATGCCGCCATCGATCTTCAGCACTCCCCAGGCGGACCCGTCAGAGGCAAAGGCTGTCATGAGATCGTGCGTCTGGTGGGCAATGGCTTCCATCGCGGCGCGCACGAGGTGCGCCCGTGCCGTCGCAAAGCTGAGGCCCGAGATCGCGCCGCGAGCCGATGGCTCCCAGTAGGGTGCCCCTAGGCCGGCATGCGCCGGCACCACATAGACACCGCCACTATCCGTTACGGACCGAGCCAGCGCTTCCGTCTCCTCCGCTGAGGCAATGATGCCGAGTCCGTCACGCAACCACGTGACAAGGCTTCCGGCGACGAACACCGAGCCTTCCAGCGCGTAGCTGCGAGTTCCTGAAAGCTGCCAGGCAACCGTGCCGAGCAGCCGGTGCCGCGAGGCGGGCTGCTGCTGCCCGGTGTTTGTCAGGATGAACGCACCGGTACCGTAGGTGGCTTTCGTATCGCCCGGGCGAAGGCAGCCCTGCCCGATCGAAGCCGCCTGCTGGTCGCCGGCCATGCCGGTGATCGGGATCGGCGCTCCGAAATGCTCCGCCAGCGTGTGGCCGATTTGGCCCGCGCAATCAACGATGCGCGGCAATGCCTTCAAAGGCACACCCCAAAGGTCGAGCAGGTCGGTATCCCAGCAACTGGTCCCGATGTCCATCAACGCGGTTCGCGAAGCGTTGGTCGCGTCGGTTACATGGAGGCCGCCTGTCAGGCGATAAACAAGCCAGGACTCGACCGTGCCCACCATCAGGTCGTCGCCAGCTCCGTTCACCGCCGGCAAATGCTGGAGCGCCCAGGCGATCTTGCTCGCGCTGAAATAAGGATCGAGCAGAAGCCCGGTGCGGGCCTGCACGACCTCCTCATGCCCCCTCTCCTTGAGCTGCAGGCAAAGCTCCGTTGTGCGGCGGTCCTGCCATACAAGCGCGGGGCCGAGCGCTTTTCCCGTCCGGCGCGACCAGAAGACAACCGTCTCACGCTGATTGGTGATGCCGATCGCCGCGATGCGATCCGGGCCGCCGGCGCGCTCCACCATCGCCTGCGCGCATGCGAGGCTCAGCCGCCAGATCTCTTCCGCATCATGCTCCACCCAGCCCGGAGCTGGATAATGCTGGCTGAGCTCGCGCTGTTCGAAGCCGAGGCAGTTCCCTTCGGGCGCGAACAGCATCGCGCGCGTGCTGGTTGTCCCTTCGTCCATGACGAGCAGTAGATCGCCCACGCGCCCTCCATCGGTTCGACTATGCCTGGCCACAACGCTAACAGACGGAGCGACGATGGAAAGCTTTGACCTTCTTGTGATCGGCGGCGGGATAAACGGCGCGGCCATCGCGCGGGACGCGGCCGGCCGTGGCAAGAAGGTGCTTCTGGTCGAAAAAGAAGACCTTGCTGCCCACACGAGCTCGGCCTCGTCCAAGCTCATCCACGGCGGCCTCCGCTACCTCGAATATTACGAGTTCCGGCTGGTGCGCGAAGCGCTGCGCGAGCGTGAAATACTTCTCCGCACGGCGCCTCACATCGTCCGGCCTCTCGCCTTTCTGCTCCCGCACGCATCGGAGATGCGGCCTTGGTGGATGGTCCGCGCGGGGCTGCTTCTCTATGACCTTCTCTCTTTTCGGGGCAGCCTGCCGCGCTCGCGCCGGGTCCTGGAGGGAGCTTTTTCGTCAGCGCTAAAGGAGCAGGCGCGGAGTCGGATGGCGCTTTACTGGGACGCGTGGGTCGATGACGCCCGCCTCGTAGTGCTGAACGCGCTGGATGCCGCCGAACGTGGGGCCGAGATTGCGACGCGCACCGAATTCGTCTCGGCGCGGCGCGAAGGAGAAGTTTGGCGTGCGGAGCTGTCCGACGGGCGCGAAGTTGCCGCTGGAGCGATTGTCAACGCGGCCGGCCCGTGGGTGGCCCAAGTCCTAGGAAGGCGCCTGAATGAACAGAGCCGCAGCGGCATGCGTCTCATCAAGGGCAGCCACATCGTCGTGCCGTGGGTCTCGGAGGGAGTTCACGCTTACATCCTGCAACAGCCGGACCGACGCGTCGTATTCGCCCTCCCCTATGACGCGTTCACGCTCATTGGGACCACTGATATCGCGGTCGACGCGCCCGAGGAGGCAGTGATCGAACCGCAGGAAATTGCTTATCTTTGCGCGGCCGCGAACCGTTATTTCGAGCGGCAGACCAGTCCATCCGATGTGATCTGGAGTTATTCCGGTGTGCGCGCTCTCTACGACAACGGCGCCGCAGACGCCAAAGCGGTGACGCGCGACTACCACCTTGAGCTGAGCGAGGGTGCCGGGCCCAAGCTGCTTTCCGTTTATGGAGGCAAAATCACGACGGCGCGTGCGCTGGCGGAAGAGGCGCTCGACCGTCTTGGCATGGAAGGAAGAAAGGTCACCGGTTCATCCTTTCTCCCCGGAGGAGATATCTTGCCCGCGTTCAACAGCTGGCTGGATGCACTTACGACCTGGCTTCCCGCGGAGACCGTTTTCCGCCTCAGCCGGTGCTATGGAACGCGCATGCGTGAACTGCTCGGCGGCGCCACCAATCTAAGATCGCTCGGCCGCCATTTCGGCGGCGGCCTTTACGAAGCGGAGGTGCGTTACCTCCTGGAACGCGAGTTCGCCCAAACAGCGGAAGACATAGTCTGGCGCCGAACGAAACTTGGGCTCCACATGACGACGGCAGAACAGCAGGGCCTCGCCCGTTGGCTCGGGACTTATGGCCCCTCGTGAAGCGGGTCGGTCCCGTGCGGCGGGATCTCGTCCATCTCCCTGCGGTTTTCCTCACCGCGCTCACGGCTCTTTGCGTCGTCGTGAGGAAGGTTCTCGTTCTTCAATTCGTCTTCGCGCTGACCGTCCATTTACCGCTCCTTCGCTGGGTGCAACGTTCGAGGCAGGAACCCGCTCCGCCCATCGCGGTTCAAGCGCTATGGCACCCCCAGCACGAGAAGCCGCAGCTCAGGCCGGAACAGGCGACATCGTCATTGGCTGGAAGCTCGACCGCGACCAGCGCAAGGAATTGTTGCTTCAATTCCCACCGACATATCCAAACGTTGTGGCGGACCATGTCACGCTGCGGTCCAGATCCGCCCGCAACGCGCCCTTGCCCGACGAGACTCACGGCGAGATCGTCGGGCGAACAGATGACTGCCGTGGTGTCGAAGCGTTGGTGGTGCGGATCGACGGCACCACCGACCGTCATGACGGCAGCACCTACCACATCACCTGGTCGCTCGAGGAGGGCCGCCGGGCAAAGGAAAGCAACGACGTGTTGCGGGAGCGCGGATGGGAGGCGTTTGAGCTGCCGATGCCCGTGAGGCTGCTGCCGGCGAGGTTCAGATGAGACAGCTCTATCTGGATTGCGATGGCGTGCTTGCCGACTTCGATAAAGGCGCAACCGCTATATTGGGGATGAAGCCCAAGGCATTCGAGCATCGATACGGGCTCGGCAAATTCTGGCAGAAGCTGGCCCAAGCTCCGGATTTTTATTTCAGTCTGCCGATGCTGCCAGGTGCCATGCGTCTCTACAACGCGGTGAGGCACCTGGACCCGATCATTTTGACAGGCCTGCCACGTGGCAACTGGGCCGCGGACCAGAAGATGCGCTGGGCAGCCCAGCATTTCCCAGGCGTCAGAATGATCACCTGTATGGCCCGCGATAAGCGCGACCACGCCAAGGAGGGTGATGTCCTCGTCGACGACAACGACAAGTTCCGCCACTTGTGGGAGCAGGCGGGCGGCATATTCGTCCACCACGTCAGCGTCGACGAAAGCCTGGAGGAGCTTAGCAACTACTTTTCGATCCGGGACGACGGACCGGCCAGCGAGCGTGAGTCCTCTTCATATTGAAGCGTCCCTGGTCGCATCAAACCCTCCCTTGTCAGGCAATAGGTTCAGCGATGGCCGGCTCATGCCTGCGAGGCCGCGTGCAAATGAAGGCTGACAAGTGACTCGCCCAAAGGTTCGCGTTCGCAGCACTATCGCCGCGCGATCGGTCGCCCTGGAAGATCGGCCTGATCGCCGTTGTCCCGTGGCTTCTTCGACATCCGCTCAGCGCCAAAATGCGGCGTTGGAAGCCGCTTCGGGCGTTCCTGAAAGCAGACGTTGCTGCCACTGCCGATGACATACTGCGCTTCGCTCGTGGTGGAAGAGAGATCAGTGCGGTGGAGACTCTTAAACCTGCGCGATCAACAACAGGAGGATATCAGCCACTCCCGCATACAGCGGCGGTTGAGGTGGTGAGGATACCTCCAGGCTGAGGCAGTGTCGGCTTTGGCCGATTGCGCTTGCATTCCCTTCCGCTGCGGGTGACGCTACAGCTTCTGGCCAATGGGGGGCGACCATGACGGTGCTTAGAAACGCGATCTTGTTAGGCTTGGCAGCCTTCTCGGTTCCCGCTTTCGCGAATGCATCCGGCCTCTCCGCGAAAGTTGAAGCCTTTGGTCGGATCAACAGCGCCACCTCGCCCACGCTGTCGCCGGACGGCCAGCGATTGGCTTACCTATCAAACGCAAGCGGCAGCCCACAAATCTGGATCCGTGACCTGCGGGCGGGCACCACGCGGCAGGTAACAAACCTGCCCGACCCGGTCGGAGCCGTCTATTGGTCGCCACGAAGTGACCAGCTGTCTTACACTGTCCTGCCCGGGGGTGGGCTGAACACGCAGGTCTGGGTTGTGAACGCCGACGGGAGCGGCCCAAAGCGGCTGACGCCCGGGGGTAAGGAGAACAACGGGCTGGCAGGGTGGAGCCGGGACGGTTCCTCGTTGCTGGTCGACAGCAATAAGGACAATCCCGCCGCTCGCGACCCTGCGCTTATCGAGCTGGCGACCGGACGATGGACTATGCTGGCTTCGGACAAAGGCCTAAACGGAATCGCCGACGTGCGGGGCGACCGGGTAGTAGTTCTCCGGCTGATAGGTCGTGGCGATACCAACGCCTATTTGATCAATCGGCGCACAGGCTCGGAGACGCTGCTTACACCGCACAATGGTAAAGCTGAGACCGACTGGGGCGAACTCTCGCCCGATGGCAGAACAGTCTACGTCGTCTCCAACGTCGGTCGCGACCGCCAAGCTTTTGGCAGAATCGCGATCGACAGAACAGGCAAGCCAAGCCCCATCAAGTATTTCGCGGAGCGGCCTGATGCCGTGGCGGAGAGCGCGGTGTTAAGCGACGACGGCCGTGTCGCTGCAATAGTTTGGAATGTTGGTGGCCGCTCCGAACTCGCTTGGTTTGACACAGCTACCAGCCGCGTTCGGCCTGGTCCTAAGCTCCCGTTCGACATCGCATTTCCCTCTGAATTTAGCAGCGACGGTCGCACGCTTGCTGTGGTCGGGGCCGGCGCGAATCAAACCACCGACGTCTACATGGTCGATGTTGCGTCGGGCGCGACGGTGAGAGCGACGGAGAGTAAGCATGATGGCATTGACCTGCCGTCGCTCGTCCGACCCGAGTTGATCACCTACAAAGCGCACGACGGCTTGCCTCTGTCGGGCTGGCTCTACCGGCCCAAGGGTACGTCCGGTCCCATGCCGGTCGTATTCGCCTATCATGGCGGCCCCGAAGGTCAGGCTCGACCGACGATGAGCCCCGACGCGCAAGCCTTAGTCGCGAGTGGAATCGCGGTTTTCGCGCCCAATGTCCGTGGTTCCTCTGGGTTCGGCAAAGCGTTCATGGCCATGGATGACGGCGCCAAACGCGTTGACGGTGTCAGGGACATCAAGGCGACCACCGATGCGCTGGTGTTGCGCGGCATCGCCGATCCAAGGCGGCTTGGCATCATGGGCGGTAGCTACGGCGGTTACATGGTTATGGCAGGCGTGACAGAGTTTCCGAAGATGTTCGCCGCCGGGGCGAACTTGTTTGGGGTGGTGAATTTTGAGACCTTCTTCCGGGAGAGTGAGCCCTGGATGGCGGCAATCTCGACGACTGAGTACGGCGATCCAGCGACGCAGGCTGAAATGCTCAGAAGCCTCTCGCCAATTCACAAACTCGGTAAAATTACCACGCCTCTGTTCGTCCTGCACGGCGCTAACGACACGAACGTGCCGGTCGTGGAAGCGGAGCAGATCGTGTCGGCCATGAAGGCGCGCGGAGTTCCGGTGAAGTACACCCTATTCCCGGACGAGGGCCATGGTTGGAGGAAGACACCCAACCGAGTGCGTTCCACTACAGAGATCGTTAGCTTCTTTGTTGAGCATCTGAAGCCCTAAGACAGGCGATACT
>JADDQD010000097.1:0-347 GCA_016781555.1 Pseudomonadota bacterium | reverse complement strand
AGACCCTGGCGCGCATGCTCGACGTGCCGTTCGTGATGGCCGACGCCACCACCCTGACCGAAGCCGGCTACGTCGGCGAGGACGTCGAGAACATCATCCAGAAGCTGCTGCAAAGCTGCAACTACGAGGTCGAGCGCGCCCAGCGCGGCATCGTCTACATCGACGAGATCGACAAGATCTCGCGCAAGTCCGACAACCCGTCCATCACCCGCGACGTCTCGGGCGAGGGGGTGCAGCAGGCCCTGCTGAAACTGATCGAAGGCACCATGGCCAGCGTGCCGCCCCAGGGCGGGCGCAAGCACCCCAACCAGGACTTCCTGCAGATCGACACCACCAACATCCTGTTC
>JADDQD010000020.1 GCA_016781555.1 Pseudomonadota bacterium | reverse complement strand
GCTCGGTGCCGAGCACGAACAGACCGCCGGCGTCGAGCACGCGCTGTTTTTCTTCGGCCAGCTCCTGGCGAATGCGCTCCTCAGCCGCTTCGCGCTCCGGCCCCGCCGACATATCGCCAAGCTCGTCCTGGACACGGAACTCGAAGTTTCCGCCGAGCTGAATGTCCGTGCCGCGCCCCGCCATGTTGGTAGCAATGGTGACGGCACCCATACGCCCGGCCTGCGCGACGATGTGCGCTTCCTGCTCGTGATAGCGCGCGTTCAGGACTTCGTGCCGAACGCCCTCACGCTGCAGATATTCTGAAAGCAGTTCCGATTTCTCGATGGAAACAGTGCCAACGAGTACAGGCTGGCCGATCGCCTGCTTTTCCTTGATGCCCTGCGTGATCGCTGCGAACTTGTCGTTCAAGTTCTTGTAGAACTGATCGTCCTCATCGATCCGCAGAACCGGAACGTTTGTCGGGATCGTGACGACGTTCATCTTGTAAATGTCCCAGAATTCCGGCGCTTCGGTCGCGGCCGTGCCTGTCATTCCGGAAAGCTTCGGGTACATACGGAAATAGTTCTGGAAGGTGATCGAAGCCAGCGTCTGGTTTTCAGGCTCGATATTTACGCCTTCCTTGGCTTCCACCGCCTGGTGAAGTCCATCGGACCAGCGCCGGCCGTCCATCATGCGGCCGGTAAACTCGTCAATGATGATCACCTTGCCATTCTTGACGATGTAGTCGGTGTCACGCTTGAAGATGGCGTTGGCGCGAAGCGACTGGTTGAGGTGGTGGACGACCTGGGTGTTTTCGAAATCGTAGAGGTTCGCGCCAACGAGGAGCCCCGCGCCTTCGAGCATCCGTTCGACCTTTTCGGTACCATCTTCGGTAAGCACGATTGAGCGCTGCTTCTCGTCAACCTCATAATCCTCGGCCGAGAGCTGCTTCACCAGCGCATCCACAGCCATGTAAAGCTCGGACTTGTCGTCGGTCGGGCCGGAAATGATCAGCGGGGTCCTGGCCTCGTCAATGAGGATGGAGTCCACTTCGTCGACGATGGCGAAGTTGAACGGCCGCTGCACCATCTGCGCGCGGTCGTATTTCATGTTGTCGCGCAGATAGTCGAAACCGAACTCGTTGTTGGTCCCGTAGGTGATGTCGGCCGCATACGCCATGCGACGCTGTTGATCGGCAAGGTTCGGAACGATCACTCCCACCGTCAGGCCGAGGAAGCGGTAAACCTGCCCCATCCAGTCGGCATCGCGGCGAGCCAGATAATCGTTGACGGTGATTACGTGAACGCCCTTGCCTTCGAGCGCGTTCAAGTAAGTGGCAAGGGTCGCCACCAGCGTCTTGCCTTCACCGGTGCGCATCTCCGCGATCGAGCCGCGGTGAAGCACCATGCCGCCAACCATTTGAACGTCATAGTGGCGCTGCCCGAGCGTACGCTTGGCAGCCTCACGGACAGTCGCAAACGCTTCAGGCAGGATGTCGTCGAGCGTTTGCCCGTCGGCGAGCCGTTCCCTGAAGATCACGGTCTGGTGACGCAATTCCTCGTCGGTCATCGCCGAAATGGTCGGCTCAAAACCGTTGATGCGATCCACGATCTTCTGGAGGGAGCGAACGTAACGGTCGTTGGCCGACCCGAAAATTGTTTTGGCAAATCCGCCGAACATGGGCGTTCCTGTCGTTGAAAAGCGTGCCTGACCCACTGCGGCAACAGCCGCTCGCCCCCGCACAAATATCGACCCGGGATGTAGGGTCGGCCCCCATCCAAGTCAATTGAGCGGAACCGTGGCTGGGCCGTCCCGAACCGATCATGAACGACGGGATTCGAGGCAGCTGCACCGGCGCGCTCTCACTTCGGAGGAACAATCCGTTTGCGCCACGACCCGTGGGATCGCAGAAACTGTCGTTTCTCCAGCGGAACATAGTGGAAGTCTGCTGGTTTCCAAGTTGGAACCGCGGCTGCGCGAACAGGGGTGATCCATGAGAAGCTGGCGACTTGCAGGCGCGCTCGGTCTGTCCGCTGCGCTGCTTGTCCTTTCCGCTTGCGAATATGCCGGGCTCTTTCGGCCAAGCGTCCTTGGCCAGGTGGATCCCGAAATGGCAACGCTCATGAACGAGCTCCCTAATCTCGACGAACCCAATGAGGCAATCATCGGGAGGATCTATGCCACCGGGGGCGCCTCGCGGGCTGAACTCGGCTCTGACGGCATCATGCGAGACAGGATCCGCATCCCGAAGGACGAATATCTATGGTATCCGGCGGTGATCATCATGCCGCGCGGGGGCACGCTCGAGCTCGACATCACCAATGAGGATCACCGCCTTCACGCCATATTCGCAGCCAGCAATGGAGACCGGCAAATCATGAGTCTCCCGGCGGCGACCCGCGGCGTCATTCGGGTTCAGCTGGATCAGCCTGGCTATTATTGGTTCGGATGCCCCGTGGAAAACCATCTCGGGCGCGGAATGTTGGGCTTGGTTCTGGTGAAGGGCGAAGTGCCGCCTGAGGCGAGGCTCGACCGCCCGCCGCAGCCGCAGGCGGGCAACAGGAGGCCGCCGCGTGCGCACCACTAAGCTGGCTTTTGTTGCGGCAGCCGCGTCTCTGCTCGCCGGCTGCTATCCTTCGGAACGGGCGCCGAACTGGCCGGTCACGCAGCGCCAGGAGCCGTTCAAGCAGCTCGATGCCGCAATGCGCCACTCCGCACCCCCCGTTGCCGATGCCGTTACGTTCGAGCGGATCGTGCGGGCGCGCTCGGAGCCCCACAACTGGCTGACCTATTACGGCGCCTATGACGGTCATCGTTTCTCGAGCCTCAGGCAGATCAACACGGACAATGTCGCGCGGCTGAGGCCGGCCTGGACATTCCAGGCCGTGCCCATCGGCATCATTCCCAAGCATTCCGAATTCACACTTGAGGCTGCGCCAATCGTCGTCGACGGCGTGATGTTTCTGGCCGGCTGGGACGGCTACGTCTGGGCCCTGGACGCGGCCACTGGTGAGGAGCTTTGGCGCTACCGGCACGCAATCCCCTTGGACACGCCGCTCTGCTGCGGGAACGTCAACCGCGGTGTGGCCGTGGCACGCGGAAAGGTGTTCTACTCAACTCCGAACGGCCATCTTCTCGCGCTTGACGCGCGCACAGGGGAACCCGTTTGGACCAAGATCTGGGTTGACGTCAGAGCCGGCGAGAGCTCGACCATGGCGCCGCTCATCGTCAAGAACATGGTGATCGTCGGCTCGTCGGGCGCGGAATATGGCGTGCGCGGGCACATCGATGCGTTCGACATCGATACCGGCCAGCGCATCTGGCGCCGCTACGGCGTACCGAAGCCCGGGGAGCCGGGCTCCGAAACCTGGGGCAATGAAGAGGCTTGGCAGCGCGGCGGCGGCAGCGCCTGGATCACCGGAAGCTACGACCCTGCGCTCGATCTTCTTTACTGGAACACTTCGAACCCCTCCCCCGACTTCGATGGCTCTCCCCGTCCCGGCGACAATCTTTACACGGACTCGGTCCTAGCGCTCGATCCGAACACGGGAGAGATACGCTGGCACTACCAATTCACCCCGCACGACGTGTGGGACTATTCAGGTGTGAACGAGAACATCCTGTTCGAGGAAGGTGGGCGGAAGCTGCTCGCTCATTTCGACAAGAATGGCTACCTTTTCGTGCTGGACCGGCAGACCGGCGCGCGGGTGCGTATCGTTCGTTTTTATGACCGGGCGAACTGGGGCCGGATCGATCCCGCAACCGGAGCGGTCAGCGACCGTCGCGAGCCGACCCGCGAAGGCATCGAAATCTGCCCAGGCCCCGCCGGGGCGAAGGAATGGCCTCACGCGACGTACAGCCAGCAGACCGGGCTTCTTTATACGCCTGTTGTCGATGCCTGCGCCACGTTCCGGAAGTTCCCAATGCCGTTCCGCGAAGGCCTGTCATGGCACGGCGGCGACTTCAAAGTAGACCGGGCGCAGGTCCACGGCGGGGCAGTGAAGGCCTATCGGCCGGATGGGACACTGGTGTGGGAATGGCGTTCCCGCCACCCGATCGTGGCCTCCCTGCTGAGCACCGCCGGCGGCCTTGTTTTCGTCGGCACGCCCGACGGCATCTTCATCGCGCTGGATGCGCGCTCGGGCCGCCAGGTTTGGCAGTTCAGGACGGGTTCCGGGATCCACTCCAACCCGGTCACCTACAGCGTCAACGGCACGCAATATATCGCGGTCCCGACCGGGGCCGGCGGATGGATGAAAGGTTTCAGCCCCGAATTGCTCGGGCATGAGCGGGGAGGCACGCTGTTCGCCTTCTCGCTCGCTGATGCTGCGTCGGCAGGCGCTCAGTCGAGCGCGGGCTCTCCGCGATAGTCAGCGGCGCCGTAACCGACATCTGCTGAAGCGCGTGCCTCCGCTTCTTCAGCGCTGACCGGGAAGCTTGCGTAGCGCTCGATCAGCACCAGAGCCGCATCGCGTGGCGTTGGCTCCTTGTTTGACTGCTGCTCAGCCAATGAAACCGCCTCATGCGCCTCCAAGTCACTGGCACCGTAGCCATCGACCGCCGGATCGTGGATCGGATAATATTCCTCAGGATAGGTGCGGCACCCGACACAATCCTCCCCCAGAGCCACCATGCTCGTGCCGGTCGGAGGGCGGAGGCCGGTGCACCCGTGCCTCTGGTAGGGGCTGAGATCGGCGTAAAAGCGGGTCGGAGGTTCGCTGAAATATGCAGGATTGATTTCGGCGATCGATGCCTTGCCGAGGTGAACTCCAAGCCCGGTCCCGGCGAGCACCAGAATAGCCATGGTCGGCAGTTTGAGCGAACGTCTCATGATACGCTACCCGTTACGTGCCGGCATTCACTCCCACCGGCTTCGTCCACTTCAACCGCTACGTACCGGATCCGTTCCGATTCCCGCATCCCGTTAACCTCGAATTCGATCAGCGCTCTTGCACTTGGGCCAGGATAGGAGGACGGTGCAAAACTGGCGCGGACGCGCTCTTCGAGGTTCGCGCTGCGCAACGGAGGAGAGGAACATGCCCGACAGAAGAGTAGGCACGAGAATCATCGCTTTGGTTGGCCCCGGCGGCGCGGGCAAGACCACGCTCGCCGAGGCTTTGTTGTTCGCGACGGGAGCGACGGATCGACAGGGATCCGTTGATTCGGGCACCAGCGTCGGCGATGCGAGTCCGGAAGCGCGGGCGCGGCGCGGCTCCACCGAACTGAACCTCATGCACTTCGACTTCCTGGGCGACAAATTCGCTCTCCTCGACTGCCCCGGCTCCGTCGGCTTTGCGGCCGACGGCTGCATGGCCCTTCCCGCCGCTGATCTGGCGATCGTGGTGGTGGATCCCGATCCTGCGCGAGCGCCCTTGGCCGAGCCTGCGCTTCGGCAACTTGAAACGCTCGGTGTTCCGCACCTCATCTTTGTCAACAAAATCGATCAGGCCCGCGGCCGCATCCGCGACCTTCTTGAAGCGCTGCAGCCAATGAGCACTTCACCGCTCATCGCGCGCCAGATCCCCATCCGCGAGGGTGAGCGGATCACCGGCTTCGTCGATCTCGCACTCGAGCGCGCCTTCCTTTATCGCCCCGGAAAGGCATCGGAGCGCACGGAAATTCCGCCGGCGCTGGCGGAGCGTGAAGCCGAAGACCGCTTCCACATGCTCGAACAGCTGGCAGATCATGACGACGCGTTGCTCGAGCAGCTGCTGATGGACGAACAGCCGGACCTCCCGACGGTGCTTGCCGATCTCGCTCGCGAAACGCGCCGCAATCTAGGCGTGCCCGTACTGTTCGGCTCCGCGCTCAACGGCTTCGGTGTACGCAGGCTCTTGAAGGCGCTGCGCCACGAAGCGCCCGGACCTGAAGATGCGGCCGAGCGCCTGGGCGCGAATGGCGAATGCGCATTTGTTTTCAAGATTTCCCATGGCGGAGCGATCGGCCGCTTGGCGATGGCTCGTGTGTTCGGCGGCACGCTTGCCGAAGGGGCGGAGCTGAAGACCGGTGAGGGCGGTGCCGTCCGTATCGGCACTCTCTTCGCGCTCCAGGGAGACAAAACCAAAAAGCTCGCGCACGCTGAGGAAGGCGATCTCGTCGCGGTTGCCAAGGCCGAGACCGTGCACGCTGGCGAGTGGCTGACGGCAAAGGGTAAGCCGCCGGCGCGGCCCGACGTCGAACTTCCCCCATCCAACTATACGCTCGCCATCACGACTCGCGACCGCAAGGACGACGTGCGTTTGTCGACTGCGCTGCACAAGCTTGTCGAAGAAGACCTCTCGCTGAGCTGGGAACAGGATGAGGCGCTGCATGAAACGCGGCTCAAGGGGGTGAGCGATGAGCATCTCAAGGTCACGATTTCCAAGCTGAAGCGTCGCTACAGCGTTGCCGTCGACGCTAAGCAGCCGACGGTGGGATACAAGGAAGCAATTCGAAAAGCCGTTACGCAGCGGGGTCGGCACAAGAAGCAGTCTGGCGGGCACGGCCAGTATGGCGACGTAGTCATCGAGGTTCGGCCGCTCGGCCGAGGTGAAGGCTTTCGGTTCGACGAGCGGGTCACGGGCGGCGCGGTGCCGAAGCAATACATTCCCCCCGTCGAGCAGGGCGTTCGCGATGCAATGACTAAGGGGCCGCTGGGCTTTCCCGTCGTTGACGTGGCAGTCACACTTACGGACGGGAGCTACCACAGCGTGGACAGCTCCGAACTGGCGTTCCGCACGGCGGGCCGGATCGCGATGAGCGAGGCCTTGGCATCTGCTTCCCCTCACCTGCTGGAGCCGGTGCACCGGGTGACGGTATTCACGCCAGCCAGCGCCTCCTCACGCATCACTTCGGCGATCGCCAGTCGGCGCGGGCAGATGCTCGGCATGGCGCCGCGCGACGGCTGGTCGCGATGGGATCGGATCGAAGCGCTGCTACCCGAATCGGAGCTGCAGGGGCTTGACGCTGAATTGCGATCGGTCAGCCAAGGCCTCGCGAGCTACTCTGCCGAATTCGACCATCTTGCCGAGCTGAATGGCAAGCTCGCCGAGGAGGTTGTTCAGCAGGTGCTCGAACCGGCTTGAGTGCACGCATCGCGCGCTTGACCGGAGCGCCGCAATCGCCTTCCTAGGCGGCTCCTGTGTTCACTAGGAGCCGCTCGTGGCCAAACGCCTGACCTATTACATTCTCGCCGGCCTGGTGCTCGGCATCGTCGTTGGATGGGCGATCAACGCCGCAGTTGGGGACGGCACGGCCGCAGGAGACGCCCAGCTCAAGACGATTGCCGGCTACTTCTCGATCCTGACGACCATATTCCTGCACTTGATCAAGATGATCATTGCGCCGCTCGTCTTCTCGACGCTTGTGGTCGGGATCGCGCATATGGGTGACACTGCAGCGCTCGGCCGGGTGGGCGTAAAGGCGATCGGCTGGTTCTTCTGCGCGAGCCTCGTTTCTCTCAGCCTTGGCCTCATCCTTGTCACGGTGTTTCAGCCAGGCACCGGCCTCGGGCTTCCGCTCCCACCGGTTGACGCCACCGTGGGGGTCGACCGATCGGCTTTCGATCTCGCCAAGTTCATTGCGCACATCTTTCCCGAATCCATGGTCGGGGCGATGGCCAGCAACGACATCCTTCAAATCGTGGTCTTCTCGCTGTTCGTCGGCGTCGCGATCCTCGCGGTGGGCGAGCCGGCGCGGCCGCTGGTCAGGGCCACGGAGGCGCTGGTGAAGGTCATGCTGCAGATCACAGACTATGTCATGCGCTTCGCCCCTGTGGCCGTCTTCGCGGCTGTCACCGCCACGATCGCGCAGCGCGGCCTGGCCATCCTCGGCACCTTCGGCTACTTCATGGGCAGCTTCTACATCGGCCTCATCATCTTGTGGCTGATCCTGATCGGCATCTGCTTCCTGATCGTCGGCAGCCGGACCAGCCTCCTCATCCGCTACATTCGCGACCCGATCGTGCTCGCTTTCTCCACCGCCTCGTCGGAAGCCGCATACCCGCGTACTCTGGAGGCGCTCGACCGATTCGGCGTGCCGCCGCGGATCGCCAGCTTCGTGCTGCCGCTCGGCTATTCGTTCAACCTTGATGGTTCGATGATGTACATGACCTTCGCGAGCATCTTCGTCGCGCAGGCATATGGCATCGAGCTCAGCCTCGGCACGCAAATTCTGATGCTGCTGACGCTGATGATCACCTCCAAAGGCGTGGCGGGCGTCCCGCGCGCCAGCCTGGTCGTGATCACCGCGACGCTGGCCCAGTTCAACATACCCGAGGCAGGCCTGCTGCTGATCCTTGCGGTCGACCATTTCCTGGACATGGGCCGCTCGGCGACCAACGTGGTCGGCAACGCCGTTGCGAGCGTGGTGGTCGCCAAGTGGGAGGGCCAGCTCGATCCGCTCGAGCCGGTCGACATAGAGCCGCCCCATGCACCCGCCCATGTGCCGCCTCCGGCGCCCGGAGACGAGGCCTTTTAATCAGGCGTAGGCATAAGGGCCGCCCCGGCTCAGCGCGGCTCCGTAGGCCGGGCGGGCATGGATACGCTCCAGCCAGTCCGTGAGGTTCGGGCGACGGTCGTCAAGGCCCGCACGGGCACGGCAGGCTTCGAGCGGAAAGCTCATCATGATGTCCGCGGCAGTGAAGGCATCTCCCACGAACCAGTCACGCGTGCCGAGCTCGCCTTCGAGCCAGTCCAGGTGCACGTCGATCATGCGCTGGATGGTTCCCTTTGCGGGGCGGCCGAGCAGCCCCAGTCGATTAACGACCAGGAGACCGAAAAGCGGCGGCATCATCGAGCCTTCGGCATAATGAAGGAACTGGCGGTAGCGCAGAACGTCGTCCCGGTTCGCTGGCGGACCTAGCTTTCCACCTGCTTTCTCGACGAGATATTCGACGATAGCGCCCGTTTCCGCGACCACGGAGCGTGCATCCTCAATGACTGGAGCCTTGCCCAGAGGATGAACTTTCCGGAGTTCCGGCGGGGCCAGCATCGTCTTGGCATGCCGCTCATAACGGCGCACTTCGTAAGGAAGCCCGAGCTCCTCCAGCAGCCATAGAATGCGCTGCGACCGCGAATTTTGGAGGTGGTGGACGATGATCATCTGGGCTCTCCAGCAAGCGACGCGACTTCCTTGACCAGCTTTGCGGCAAGCACCGCGGTGACGCCGTTGATGTCGCGAAGGGGGTTGTACTCCACGACATCCGCACCGACCACCCGCCCGGCGACGCGGCTCAGGACCTGCAGAACTTCGCGTGACGTCATCCCGCCCGGCTCGTGATGCGAAACGCCTGGCGCAACCGCCGGATCGAACCCATCAAGGTCGATGCTGATATAAAGGGGCCCGTCCGGGATCGGCACGCGCTCGGGTGCGAAGTTCCGCATCTCCACGATTTCGACGCCAAAGCGGTCCGCTTGTTCACGACAATGCCGGTTCAGGGTTCTGATACCGACCTGGACAAGCCGGCGGGCCAGGCCGCGCTCCATGATTCGTGCAAAGGGCGAAGCGTGGGAGTGCGGATCGCCTTCGAAGTCGTGGTAGAGATCCGGATGGGCGTCGAAGTGGAGGATATCGACCGGGCCATGCACCGCAGCGACGGCTTCGATCGCCGGAAAACTGATGGCATGGTCTCCGCCGAGCACCAGCGGCATTGCGCCTTGCGCGGCCGCGGAGCCGACCGCCCCGCGGATAAGCTCGAAGTCGCCCTCCCCCTCCACCAGCGGCAGATCGCCTAGATCTTGTAACAGGACGTCGGCACCAATCTCGCGACCATTTTCGGCTGTCATGTTGCTATGGGCCGAACGAAGGGCCACCCGGATCAGCGGCGGCGCGGCGGCGGCCCCTCTGAGGAACGAGGAGTGGCAGTCGGTTGGAGCGCCGATCAGGCAAACGCGGGGATTCGGAGTCACGGATGCGCTTCTAGAGGCTGATCTTCGTCTGGCGAAGGGTGCTTCCTGATGGGTCGGCTGTAACCCTCCATGGCAAATTGCAGTCTCAGCGATAGAGCCGCGGAACTTGCGGCCGCCCGCATCGTCCCGCACGGCACGCATTGTGCGGGGCACGGCAACAGGAACTAGAATGACTGAGCGAAACCAACGGAGCCACGCCGCGGGCTGGACGGGGCCAGGAATGCGCGAATTCGTGGCGCTCATGGCTGCGCTGATGGCGTCGAACGCGCTCGCGATCGATGCCATGCTTCCGGCGCTCCCGGCGATCGGCGAGGCGCTGGGCGTCGTCGAGCCCAATCAGCGTCAGCTCGTCATCACTGCGTATTTGATCGGCTTTGGAGTGTCGCAGATTGCCTATGGGCCGCTATCGGACCGGTTCGGCCGCAAGGGGCTGCTCGTCGGAAGCCTCATTTTCTACGGTATCTTCGCGACTTTAGCAGGACTTGCGGGAAGCTTCACGCTTCTGCTTGCCGCCCGCGCCATGCAGGGGGTCGCTGCGTCGGGCAGCCGCGTCCTGGTGTTGGCGATCGTGCGCGATCGCTTCCAGGGCTCGGCCATGGCTCGGATCATGTCACTGGTGATGATCATCTTCATGATTGTCCCGGTTCTCGCGCCCGCGTTCGGGCAAGCGGTGCTGGTGGTCGCCACATGGCGGCACATCTTTATCGGCCTTGGCGTCTACGCCGCCGCTCTGATCGTTTGGACGTTGCTGCGGCTTCCAGAAACCCTGCCCGAAGATCGGCGTCGTCCGTTATCTGCAGCGCATTTGGCGGACGCATTGGGAACCCTTGTTCGAACACGGCAGTCGATCGGCAACACGCTGGTGTCGACGCTGATCTTCGGGGCCTTGTTCGCCTTTATCGGCTCCATCCAGCAAATCATCTTCGATGTGTTCGAGCGGCCGGACCTGATCGCGCTCGCATTTGCGGCAATCGCCGGGCCAATGGCGTTCACCTCCTACGCCAACTCGCAGCTGGTGATGCGGGTCGGTCCACGGCGGCTTCTGATGTGGGCACTCGTCGCCTTCACTGCGTCGGCGCTTCTGCACTTGCTCGTCTCCATGACGATCGGCGAAAGCATCTGGGCCTTCGTTGCTCTCCAGTCAGTGACAATGGCCTGCTTCGGGCTGGTCGGCGCCAACGCAAGCGCACTCACCATGGAACCGCTGGGTCACATGGCAGGAACGGCTTCTTCCTTTCAGGGCGTGATCACCACCGTCGGCGGCGCACTGATTGGACTTGCCATTGGCCAGCAGTTCGACGGAACAACGGTTCCGTTTCTTCTCGGCTTTGCTGCATGCGGTGCGCTTGCCCTGGGCACCGCGCTATGGGCGAACGCAAAGCCCAGGGAACATCCCGCCCCGGCCGGCTGACCGCTGTACCGTTGCTTGTGGCTCAGATATCGTCGTCGGGGCTGGGGCCGGCCATCAAAGCGTCGGCCACCTGTTCGCTGTTGCCGCGGATCGTCCGCTCGAGCCGCTCGGCAACATCCTGGTGCTCGCGCAAATATTGTTTGGCGTTTTCGCGGCCCTGCCCAATTCGAATGGAGTCGTAGCTGAACCAGGAGCCCGATTTCTCGACCACCCCGGCCTTAACCCCGAGATCCAGGATCTCGCCGACCTTCGAAATGCCCTCGCCGTACATGATGTCGAACTCGACCTGCTTGAACGGCGGCGCGACCTTGTTTTTGACAACCTTCACGCGCGTGGTGTTGCCGACAATGTCTTCACGGTCCTTGATCTGCCCCGTGCGCCGGATATCGAGGCGAACGGACGCGTAGAATTTGAGCGCATTGCCGCCGGTGGTCGTCTCGGGATTGCCGTACATGACTCCGATCTTCATCCGAAGCTGGTTGATGAAGATGACCAGGCACTTGGACTTGGAAATCGAGCCGGTGAGCTTCCTCAGCGACTGGCTCATCAGCCGCGCCTGGAGGCCGACATGGCTGTCACCCATCTCGCCCTCGATCTCGGCGCGCGGCACCAGGGCCGCGACCGAATCGACGACGAGGATGTCGATCGCGTTGGAACGCACCAACGTGTCGGTGATCTCCAGCGCCTGCTCCCCGGTGTCCGGCTGCGACACGATCAGTTCGTCCACGTCCACACCGAGTTTGCGCGCGTAAACGGGATCCAGCGCATGTTCGGCATCGACGAACGCAGCGGTGCCGCCCATTTTCTGGGCTTCGGCAATGGCATGAAGGGCAAGCGTCGTCTTGCCCGAACTCTCGGGGCCGTAAATCTCCACAATGCGCCCACGCGGTAGCCCGCCAATGCCCAAGGCGATGTCGAGCCCGAGCGAGCCGGTGGAAATCGCTTCCATCTGGACCGCTTCGCGCGACCCAAGCTTCATTGCCGACCCTTTACCGAACGCGCGGTCGATCTGGGCGAGGGCCGCGTCTAGGGCCTTTTGCTTGTCCATGTTCTCAGATTTCCTGTCGGATCCAACGACTTTCAGCGATGCCACCATGGCCCAAGCCCTTCGTAGAGTGTCCGCGCCGCCCATTCAACGCAGGAGCATTATGTATTCGTTTTGTTCTCATGGAACAAGACCGAAACGCACAACCACATACTTTCCTTCGAGCGACCCACTGCTCAGGTGGTTCTGCCCCGTCTTTTCAGCCGCTGCTGAGGACGAGGTTCTGGGCGAACGCAGCTTGCGCCGGCGCTCGGAATTGAACAGGGTCGCCGTGAGGTATTCCTGATGCTCGCCGGATGAGCAACGGCGATCTCCCGACCCGCTTCGGTCTTCCAGCGGCCGAATATGCCTGCTTCGGTCATGTCGTACCGGTTCTCCTTCCGGCAGTCGCCGTTCGGGAGCAGGCCCCAAGACCAAGCCAGCCACCCGATCTCGGCCTGGTGCAGCTCGGCCATCGCCCACCGGTAGGGCGATGCGGTGCAGTCATAGCCGCTGGGGGTTGGCCCTTCCCCCAGGATGAAGGGAATGTCCTCGCGCGTCACCTTGTCGATTATGGTGCGGTAATGCGCCATGCGCTCAGCCTCGCTACCCACCCAGTAGCTGTGGGCCGAGACGATCAGCGCTTTTTCCGGATCCCGCTCGTTGAGGTGGGCCCAGCTCCCGAGCAGGTTCTGGTATTCCTGACCCCAGCCGGCTCCGTCGATCACCAGCGGAACGCGGATACCAGTGGCCCGGATCTGCGCAATCGCGCGGCCATAGCCGTCCACGAATGCATCCCGCGTCACATTGCGGTCTCCAGCCTCATTGGCGATGTTGAGGAGCACCCAGCGTTCGTGGCCCTTGATCACCGCCGCGACATCCGGCCTCGTCCAGTAATCACGCAATCGGGCAGCCGCTCCCACTTGCCGGTGGCGCTGTGGCATTCGGGAATGGCGATCATGCCGTTCTCGACGGCGTTCGTGATGAGCGCGTCAAGCTGGCCGGCAGGCGTATCAATCAATGTGAAGATCCGGACGGCGTTCGCACCGGTTTTGGCGATTTCGCTCATCACCCACGAGCCTGTGCGATCCTTGGAGATCGAGAACATCTCGTTGACGCCCCTCAGGATCACCCGCTCGCCAGCCGCCGAGTAAATGTGGCGCCCCCGCACCTGCATGGTCGCCGACGGCGCCTCCAGGCTGGCCGTGGCGCAGCTGCCCAAAGCGAGCGCCAGGAAGGCAAGAGCAAAGTTCTTGTTGGGCACAGCTGCTCGCCTCGATTCAGGGCTGTTGCGGCAGTAGCCGCTGGAGAGCTTCAACCATCGCTTCCCGAAACTCGGGCCGCTCGTAGAGATCGTTATGGCCGGCGCTTGCGATCGTCCTGTCGTAGACGAGATTTGGCACTGCCTCCCGGAGCGGCTGTGTGCGACGCTGCGGAATGATGGTATCCTGCCCGGCGGCGAGGATCGCGGTTGGAACCGTGGACTTCCTCAGGTCCTCCGCCGCGGGCATTTCATGGCGGAACAGCCACCGC
>JADDQD010000248.1 GCA_016781555.1 Pseudomonadota bacterium | reverse complement strand
GAGAAGCCGCTGCGGCCGTGGAGATCGCGCGAACGCATCTTGTTGGCGCGCTTGGGGAAGGGGGTGATTCAGGCAAAGCCTACTTCACGTCGGGCGCAACCGAAGCAGCGAACTGGGCTCTGAAAGGCGCGGCCGCCTGCCTTCCGCCGCACCGTCGGCGGATCGTCACTCTTGCCACCGAACATGCTTGCGTTCTCGAGACCGTTCAATGGCTTGGGCAGCAAGGCTTTGAAACCGATGTCATTCCCGTTGGCGGCGACGGCATCGTCGACCTCGAGCTGTTCGAAAGCCGCCTGGACGGCACAATCGGTCTGGTCGGGATCATGCTCGTAAACAACGAGATCGGGGTTCTTCAGCCGGTCGAGGAGATTGGGCGCCGCGTGAGGCGGCAGGGAGCACTCCTCTTCTGCGATGCGGTCCAGGGTTTCGGCCGGGTGCCCGTGCCGCTTCAAGCGTGCGACATGGTCGCCGTGTCCGCTCACAAGGTGCATGGACCCAAAGGCATCGGCGCGCTGTGGGTGCGGAATGGCCTGGAGCTCGAGCCATTGCTCCACGGCGGCGGTCAGGAAGGCGGCATACGTTCGGGCACATTGTCTCCGGCGCTCTGCGTCGGCTTCGGCGAAGCCGCCCGGCTGCTGATCGAGCGACGAGAAAGGGATCACACGCATGTCGAGGCGCTCTGGCAAGCCGCCCTGGCGAGCCTTGGCGACGCGTGGATCCTGAACGGCTCCGCCGACCGACGCTACCGGGGCAACCTCAACATCCGATGCCGCGGCATCGATGCGGCACGGCTCATTTCTGAGCTGCGTCCGATCGCCTTTTCCGCAGGCTCGGCGTGTGCGAGTGGCTCCGGCCGCTCCAGCCACGTGCTGTCGGCGCTTGGCCTTTCGGCAGCGGAGGCGCGCTCCACCCTTCGTCTCGGCTTCGGTCGCTATACGAGCGAGGAAGAATTGGTGCAGGCACTGACCATGATTCAAGATGCCGCCAGCCGCCAACGGAGCTTCGCTGCATGATTCGCGTGCGCTTCATTTCCGCCGATGGGGGCCAAACTCGCCAGGTTGATGCGCTGACGGGCGAGCGTCTGCTCGACGTTGCGCAGGCGGACGGGCAGCCGCTTGAAGGCACGTGCGAAGGCCAGATGGCATGCTCAACCTGCCACGTCATCGTTGCCGCCGAAGATTTTGCCAAGCTTCCCCCGGCGAGCGAAGAGGAAGAAGACCTTCTCGACCTCGCCGCCAACGTCTCGCGCCATTCCCGTCTCGCCTGCCAAATTGTGCTCAAAGACGAGTGGGAAACGCTCACCGTTCGTATGCCGGGTGCTCATCGCAACATGCAGGGGCGGTAAGGCCGACCGAGGGTTCCGGAAGCTTGCGGGCGAAGGCAAGATGTCCCATATGCGGCGCGGGAGTCGGGCGGACGGCGCTCTCGCCAACCCGGTCAGGTCCGGAAGGAAGCAGCCGTAACGAGTTCAAGCTCCGGGTCGTCCCGGCTCCCACCCTGCCACAGCATTCGTCCATGCCACGCTTACTCCCTTTGGGCGGAGCAAAGAGGTGGCTCGACTTCGCTCGACACGAACGGCTAGGCTTTCTCCTTCATGTCCGAATCCGCTGAATCTTTTGGCCTTGGCCTCGATGAACCGCCCCAGCCTGTACGGGCGCAGCCCTATCGGGTGCTCGCGCGCAAATACAGGCCGCAGAACTTTGGAGAACTGATCGGGCAGGACGCCATGGTCCAGACCTTGGCCAACGCCATCCGCCGAGATCGGCTCGCGCACGCTTTCCTGCTGACGGGCGTTCGCGGGGTAGGGAAGACGTCGACCGCGCGCCTGATTGCCAAGGCGCTGAACTGCGTGGCGTCGGACGGCGAGGGGGGCGCGACGATCGATCCTTGCGGCCACTGCGAACCCTGTCGCGCCATCGCCGAAGGTCGTCACATTGACGTGGTCGAGATGGACGCAGCCTCACACACCGGGGTGGATGACGTACGGGAGATCATCGAGGCCGTGCGTTATGCAGCGGTCTCCGCCCGCTACAAGGTCTACATCATCGACGAAGTCCACATGCTGTCCAAGAACGCGTTCAACGCGCTTCTGAAGACGCTCGAGGAACCGCCTGCGCACGTTAAATTTCTCTTCGCCACCACGGAGGTCAACAAGGTTCCGATCACGGTGCTGTCGCGCTGCCAGCGCTTTGACCTGCGCCGTATCTCTGCGGAGCAACTCGCCGGACACTTCCGCGCAGTGTGCGAGATGGAAGTGGTGGAGGTCGATCCCGAGGCGCTCGCGCTGATCGCTCGTGCTGCGGAGGGCTCGGCGCGCGACGGTTTGTCCATTCTTGACCAAGCAATCGCCCATGGCGCGGGCGGCGTCACCGCCGATCAGGTCAGGGGAATGCTGGGGCTTTCCGACCGCGGCGCCATCCGCGCGCTGCTCGGGCTGCTCCTGGCAGGCGACGCGCAGGGCACTCTCGCGGCGGTCCGCAATCAATACGATCTCGGCGTCGAGCCGGCCGCATTGTTCCGCGGCCTCCTTGAGAGCGTCCACGGCATCACGCGTGCGAAGGTCGGCGGGCCTGGCGATCCGGCACAGTCGCTCGAGGAGCGCGAGGCCTATGCGGAGTGGGCGAGCCGCCTCGGTTACGCCACGATCCACCGACTCTGGCAGCTGCTCCTCAAAGGCCTCTCCGAAGTGAACATGGCGGCGATCCCGCTCGAGGCGGCCGAAATGGCGCTTCTTCGCATCATTCATGCCTCCGAACTCCCGGACCCCGGGGCGCTCATGGAGAAGCTGATGAACGGTGAGGCTGTGGCAGCGCCGGGGTCGCCGCCAGCCGCGGCAGCCGCGGGGCAGGAGGCGAGGGTGAAAACTCCCGCCAGCTTTGCAGCACTCGTCGAGATGTTGGCCGAAAACGGCAAGCCGCACCTTGCGCAGCAGCTTCATGACTTCGTCGGTTTGGTTCGGTACCAGCCGCCCGAGCTCGTCATCCGGCCGATCAAGCCTTTCTCAGGCGACCTGACGCGCGACGTTGGCGCCGCGCTGAAGGCGATAACCGGCGAGACTTGGCATGTCGAAGTCTCGGACGCGCCTTCGGAGCCCTCGCTGATCGAGCAGGAAAAAATGGAAGCCGAAAAGCTACGGCAGGCAGTGCTTGGAACGCCGGTGGTGAAGGCGGCGTTCGAAGCTTTCCCAGACGCCGAGCTCATCCACTACGCGATCGACGAACGAAGGAGCGCATAAGCAAATGCCGAACCTCGATGACATCATGAAAATGGCGCAGAACGCCCAAGCCGAGCTTCAGAAGGCGACGGAAAGTCTCGACAGGATCGAGGTTGAAGGCATTTCGGGTGGCGGGCTTGTCAAGATTCGGGCAAGTGCCAAGGGTCGCGTCATCGGCGTGAACATCGACGAGAGCCTTCTTGCTCCGTCCGAAAAGCAGATGGTTGAGGATTTGATCGCTGCGGCATTCAACGACGCTCGCGCCAAGGCCGACCAGCGCGCGGCCGCCGAAATGCAGAAGATCACCAGCGGCCTGCCGCTACCCCCCGGGTTCCAGATGCCATTCTGATTACGCCTCGCGCCCTGAGGCGGGAGAGGGGCTCAGGTCGGATCCGGCTGCGTCCTCTCTTCCTCGGGCGGCGGAGGCGGAACCTCGGTCGGCGGCTGCTCCTCTTCGGGCGTAGGCGGTTGCTCGATCGGGGGTCCGGCATCGGGCGCGGCGATGTAGTCCTCCACGCGTTCGGGCTGCGGGGCTGGCGCGCTCGGCGCGGCTTTCTTAGCTTTTGGCCGTGTGCTCCGCTCCACCGGCTCGTCGAGAACGGGTGTCCTGTCACCTTGGCCCTTCAGACACAGATCGAGCCCGTCGCGTGCCACAACACGAATTCGCGCCGCGATCGAATTGCCGTAGCGCCGGGTGAAGCCACGCGGCGCCGTAGCCTGACGCTTTTTCGGCAGGGGCAGTACCGCTGCGATGCGTGCGGCCTCCGGCTTGGACAGGCTTGAGGCGTCTTTGCCGAAATATCGCTGCGCGCCCGCATTGACCCCATAGGTCCCGATGCCGGTCTCCGCGATGTTGAGGTAGACCTCCATGATCCTTTGCTTCGTCCAGATCGTCTCGATCAGAAGCGTGAACCAAGCCTCAAGGCCTTTGCGGAAATAACCGCCGCCCTGCCAAAGAAACGCGTTCTTCGCGGTCTGCTGACTGACCGTCGAGCCGCCGCGGATCACCCCCCGTCCTTCAGCATTTCGCCGCATCGCCGCGGCGATGGCGTCCTGATCGAAGCCGTAGTGGCTGCAGAACTTGGAATCCTCGGCCGCGATCACCGCCCGCTCCATGTCGTCGTCGATCTGTGAAAGCGGCATCCAATCACGGCTGAGCGTCCGCCCCCCGAGGACATCGCCGACCATCGTGAAGGTAATCGGCGGATTCACGAAACGGTAAAGGAGGACCCAAAGCACGCTGATGAGCACGAACAGCAACAACGCGCCGAAGATCCAGCTCATGACGCGGCCAAAGCCGCCTCGCTTTGAACTTCTGCGCTTCGATGCTCTGGCCATTGGCGCTGATTAGCGCCGCCGCCCGCTACGGTCACGCTCGATGTTCACGAGGCTCCGGAAGGCCGGTCTCGTGCAGCGTCAGAGGGTTGCGGGCTTGGCTGCCCTCGCAGGCGGGCTCAATGTGCGGGGATCAGCTTGCGCTCGCCAGCAAGGTTCATCAGCGCCTTCTGGAGCTTCTCGAACGCACGGACCTCAATCTGCCGAATGCGCTCACGACTGACGTCGTAAACCTGGCTGAGTTCTTCAAGCGTCTTTGGATCGTCCGTGAGGCGCCGTTCGGTCAGAATATGCTTCTCGCGATCGTTCAGAGTTTCCATCGCCTGCACGAGAAGCTCGTGGCGGACCCTTGACTCCTGGGCATCGGCCACGCGCTCGTCCTGAAGCGGATCGGTGTCAACCAGCCAATCCTGCCACTGGCCTTCGCCTTCCTCGCGCAGCGGCACGTTCAAGGACGTATCTCCGCCCATCGACATGCGACGGTTCATCGAGATGACTTCATCCTCCGAGACCCCGAGATCGGTAGCGATCTTGGTGACATCCTCCGGCTTCAGGTCGCCGTCCTCGAATGCCTCGATCTGGTTCTTCATCCGCCGCAAATTGAAGAAGAGCTTCTTCTGTGCCGCCGTGGTGCCCATCTTGACGAGGCTCCACGAGCGCAGGATGAATTCCTGGATCGAGGCGCGGATCCACCACATCGCATAGGTCGCCAGACGGAAGCCGCGATCGGGCTCGAACTTCTTCACGCCCTGCATCAGGCCGATATTGCCTTCGGAGATGAGTTCGCTCACCGGGAGGCCATAGCCGCGATAGCCCATCGCGATCTTTGCGACGAGCCGCAGGTGGCTGTTCACAAGCTTGGCCGCCGCATCGGTGTCCTGATGCTCCGCCCAGCGTTTGGCCAGCATGAATTCCTCCTCCGGTGAGAGGATCGGAAACTTCTTTATCTCAGTGAGATAGCGATTGAGGCCCGCTTCGCCGCCTGTTGCGGGAATGGTCGGGACATTTTTACCGCCAGCCATAACTCTATGCTCCCTGTCCGGTAAGGCTTGTTTCCTTATCCGAATACTTGGTTGTTATACGGTAAGCGCCCTGAACAGTTCCTGCATATCGGACGGAAGGGCGCTTTTGAACGACAGGCTTGCCTTGGTGACCGGATGGACGAAGCCTAATCCCGCAGCATGCAGCGCCTGCCGCTGAAAACCCAATTGATTCAATAACTCACGATGCGGGTTTCGGGTCCGTCCGTAGGCAGGGTCGCCAATCAAAGGGTGGCCGATCGATGTCATATGCACACGCACTTGATGGGTGCGGCCGGTTTCGAGCCGGCACTCGAGGAGCGCGGCCTCACGTAGGGGCGTCAGCAGCCGATAGTGCGTCACCGCTCGCTTGCCTCGACCATCGGCCACCACGGCCATCTTCTGGCGGTTGGACGAGGAGCGGGCAAGCGGCGCATCGACCGTGCCGGCCGGTGGGTTAGGCACTCCAGCAACGATAGCATGATAGCGCCGTTCGATGCTGTGGCGTGCGAACTGCGCTGAAAGTCCTTCATGCGCAACGTCGGTTTTGGCCGCGACCAGCAGGCCCGACGTGTCCTTGTCGATTCGGTGAACAATGCCGGGCCGCGCAACTCCGCCAATTCCGGAAAGCCTTCCTGCGCAATGGTGGAGCAGCGCATTCACCAGCGTGCCGTCGAGATTGCCCGCGGCGGGGTGCACCACCATTCCCGCGCGCTTGTCGATAACGATCAAGTGGTCGTCTTCGAAGACAATTTCGAGCGCGATATCCTGAGGCTCGTTATGCGCCGGGGCAGGGGCGGGAATGCGCAGCTCGTAGGCGCCGCCCCCGAGCGCCTTTGCCGCAGGATCACGCACTTGCGTGCCTTCCGGCCCAACCACTTCGCCGCTGCTGATCAACGCTTTGACACGTTCGCGCGACAGGGTTGGAAGAGCCGCCGCAAGCGCGCGGTCGAGCCGCCAGCCGGCAGCGTCCAGCGCTATGGTTGCGCGTATAATCGACTCCTTCCCGCTCATTGGCTAGCGGATGTGACCGATGAGGTGCGCAATATCAAGGTGGCTGCTGGAGAGCCTGCTGCGCGAGGCAAAAGCCGCGCACAGCCGAGAGATCTGTGGTGTCCTGCTGGGCCGGGAAGGGGTCATCGAAGAGGCCGTTCCCGTTGCCAACGCTGCGAGGGATCCGGAACGTTCATTCCTGCTGGATCCTGCTGCGCATTTGGCGGCCTCGAGAACGGCGAGGCACGCAGGCAGGGCGATCGTGGGTCATTACCATTCGCACCCTAGCGGAAGAGAGGAACCCTCTTACGCCGATGCACAGGCAGCCCAGGAACAGGGGCTGTACTGGCTGATCATCGCCGGCGGCGGGGCTCGCCTGCTGATCAGCCGGCGTGGCGGCGAGATCCTAGGCGCTTTCGGCGGGATCGAAATCGAGCTGTTCTGAACGCATCGCCTTGCAAGGCGGACACGCAAAGGCCAATAGGGTTGGACGTGCGATGTCGGGAAGGGGCGCCAACGGCATGAAATCTTATGAGTTTGCGAGCCTGTTATGTTCGCGTCTTTGCCACGATCTGTTGAGCCCGGTCGGTGCGTTGAACAACGGCATCGAACTTCTCTCGGACGAGCATGATCCCGAAATGCGGGCACGCTGCCTGGAGCTTCTTGGCGAAAGCGCCCGTGCTTCGGCCAACAAGCTCAAATTTTTCCGGCTGGCGTTCGGGGCTGCCGGCGGCTTTGCGGATGTGGTCGACACGCGCGAGGCCCGCGTCGCCATTGAAGGCTTGTTCGGCAGTGATGGCCGCATCCAGCTCGGCTGGATCGTGGATGAGCCCACCATGAGCAAATCGGCGCTAAAAGTGCTCCTCAACCTCGCGCTGATTGCGGGTGACGCGCTCGTGCGCGGCGGTCACCTGGCGGTGGGTGCCGAACGACATGGGAGCGGACTCGATATCGTAATCCGCGCGGAAGGTCCGCGCATCGTGCTCGATCCCGAACTCAAAAGCGTGCTGTGCGGCAACAGTTCAGAAGACACTCTCGCCCCACGCGCCGCCGCCGCCTGGCTCGTACGCTGCCTCGTCAAGGAGGGCGGCGGAGAGGTGCAGGTGATGGACGGTGAAGAAGGCATGCTCCTGATCGGCGCTTCCTTACCCGCCTGACCTCGCCCTGCCGCCACAAGGGCGGCTTGGAACCTCAGCCGAGCGGGAAATCCGACTGATTCAACAAGCCGCAGCTCGTTCGGTCACGCCGCGCAAGCTCCGGTGCATGTCGACTGCGCCATCAAGTCACCCATGACCTGTCACTAACGTCATCTTTACCAGATCCGCGCGATAGCCTGACGCTCACTTCCTTTGGCGGAGCGGATGGAAGACCTGATCAACGAGTTCATCGCGGAGACGCGCGAGATGCTGCAGGCTCTGGGCGGCGAAATCGTCGCCTGGGAGGCAGCGCCTGCTGACCGCTCGCGGCTCGACGAGATATTTCGCTTCGTCCACACGGTGAAGGGGAATTGCGGGTTCTTCGATCTGCCGCGCATCGAGGCCTTAAGCCACGCCGCTGAGGACGTGCTTGCCGAAGTTCGCTCTGGTGGGCGCGGTGCCGACCAGCGGCTGGTGAGCAGCGTTCTTGCCGTGATCGATCGGATTGCCGAACTCGTCGACGCACTCGAGACGGGCAATGCCGCCGCAAGCGAAGATGACGAAGTGTTGATCGAAGCGCTGCGCGATGCCGCTCCGGAGCTGAAGGATGATCGGAACGGCCCGGCGCAAGCATCGGCAGCCCGCAGTGGGACCCGCAGCATACGCCTTTCGGTCGATCTCTTGGACCGCATGATGAGCGGGGTCTCCGACATGGTGCTTGCTCGAAACGAGCTCGCGCGGCGCCTGCGCGAAGCGCCGGGAGATCTTGCGGTGGAGGCAGCCTTTGACCGCGTCTCGGACTGCATCGCGGAGATGCGGGATGCGATTACGCGGACACGGATGCAGCGCATCGACAACCTATTTAAGACACTCCCCCGGATGGTCCGCGACCTGGCCGCAGAACTCGGCCGCCAGGTGACGTTGGAGGTCGACGGCGGCGATGTGGAACTCGACCGCGAAATGCTCGAGATGATCCGAGATCCGCTTACGCACATTGTTCGCAATGCCATCGATCACGGCATCGAGCAGAGCGCCGATCGGCTGCGGGCGGGAAAGCCGGCGGCAGGGCGACTGCGGATTTGCGCGCGCCAGTCAGGCAACCAAATCCTGATTGAAATCGCCGACGACGGCCGCGGCATCGATGGTGACGCGCTGGCGCGGAAGGCCTCCGCTGCCGGCATCGTGAGCCGGGAGCAAGCGGAGCAGCTTAGCACCGCGCAGAAGGTCGCGCTCATTTTCGAAGCGGGCCTTTCTACAGCGGCGGAGGTGACCGCGATTTCCGGGCGAGGCGTGGGCATGGATGTCGTCCGGGCGAACATCGAGCGCATCGGGGGCATCGTCGAGGTTGAAAGTCGCTTGGGTTCAGGCGTGAGACTGACGCTTCGCGTGCCGCTCACGCTTACCATTATCCCAGCGCTCACCGTCAGCGCAGGCGGGCTTGTCTATGCCATTCCGCGCTCGGCGATCGAGGAGATTGTTCGTGCAGGCACGGCGGCGGTGCGGGTGGAGTCGATCGGCGGCTCCCAGGTCGCAACGGTGCGCGCCCGCCGGGTCCCGCTTCTCTCGCTCGCGGCGCTGCTTGGCGTCGAGGAGCAGGGGGAGCCGGCCGACCGAAGGATGGTGGTGCTGAGGTCGGCAGGACAAGAAATTTACGCGCTTTCTGTGGACTGCGTCCATGATCACGAGGAACTGGTGATCAAGCCGGCTTCTCCGCTCGTCATGGCTGCGGGCCTATACGCGGGCACATCGCTTGGTGAGGATGGCAGGCCGATCCTTCTCCTTGATCCATCTGCGATTGCCTCCTTCGCGGCGGTCGGCGGCACTGGGAAGAAGGATGACGCCCATTTGGCCGGCGCGAAGCCGGAATTGGCTGAAGAAGCCGCGGGGCTGCTTTTCCTGTCCCTCGACGGATTGAAGCGCTTGATCCGATTAGCGGTGGTCCAGCGCATCGAGGAGGTTCCGCCCGATGCAATCCGCTGGAGCGCTGGCCGGCTCCGGGTCTCGCTGGGCGGCAAGATCCTCCCACTCGCCGGCTGCGGCGATGTCGTGCCCGAATCCCGCATCCGGATCATGCGCCTGTCCGACGGCGCGTCGGAGCTGGCTTATGCCTTTTCCGAAGTCGTCGATCTCGTGCCCTTCAAGGCAGACATGGAGGCGGCAGCGGCGCCTGGAGAAGTTTGCGGCGTAACCATGGCCGCTGGGGAGCAGGTTGAGGTGATCGATCCTTATTGGCTGTTCGGCGCGCACGGAGCGAGCGCTGAAACAAGTGGCTCGAAACCGGTCTGCGCCATACCCGCGGGGGACGCATGGATGAACACGATCTTGCGGCCAATCATTGAAGCTGCCGGATATACTGTGGTCGACTCCAACGGCCTCGCCGACTTCGACGTCCTTATTGCCGCCGCGGACGGGCCGATCGAACATTCGCCTGGCCGCGCGGTGATCCGCCTCCGCTCAACTGCGGAGACCGCCAACGGCGATGAAAGCATCTACCGCTACGATCGAGCCGCGCTCCTTTCGGCGCTGGGCGCGCCCGCTACGCTGCGTGGGAAAGGCTGACCGATGACCGAGCTGCTTCTTATTGCAACCATCGCTGGCGAGCGGGTGGGAATCGCTGGGGCGCAAGTGGAATCGGTGGTGGAGATCGAGGCAGTGACCCCGGTACCCCGTTCGGCGCCCCACGTTGCGGGGCTGGCTGCGATCCGCAGCCGAGTGCTGACGGTGATCGATTGCTGCGCTGCTCTCGAACTTGGCGCCTCTAGAGACGCGGGCGGCGTGCGCGATGCGGTGATCGTCATTTCCGAGGGCCACCCTTACGCACTGCTCGTGGACAGCGTTGAGGACATAGTGGAGTGGCCCCAGGATGCGGTGGTGCCCGGCACAAAGCTCGCGCCGGGCTGGCATCGCGTTGCCAAAGGCATGGTCGAGGCCGGAGACGATTTGTTGCTGCTGATCGACGCCGAAAAGATGTTGGCTGGGGCCACAGCGGCGCTCTGACCCACGTTTAAGCATGTGCTTACCAATCCCGTTTAGCTTGGCCGCACGCCAAGGAGAGAGAGCCTGATGAGAACCTGCTTGATCGTCGACGATTCCAAGGTGATCCGAAAGGTTGCTCGTCGTATCCTGGAGACGCTGGAATTCGCGGTCGAAGAGGCCGAGGACGGCCGCGATGCGCTGCAGCGGATCGAGCTCAGGATGCCCGATGTGATCCTCCTCGACTGGAACATGCCGGTCATGAGCGGCATGGAGTTCCTGAGGAACCTGCGTCAGAGCCCGCACTCCGTCCAGCCGAAGGTTGTTTTCTGCACCACGGAGAATGACATCGGCCACATCCGAGCGGCGCTGGAAGCGGGTGCCGACGAATATGTCATGAAGCCGTTCGATCGGGAAACGTTGGAAAGCAAGCTCCAGATCGTCGGCGTGGGGTGATTGCGGTGTCGTCAAAAGTCGCCCGCCAAGCAGCGAAGCACTCGCTGTCTGAACAGTGCGTGACTCGAGTCATGATCGTCGACGATTCGGCGGTGGCGCGGGCGGTGCTCGCGCGGATGATTTCCGCACAGCTGGATTTTCAGGTGGTTGCGCTCGCGGGCAGCTCGGATGAAGCACTGGATGCTTTGAAGAGCGTCCCCGCCGATATCATCATTCTGGACGTCAACATGCCCGGCACGAGCGGGCTTGAGGCTCTGCCTGCGCTTTTGAAGGAGGGAAACGGGGCCAGGGTTCTTGTCGTCTCGTCAACGTGCGAGGAGGGTGCCGAAGCGAGCGTGCGCGCTCTCGCGCTTGGTGCTGCCGATACCCTGCCCAAGCCGGGGACCGGCGCATTCGGCGGCCGTTTTTCCGACGTGCTGATCGAGCGCCTTCGCCGGATCGGTCCTCCGCCAGAGCAGCCACGTCAGGCGCCGGCGCAAGCCCCTGAGAATGTTCGCTTCACGCTTCGGGCAATGCCTGACTGCCGTCTCGCCTGCCTCGCGCTCGGCGCATCAACGGGGGGAATCCACGCGCTGGGGGAGTTTCTGCGTCGCCTGCCGAGCGACATCAGCGTCCCGATCCTGGTGACGCAGCACCTCCCGCCCTTGTTCATGCCCTATTTTGCACGCGAGCTGGAAACAGCATCGGGCCGCTCAGCGCACGTTGCGCAAGATGGGATGACGCTCGAAGCCGGAGCGATTTTCATTGCGCCCGGCGACGCTCATTTCGGCGTGAAGCGCTCGGGCAGCAAGATTGAAGCGGCGCTCAGCCGTGTACCTGCGAGCTCCGGCTGCCTGCCGTCGGTGGATATCATGTTCACCTCGGTGGCTGAGATATTTGGCAAAGCCGCCATCGGCGTCATCTTCTCCGGCATGGGCCGAGATGGCCTGCTCGGTAGCGCGAGCGTGGTGGACCGCGGCGGCGCCGTTCTTGTGCAGAATGCCGACACCTCGGCGGTGTGGGGAATGCCGCGCGCCGTGGCCGAAGCCGGCCTCGCCTCAGCAATCCTTTCGCCAAGCGAGCTTGCTCGGCGGGTGGCCGCCGCGTCCGCGAGTGTCAGGTGCAGGTAAGCGACGCCTCTAGCCGCATTCTGGCGGCATTGCTCGAATCGCGTACGGGGCAGCAACTCACAACAAGCCGCCGTTGGCGCCTCGAGACCGCGCTGAAGCCGCTGATGCACGCCCGCGGCCTCGACAGCCTCGATCGCCTGATCATCGCGATTGCCTCCGGCGGCGACCCTCTTCTCGCTGAGGAGGTGGTGGAAGCGCTGCTCAACAACGAAACCTTTTTCTATCGAGACCGATCGGTTTTCGATGTCCTCCTGAGCGGGGCTCTCCCGCGCCTCCAGCGGGCGCGAGAGGGGACCAAGAAGCTTTCGATATGGTGCGCCGGTTGCTCGTCCGGGCAGGAAGTCTATTCGCTGGCGATGAGCTTTGCCGAAACCAAGTCTCGCTGGCAGGGCTGGCAGATCGATATCCTCGGCACTGATGTTTCCAAGTCGGCAGTCGAGCGAGCACGCCAGGGACTCTATTCGCAATTTGAAGTCCAACGCGGACTGCCTGTGCTTCAGATGATGCGGTGGTTCGAGCAAGAGGGATCGCAGCAATGGCGCATATCGTCGCAAATTCGCGAGGCGGTATCGTTCCAGGTCCACAGCCTCGTCAACCAGAGCCCTCCGCGGCTCTCGTTCGACGTGATCCTTTGCCGCAATGTTCTTCTCTATTTCCCCCCCGCAACGGGCAAGGCGGTGCTCGATAAGCTGGCGGCTGTGACTGCTCCTGGTGGGTGCCTCATGCTAGGCGCGGGAGAGACGGTGATCGGGCAAAGTGATGCGTTCGTTTCGGATCCCGAGAATCGCGGCCTTTATATTCGAAATTGCGCCGAACGTGCTCCGGCACTGCTTCACGGCTCCTTCTGACCGCCGGGACTTGACGCGCCCGGAGTTTTGAAGCGCATGTAGCGCATGGAAGACATCATCGACTGCCCCTCGCCCAACTTCGATGAGCGCGACCAACCGGTTTCGATCCTCGTCCTCCATTATACCGGAATGAAGGATGCAGCTTCTGCCATTGACCGGCTTCGCGATCCTGAAGCGAAAGTCTCCGCCCACTATCTAGTGGCCGAGGATGGTCAGATCCTGCGCATGGTCCCGGAGGAGAAGCGCGCCTGGCATGCGGGGCGCTCCTATTGGCGCGGCATGCGCAACTTGAATGCGGCAAGCATCGGGATCGAAATCGTAAACCCCGGTCACGAATTTGGCTATCGGGCTTTTCCGGACGAGCAGATGAATTCGGTGCTGCGCCTCGCTGCGGACATTGTTGATCGATACGATATCCCGAGAGCGAATGTCGTCGGCCATTCCGACATAGCCCCAGCGCGCAAGCAGGATCCCGGCGAACTTTTCGACTGGGCCAGGCTTGCCAAATACGGCGTTGCGCTCGCGCGGCCGACAAAGAATTTGATGGATCCTCACTGGACCGACGGGGGCTTCCTTCTGGCGCTTGAACGGTTCGGCTATGACGTCAGCGATCCCAAAGCCGCCGTGACGGCGTTTCAGCGGCGGTTCCGGCCGGAGCAGATCGATGGGGAGATCGAGGGTGAATCCCGGGCTATCCTTTTGTCGCTGCTCTTGGACCGGGAGCGCGGACGCGCTAGGTAGCGCGAGCCAGAGGGTCGGGCGGCCGCGGCTCGGGATCATCCCCGGGGCGAGGAAAGTCCGGGCTCCACGGAACAACG
>JADDQD010000141.1 GCA_016781555.1 Pseudomonadota bacterium | reverse complement strand
TCATGTCGGCTGTGGGATGACTTTTTTGCGCATGTGGCGCGACAAGCCTATAGGCGGTCGCACTTTTCTTTGGAGGAACGATGTTCAAGGGTATTAGCCCGATCCGCTATGCGGGCCGTGAAGTGCTTCCGCTGGTCGAGGGCGGCAAGGGCGTTTCCGCCACCAATCACGCAAGCTCCGGCGCTTGGGCTGCCGCAGGCGGGATCGGCACCGTCTCGGCCGTTAACGCCGACAGCTACGATCCCGAAGGTAAAATCGTTCCGCAAGTGTATCGCGCTCTTACACGCCGCGACCGGCACGAGGAGCTGATCGAATATGCGATCGCCGGGGCCACGGAGCAGGTGCGCCGCGCCTATGAAATGGCTGACGGCAAGGGCGCCATCAACATCAACGTGCTTTGGGAGATGGGCGGTGCTCAGCGTATCCTGCACGGCGTTCTAGAGCGCACGCGTGGCATGGTCGCGGGCGTCACTTGCGGAGCCGGCATGCCTTACAAGCTGTCGGAGATCGCGGCTTCTTACGGCGTCAATTACCTACCAATCATCAGCTCCGCCCGCGCGTTCAGCGCGTTGTGGAAAAGGGCGTATTCGAAGGCCGCAGAATGGCTTGGTGCCGTGGTCTATGAAGATCCTTGGCTCGCCGGCGGCCATAATGGCTTGTCCAACGCTGAAGATCCGCTCGTGCCTCAGGACCCCTATCCGCGCGTCAAGGCGTTGCGCGACACGATGCGTCAGGGCGGCATTTCCGACGACGTTCCGATCGTGATGGCCGGCGGCGTCTGGAACCTGAAGGAGTGGGAGCACTGGATCAACAATCCCGAGCTCGGGCAGATCCTCTTCCAGTTCGGTACGCGACCCTTGTTGACGCAGGAGAGCCCGATCCCGGAGGAGTGGAAGCAGCGGCTGATGACGTTGGAGGAAGGCGATGTCCTTCTCCACCGATTTTCGCCCACCGGCTTTTATAGCTCTGCCGTTCGCAACCCGTTCCTTCGCAGCTTGGAGGCCCGCTCGAATCGTCAGATCGCCTTTACCAAGGAGCCAATCGGGGATCATAGCTTCGAGCTCGACGTCGGCGTCAACGGCAAGAAAAATTATTGGGTCACTCGGGGCGATCTGCTCCATGCGCGCGAATGGTACGGCCAGGGCTTCACCGACGCGCTCAAGACACCCGACGAGACCCTGGTGTTTGTGACACCGGAGGAAAAGAAGATCATCCGCAAGGATCAGGCGGATTGCATGGGCTGCCTCAGCCAGTGTGCTTTCTCTTCATGGGCCGATAACGAGAAGAACACGACCGGGAGGCTCGCCGATCCGCGGAGCTTCTGCATTCAGAAGACGCTTCAGGATATCGCCCATGGCGGGCCGGTCGATCAAAACCTGATGTTCGCCGGCCATTCGGCATTCCGGTTCAAGAAGGATCCATTCTACTCGAACGGGTTCGTGCCTACGGTGAAGCAGCTCGTCGAGCGACTCCAGACGGGCGACTGATCGGGCTTCGTCGCTCGTCCCAAATCGGCGCGACCCTCACGAGGCGGGTTGAAGCGGCGGCTGTTGGAAGCCTAAGGCAAGGCGCAGCGGCTGAACGAGGAGTGCGAGATGCGGCGCGCGATCGCTTTTTTGATGGTGATGATCCTGACGGCGCTTGCGCCGGCGGCAATGGCGCAGAAGGATCGGAAGACTCCCTATTGGGCGTCCATTTCGGCTGGCGAGGCGATGATGCGCACCGGCCCTGGCAAGACCTACCCAGCCGTCTGGCTGTATCGCCGCGCGGATCTGCCCATCAAAGTGCTCGAAGTTTATCCCAGCTGGCGCAAGGTCCAAGATCCTGATGGGGAAGTGGGCTGGATGCTCCTCGGGCTCCTCAGCGGCACACGCACCGCTTTTGTCACCGGTGCCGAGCCGCGCCCGATGCGCGACGCGCCCGACAGCAACGGGAAAGTTCGCTACATAGCCCAGCCGGGTGTGGTCGGGCGCCTCATGACCTGCTCCAACAATTGGTGCGAAATGGACGTCGGCGGCCGGCGCGGGTTCATCAGCGCAGACCACATTTGGGGCGTGGACCCTGGCGAGAGCTTTTGAAGGCTCTGGTGCAGCTCTTCGCGGCCGCAAACTGACGGGCCGAAGCGGCGATGTTTTCTCAACCACGTTCCTGAAAGGCACGGAGCGTTTCTCGGTGCCACAGCCGTGTACATGTGCCCAGGAAAACGCCCGCGCAGGGTTGAGATTGGACGCAGGGCTTGCCAACGCGGCGCATGGCTGAACCGGATCCACCGCTCTCGCTCCTCGAGAATGCCGCTTTGTTCCTCGACTTTGACGGAACGCTGGTCGAACTCGCTGAATCACCAGACGGGATCAGGGTCTCGCCCGCGCTCGCGTCTCTTCTGCAGCGTCTCCTGAAGCGGCTGCAAGGCCGTGTTGCACTTGTCACCGGCCGTTCAATTTCTGGGCTTGAACGGCATTTGTCATGCTCTGGCCTGGCCGTGTCCGGATCCCACGGCCTCGAACTCCGGCTGGCGGATGGCCGTGCTCTTCCGATCGCGGTGCGACATGATCTTGGCCCCGCGCGCGAGCGGCTGCAACTTCTCGCCCAACACATGCCTGGGCTCCTTGTTGAGGAGAAGCCGTTCAGCGTTGCGCTGCATTACCGCCGTGTGCCGGAGCAGGCGCAGCGCGTGGCAGATATTGTGACGGCGCTTGCGGGACAAGGCGGCCTTGAGGTCCAGAAAGGAAAAATGGTGATCGAGCTTCGTCCGCCTGGCGCCGACAAAGGCGATGCCGTTCGCGCCTTCATGACGGAACCCGAGTTCGCCGGCGCGCGTCCCTTATTCATTGGAGATGATATGACCGACGAACATGCTTTCGTAGCCGCCGCCGATCTTGGAGGGGCCGGTATCCTGGTGGGGCCAGCGCGTCCAACTGCTGCCAAATGGCGACTGAACAACGTGGCTGCCGTCACCGACTGGCTTGGTCGAGCGACCGAGGAGCGCAATGCGTAACCTCTCGCTGTGGCCGATCGGTAACTGCCAAGTCAGCGCCCTCATCGACGAGAAAGCCGGATTTGTTTGGGGCTGCGCCCCCCGCGTCGACGGCGACCCGCTCTTCTGCTCGTTGCTCGACGGAAAGGACGAAGAGGAGGGGTCGCGCGGCGAGTGGCGACTCTCGATCGAGGACCATGTTTCCGTAGACCAGCATTATCTTCACAATACGCCAGTCCTCGTGACCCGACTGACGGATGCGAACGGGGGCATTGCCGAAGTGCTCGACTTTTGCCCCCGCTTCGGGCGCTCCGGGCGCATGTACCGCCCGGTAGCTTTCGTGCGGATCGTCAGGCCGATCGCCGGCGCACCGCGCATCAAGGTCTCGCTCAATCCGGCGGCCAACTGGGGTGCCGAGCCTGCCGAGCGGACCAGCGGCAGCAATCACATTCGTTTTCTTCTAAAGCCGCAGCCGCTCCGGCTCACAACCGATGCGCCGGTTGGTCACGTAACGGAGGAGCGGTACTTCCGCTTGGAAAAGCCGCTCCACTTCTTTCTTGGACCGGACGAGCCGTTCAGCGGCAATGTCGATCACACGATCGCCTCCATGCTGCAGCAGACGATCGATCATTGGCGCGAGTGGGTGCGGGGCCTCGCCATTCCGCTTGAATGGCAGCACGTCGTCATTCGCGCGGCGATCAGCCTGAAGCTTTGCCAGCATGAAGAGACGGGGGCGATCGTCGCGGCGCTTACCACATCCATCCCTGAGGCACCCGACAGCGGGCGCAACTGGGATTACCGTTATTGCTGGATCCGGGACGCCTACTACACGGTCCAGGCCTTGAATGGGCTCGGCGCGCTTGATGTGCTTGAAAACTACCTCAGCTACCTGCGCAACCTCGTTGATGAATGCAAAGGCGGCTTCATCCAGCCGCTTTATGCCGTGTCGGGCGAGCCCAAGCTTGAGGAGTGGATGGCCGAGGGGCTTGCCGGCTACCGTGGAATGGGGCCGGTGCGCGTCGGCAACGCAGCCTACACGCAGCTCCAGCACGACGCCTACGGACAGATCATCCTTTCCAACGCTCAGGCTTTCTTCGACGAGCGGCTTTACCGGAAGGCTACTGCTGATGATTTTGCGGCGCTAGAAAAAGTTGGGGAGCGTGCTTGGGCAATGCACGACCAGCCGGATGCCGGGCTTTGGGAGTTCCGAACCCGCACTTCCGTTCACACCTACAGCTCCGTGATGTGCTGGGCTGGCTGCGACCGCCTGGCCAATGCAGCGGAAGCGCTCGGGCTCGGCGAGCGGGCCACCTTGTGGCGTGAGCGTGCCGCAGCCATACGTGGCCGCATCGAAAAGGAAGCTTGGCACGAAGGGGAGCAGCGCTTCGCAGCAACCTGGGGCGGCGACGAGCTCGATGCCAGTCTGCTTCAGCTGATCGACATGCGCTTCCTTCAGCGCGACGACCCTCGTTTCATCAACACCTTCAAGGCGGTCGAGAAGGGCCTTCGCCGTGGCGAGCATATGCTGCGCTACGCCGACGAAGATGATTTCGGGCTACCCGAAACTGCGTTCAACTTCTGCACTTTCTGGCTCATCGAGGCGCTTCACATCGTCGGCCGCGGCGAGGAGGCGCGCGATCTTTATGAAAGCATGCTGACGCGCCTCACCCCCGCAGGTCTTCTTTCGGAAGACACGGACCTCCACAGCGGAGAGCTTTGGGGCAACTACCCACAAACCTACTCCCTTGTGGGCCTCATCAACTGCGCCGTTCTTCTTTCCAGGCCCTGGAGTTCCATTCGATGAGCCGGCTCATCGTGATATCTAACCGGGTCGCAGCGCCGAAGCCTCAAGGCGAGGGGGGTGCCCAGGGCGGCCTTGCTGTCGCACTTTCGGCGGCGCTGCGCGAATATCGGGGTGTCTGGTTCGGCTGGTCGGGCAACAAGACAGACCAATTCACCGGCCACATAGATTTCGAGCGCTACGAGGGTGTCACCAGCGCCACGATCGACCTCGAAGAACAGGACGTCGACGAATATTATAACGGCTACGCGAACCGCACCTTATGGCCGCTCTTTCACTACCGGATCGACCTTGCCGAATATGACCGGAGCTTCGCCGGCGGATATGAGCGGGTGAACGAGCGCTTTGCCGAAACGGTGAAGCCGCTCATCGAGCCGGACGATCTCGTTTGGGTGCACGATTACCATCTCATCCCACTGGGTGCGCAGCTCCGAGAGCGGGGGCTCCAGAACCGGATGGGTTTCTTTCTCCACATCCCCTGGCCACCGTCGCGGCTAATGGTTTCACTGCCCTTTCACGAAGGGCTGGTCTTATCAATGCTCGCCTACGACGTGATCGGGTTTCACACCGAGGAGTGGCTGGACAGCTTCCGCAATTATGTTCAGCGCGAACTCGGCGGTCATTGCGACGCCGACGGCACCATTCATGTCGGCGATCGCTCCGTCTACGCCGCAGCTTATCCGATCGGCATCGATTACAAGGAATTCGTGGCCGCTGCGAACAGCGCGGCCGCCCGCACTGCCTTTGATCGGCTGAAGAAAAGCGCTGACGGCAGGCGGACGATCATAGGCGTCGATCGGCTTGATTACTCAAAAGGGCTGGAGGAACGGTTCCTCGGCTACCGCCGCTTTCTTGAGGAGCATGAGGACTGCCGCGGCCAGCTCTTCATGCTGCAGATTGCGCCGCCGTCACGCGGCGAAGTTCATACCTATGAAATCATCCGAGAGCACCTGGACGAGTTGTCGGGCCGCATCAACGGCGAGTTCGCCGAGGTTGATTGGGTCCCCATCCGATACGTCAATCAAGGCTATGGGCGAGAAGACCTTGCGGGGTTCTACCGTGCTTCGACAATGGCGCTGATCACGCCGTTGAGAGACGGCATGAACCTCGTCGCCAAGGAATATGTCGCGGCGCAAGATCCCGACGATCCGGGCGTCCTCATCCTCTCGCGCTTTGCAGGCGCCGCGCTGCAGCTGAAGGATGCTCTGCTCGTAAATCCTTACAGCAAGGAAGAACTCAGCGACGCTATTCATACGGCGCTGAACATGCCGCTTGAGGAACGCATTCGCCGCTGGCGGTCGATGAACGAGTGCGTGAAGCAGGAGGACGTCGTCTGGTGGCGCCACAGCTTCGTTTCCGACCTGGAAAAGGTCGACATTGCGCACAGAGGAACGCGCCGACATGATGTCCCGTCGCTCGCGCCTCAGCCGATCAGGCCCTAAGCCGCCCGTTTCTTCTTGTTCTTGATGAGGAGAAGCGGCAGTTCGGCCGCTGGGACAGCCGGCGAATAGAAGAAGCCCTGCCCATAGTCGCAGCCTTTCGCCGTCAGCCTGGCAGCCTGTTCCGCTGTCTCGATGCCCTCAGCCACCGTGCGGATGTTCAAGCTCTTGCCGAGGTTGACCACCGCTCCGATAATTGCGGAAGCGTCTTCATCCCGTTCGAGGTCGCGCACGAACGAGCGATCGATCTTCAGTATGTCTACCGGAAACTGCTTGAGGTGCGACAAGGACGCGTAACCGGTGCCGAAGTCATCCAAAGCAATAAGAACTCCTCCTCTACTGAGGGTTTTGAGTGCATGCTCGACGTAGCTGGCACCGCGCCCGAGGAACACCGTCTCGGTGACCTCGATCTGGAGGGTCGACGTGGGCAAGGACTTTCTGGAGAGCCGCTCCAGTAGCCTTTCCCCGAAATTGCCTTTCCTGAACTCGGCAGCCGAAGCGTTGATGGCAACATGGCCGAAGTCGACGCCGTTGCGCCGCCATGCAACAATATCTTCCAGGACCCGATCGATGATCCGATCGCTTATATCGGCAGCCAGCGTCAGATCCTCGAAGGCAGCAGCAATCGCATCGGGCGATTGGAACCCGCCCTGACGATCATCAAGACGCAGCAGTGCTTCGAAACCTGCTACCTTGCCCGAATGCAGATCGATCTTGGGCTGGTAGAAGGGCACGACCCTGTCATGGGCGAGCGCGGTGCGAGCCAAGCTAAGCATCGACACACGAGCCTGCATTTCGGACCGCATCTGCGGCCTGAATATTTGCATGTTCGATCGACCAGAAGCCTTGGCCGCGTAGAGCGCGATGTCGGCATGCTTCAACAGTTCGGCCCGAGCCTTGCCATGGGCCGGGAAAATACTGGCGCCAATGCTGGCGTTGCAATCGAGCACTTTGCCATCATGGACGTGCGGCTGACGTAGCTCGGCAAACAGGCCATCAACTGCAGATTCAACTTCTGCGTGCGTGCCCACTCCGTTCAGAATAACTGCAAATTCGTCGCCGCCCAGCCTTGCTACAAGATCGTCGGATCGTGCGGCCGCTCGTAATCGGTTAGCGAAGGTGCACAGCAGCTTGTCGCCGGCGTCGTGACCGAGCGTGTCGTTGACCTGCTTGAAATCGTCCACGTCGAGCACGAGAAGCGCGAACTTCGCGCAGTCTTCCCCTCGTGCGATAAGCTGGTCCAGCCGCTCTTGAAACAGAAGCCGGTTTGGAAGCGTCGTCAGCGAGTCGTGATTGGCGAGCCAGCGGACCCGCTCCTCCGACTGTTTTCTCGCCGTGATATCACGGAAAAACACCGTGATGCCGGTGTCATCCGGCACGACGCTGAGGTCGTACCAAGCCTCAGTCGGTTCGAAATACCCTTCGGCTGAGGCTGGACGCCGGTGCTCCATCGCCTCAGTGAAGGCTTGGCTGAAAATGGATTGGGCGCTTCCCGGGAAAACCTCGTAGATCGACCTCCCTACCAGCTCGCGCTCGCCAAGATAGTCTTTCGCCTTCTGATTGAGATACGTGAACCGCCACTCGCGATCGAGCGAGTAAACGCAGTCGCTGGTGTTCTCGAGCACCTTCTGCACGCGCTCGGCATTCTGCTCAGCCGCGCGTTGCGCTTTCACCAGAGACCGCTCGGTGTGTTTATGCTCGGTCAGGTCGCCGATGAATCCCTCCAGGAATAGCGCCTCGCCGCCCTCGCCATAGACGGCGCGGCCGCGCTCCAGGACCCATCGCAGCGATCCGGAATGATCCGTGATCCGGTATGTGATCGAGAACATCCGGCGAGCAGCAACGGCCGAAGAGATCTCCTCCTCGACGAGCGGCGCGTCATGTTTGAAGATCAATGCTCCCCATGTGAGCCCCTTCTGGAAATCGCACGGCTTGTAGCCGGTGAGGTCCTCGACGCCTTCGCTCACAAAGGTCATTGTCCACGGCTGCTCAACGGATGAACGGTAAGCAATCCCTGGCAAATTATCGAGCAAGGTCTCGAGCTGGCGCCGGCTGTCCTCGGCCGCAACTTGGGCGATGTGCCGCTCCACAACTGCTTTTTCGGCCTGCTCGGCTTGTCCCAAAGCCTTGGCGCCGAGCAGCCTGATGGTCTTCAGGTCGCGCTTCAGGCGCCAGATTCTATAGGCCGCAATCGACCCAATGATCACCAGCCATATGGTCAAGAGCGCCAAGTAGAGCTTCGAGCTTGTTATCAGCGCTTTTTCGAGGGTAATGCTTTGGACGTCGAAACGGTGGACGCCCAAAGGAGCACCTGATCCAGTTTGCACATCAAGAAGTATGATGTTGTCGAACTGCGGCTTGCTCAAGTGAGGCGGGATTGTGTTTTTTACTACCCACCATTCGGCGGCGGCGAATTCATCGAAACTAATCTTGTGGCGCTGAAACCCCCGTTTGGCTGGTAATTCCACCAGGTTCATTTTGTTGGAATCGCCGGCGCCTGGCCTACTGTAGCGGGGGTCATAGTTGATGAGCTGCACCCTAAAGGTTCTCGCCGGGCCCTCATACCTGAGGGCGACCGTGACACTTTCGAGGTCGGACAAGTCCAGGCCACCCGTCGATTTCTTGGGATCGAACAAGATCTGGTATCCGCAATACGGATACGCGAACCCCTCACGAAGTGTGCACCGCCATTTCAGCGGGCGCAGGGGATCCGCTGTTACTGTGGATGCGCCATCCGCATCTTGATCCGAAAAACCACGAGAGTGGTAAGGCGTAGCGTCCGGCGTGATGGTGATCGTTTCTCGAAGAAGGCTGTCCTGCCACCGAATCGCGGCGAGGCTGAGTAGAACCAGCGACAGAAGCACTGCTTCAACCTTGAAACTCCTGATTGCACGGCACGCCTGCCGGATCGGAGCGCCGAAAGTGCTGAGCTGGAGTTGGATCAGCTTTTTCATGAGGAGGAGCACCGACGCGGCGAGGGGCGTGCCCCCCGAAATGTGCTAGGGGGCTTGTCAGCACGAATAGACAATTCAGCGGATGCAACGGCACGCATCACCTGCTGCGCCACTGTCAGCGGCGCCGCTTGAACGTTCAGCATGCAGCCCCTCGCTGTAGCTCCATCACGATGCGTGCCCCCCTTCCCCAATGGCGGCTCATAACGCCTTCATCTCACCTAACGGTTAATCGACTCTGACGCGGCTCGACTTTGCAGAGCAGGGCGGACTGCACCCTCGCTGCTTTACGCGGGTGCATGCCGCCCTCTATGGCCGCCGAGCCATGTGAAAGGGATGCCAATGAGCAAGCGCGGGTCGATCTTCCGCCGTCTTACAACAGCAGCGGCGGCGCTGTCGGCGCTGCTGCTCCCCACTTCGGCATTTGCGGAAACGGTGCTTTTTGTCGGAAACAGCTTCACATTTGGCGCCTCGTCACCCGTCTGGAAATACCGCGCCGAAAGCGTGTCCGATCTGAACAATGGCGGCGTCGGGGGAGTGCCGGCCCTGTTCAAGACCTTCGCCCAGCAGGCGGGCCTCGATTATTCGGTCAGCCTGGAGACAGTCGGCGGCACCGATCTTGAATTCCACCTCAGCCACAAGGCGGCCCTGATCGACCGCAGGTGGGACCATGTCGTCCTTCAAAGCTACAGTACCGTGGACAAGGACAAGCCCGGGGATCCGCGGGGGCTTATCAAATCGGCCGTCCAATTCGCCGAAATGTTTCGGGCCAGGAACTCGAATGCCGCGATATGGCTGATGGCGACCTGGTCTCGCGCGGACCAAACCTATCTCACGTCTGGGCACTGGTACGGAAAGCCGATTGGCGCCATGGCGAAGGATGTTCGGTTTGCTTACGACAAGGCAGCGGCCGCATCCCCGCTCATCAGAGGCGTGATCCCCGTCGGCGAGGCTTGGAACCGGGCGTTCGACGCTGGGATTGCAGACCCCGACCCCTATGATGGTGTCGGGCGAGGGCAAGTGAACCTCTGGGCGCACGACAACTACCACGCCAGCGCGTTCGGCTATTATCTGGAAGCGCTGGTGGTGTTCGGGCAGCTGACTGGCCGCGATCCTCGATCACTCGGGCCGCAAGAAATTGCGGGCTCTGAGCTCGGCTTCTCGCCTCAACAAATAACCGAACTGCAGAAAATCGCGTCCGATGAAATCGCTGCGCAATCAGCAAAAACATTGACGAAGAGGAATGGGGGACGGTGATGACGAACAACGGAGGACCCGTCTGGTTGATCACTGGATGTTCAACCGGCTTCGGGCGCGAATTGGCCCGGGCGGTGCTCGCCCGCGGATGGCGCGCGGTGGTGACGGCTCGGGAGAAAGCACGCCTCGGCGATCTGATCGAAGCGGCGGGCGAACGGGCGCTCGCGGTCCAGCTCGACGTCACTGACGCTGATCAGATCGATGCCGCCGTTCAAGCAGCGCAGGAGCGTTTCGGCCGTATCGACGTGCTCGTGAACAACGCCGGCTACGGCTATCAAACGACCATCGAGGAGGGTGAGGAGAAGGAGATACGCGCGCAATTCGATACCAATGTTTTCGGGCTGTTCGCGCTCACCCGCGCAGTCCTGCCGATCATGCGGGCGCAAAGAAGCGGGCATATCATCAACATCAGCTCCGTGGCTGGGTTCGTGGGGTTCCAGGGTTCCGGCTATTACGCCGCCAGCAAGCATGCGGTTGAAGGGTGGTCGGACGCGCTTGCGGCCGAGGTGGGGCCCCTCGGCATAAAGGTTATCTGCGTCGAGCCGGGGCCGTTTAGAACCGACTGGGCAGGACGATCATTGAAGCAGACCACCAGCAAGATCGCCGATTATACCGAAACAGCAGGGGCTCGATTGCGCGCAACACGGAAAATCAGCGGCAATCAGCCAGGCGATCCAGCTCGTGCCGCCGAGTCGATCATCGCTTTGACGGAGCACCCAAGGCCGCCGAGGCACTTGGTCTTGGGCGCGATCGGCTTCGAAGCCGTCACCGGCCACTTGAGGGGCACTCTCACCGAAATCGAAGCTTGGCGCGAGACAAGCATAGCTGCCGACTTCCCGGAGTCCTAATCCGGAAGCTCAATGTGGAAACGGCCATGTGCTTGGGCGCGGCACAAAGCCGTTGCTAGGCGGTTTCCATCCCATGCAATTATGGGATCAGGTGGAGCCGCCGGGGGACGTGCTTCTTGAGATAGACGCACAAACGCGAGCTGCGGTTTCGCCGCATCGGCACAGCAAGCCGGTGAAGACGCTGTCCTGGTTCAGTGAAATTGGAGACCAGCCGCAGATGCGGTTCATTTCGGCCTCCGTTCTTTGTGTCGGCCTGCTTCGACGCGATATGCGGATGGCGCGCGCAGGCACGCACATGCTGCTGGCGCACGAACTCGCGACCGCAGCCAAGAACTTCGTCAAGAAGAGAGTTGATCGGGCGCGCCCCCGAAGCGCCGAGGACAAAAACGATCAGAAGGCACGGCCCGGGGGAAGCACAGCCAAAGAAATGACGAGTTTCCCCTCCGGCCATAGCGCCGGAGCTGCTTCGGTCGCTCGCGCGTTCGCCCGCGCATATCCTGAGCATGCAGCGCCAGCCCTTGCTGGCGCGACCCTTGTTGCGCTCGCCCAGATACCCCGTTGCGCCCATTATCCGAGTGATGTCGGAGCAGGAATCGCGATTGGCGCTGCGGCGGAAAAACTGGTCGATGTTGGATTGCGCGCCTTGGCGCCGGTCGGTGAAGCTTGTTGCGAGAAGATTGCGGAGAAATCTGGATTTAGTGAGCCCGCTGACCGCGCCGTTAGTTCGGATCTCTAGACCCGTCGAGCAGCTCTGCCGCGTTCTGGAGCCTCCGCAGCGCTTTTTCAGCGGTTTCACCGGAAAGCACGTGCTCCGCGCCCTCGCGCAGTTGCTCCACCCGTTCCAGGAAAATGTGCCGGGCTCGCGTCCGCAAAGGCCGATACGCCGCGTTTCGAGGCACGGCAAAGGTCATCCCGGCGTTCACTCCTGGATGATCTGCGCTCGCTGGCATTCGTGCGAGCGCAGTGGAGACGGATGCGCTTGCCTCCATCAGTTCGACGGAAAGTCGCATGAGCAGGCGCTGCTCGGCTGGATCCGCTTCCCCAAAGGCCTGGCTCAGTACGCTCAGCATGGTGCCGTAAACGGCATTTGCGAGATCGACGTGACGTGCTGCTGCGGGCTCGGTGATCCAAACGCGCGCGCTCCGATCGAGCGGCTTGCGCATCACTGGATCGTGCGCTGCGGGCCAGGCGGCGCGGAACTTCGGATCAACGGCCTTCAATTGCGCCCACTCTGATTTGATTGCCTGAAACCTGTCGAAGTGGCTGTCCACGCCGCCGCTGGTCGAACCTTCGCCTTCTTCTTTGATCTGCTCGATGGCTGAGAGCGCAGTTGCAACGTCGGTGACCTTAGCGATGTTTGGCAGCCTTACCGCTTCCGAATCGAGCTGGCTCCGGCCTGCCGGGTCGATGAGGTAAGCTTCGCCAAGCCGCGCTCCCAGCGTCCGGAAGCCGTGAGAAATGGAGTCGTAAAGGGCGCCGACGGTCGGATAGTCCTCGGCGGAGGGCGTGAGACCGCCCACCGTCGTCGCCCGCTCGGCACCCGATCCCTCGAACCCTTCGCCGTCCTTCATCTCCATCCCTTCGGGACGCTCAAGAAAGATGAAATGGTCAAGCGTTGCCTCGTCAAATGGCGTGAGGCGGACGACGACGTCGGCGGGGTGGTAGCCCGGGGGGACCGGGAAATTCGCTCGATCGAAATGCGGGGCTCCGCCGATTGCGATGAGAAGATTGTTCACGCAGGCGAGGTGCGCCATTTCTTCAAGCGAGATCTTCAAGATCGTCTTGCGCCAGCGCTCCACAGCCTCGCTTTGCTCTTCGGACAGCCCGGGTTCGCCGCTGCGCTTCATGCTGAAGACTGCATAAAGATAGGAGCAAAGGAGGTTGTGCTCGATTTCGGCCGCTTCGGTGAGCATGTGGATCAACTGCTCACGCGTCGCAATCATGGGCTTCCCTCCGCAAAGGCGGCAGAACGAGCATCCGGCGCAACCGATCCACGTCAGCCGCCAACAATTGCTCGGGAGGGGCGGCTGCACCCGGAGGCGTCGCCTCTGCGGCGGGTCCCTTAAGTTCGCCGCCGGCAATGTCTCCAATCGGCACGCCGAATTTGGGCCACTTGCTTCGCGCGGTTTCGGGGAGTGAAACGGGGTCGCGGCCAGCGTGATTCCTGCCGCGCAGCGTGACAGGTAGGAGGCGTTCAATGTTCGAGATGCTCAAGAGCTTGTGCGGGCGGCTCCGACCAAAGCACGCTGCCTTCCTGTTGCTCGCACCGATGCTGGTTCAGTTGTCGCCATCGCCGGTGCCCGCGCGTGACGCAAATAGGGGCGCCACGAGCAGGGAAACTCCCGTTGTCAGCAGTGAGACGAAACCAGCTGCAGCGCCAGCAAAGCCAGTTCCAACCCACCGGGCACCTACGCGCAAGTCACCTGCGCTGAACGTCCCCGTGCATACGGAACTCGCCATTGAGCGTTGGCTCCAGCCGGGGGAATTCGTGTGGAACGACGATGGTGTGCCGCGCGCACCGACCACCGTTGTCGTCAATCTCCAGGGCCGCGTTGTCTCGGTTTATCGAGCCGGATACGAGATCGGCCGCTCCAGCATCATCTACGGTGCCGACGACAAACCGACACCGGCAGGCACTTTCCCGATCCTCCAGAAGAACGCCAAGCACGTTTCGAACATCTATG
>JADDQD010000129.1 GCA_016781555.1 Pseudomonadota bacterium | reverse complement strand
CCGGCCGCCAGACGTGCGTAGCCATAGCCGTCATGTCCGTAGCGGGTCGTTCGAACGCTGGACCGGATCGCTGCAAAAGCTTCCCCCTCGGCGGCGGCGAACAGGAACGGGTCCGTGGTCGAAAAGCGCGCGCTGGGCAGGCTCCGGCATGAGCTGGTCTTGAGCGGCCGCTCTTCGCCGGCCACGATCAAGGTGGCCGTTTCGCAATCGCCGACATGAAGCTCACCGAGCCTTGGCGCGTCGATCACTCCGATTGCCGGCACTCCGCCATCGAGAAGAGCAATCAGCGTCACCCAAGTCGGCATTCCGCAAATGAAGGAACGCGTTCCATCAATGGGATCGAGGCTCCAACAATAGCGGCCCTGTGAAGCGCGATCGGGAAATTCCTCTCCGGAGATGCCATGGTCGGGATATTCCGCCTCGATCAGCCGCCGGATCGCCCGCTCGGCTTCCCGGTCTGCTTCGGTGACGGGATCAAAGTCCTCGCCTTCAGCGGCCTTGTTGTCGGCGGCGACCCCGGTCGACCACCGCTTCATGGTCTCGCCGCGGGCGGCCTCGGCGAGCCGAAGGGCGAATTGCTTCAGGGGGGAGGAACTCATGGCCCCCCGTGCGCGATCCGGCGAGCCATGGTCAAGCTGGTCTGGCTAGAGAAACTTTTGGACCCAAGCATGACGACGCGGAAGGCACGGCGATCAAAGGTGAAGTAGACTCGTTCCGGTTCAGCATGAACGGGAACGAGTCTAAGCAGCGGCTGTGCGCCGATTCCGTATACCCCTCATCTACTTGAAGCACATGCGGGTGCCGTTCCAGCTGACGCTGGCACCGCTCTTCTTCTGGGGCCTGTTCCTCAGCGGGGCTGGACTGGGGTTTGAGGTGGCCACCGCCTTTGTCAGCCTGCACTTGTGCCTTTATCCTGGCGTCACTGCATTCAACTCGGTCTATGACCGGGACACTGGCCCGGTAAGCGGGATGATGAACCCACCGGAAGTTCCGCGGGGGCTCCTGACCTTTTCGCTCGCGCTGCAGACGGTCGGGGCGATCCTCGCCGCTACCGTTGGTCTGTCGTTCCTTGAGATATACTTTTCGATCGCGGTGCTGGCCGCTGCCTACAGCCACCCGACAACACGATGGAAGGCAAGCCCCTGGGGAAGTGCCGCAACCGTTGCCATCGGCCAGGGCGTTTTGGGCTTTGCTGCAGGATGGTCTGCGGCTTCCGGCGGACTTCCGCCGATGCAACAAGAGCAGGCGCTGCTTGGGGCGATCAGCGCTGGCCTCACCACACTCGGTCTCTACCCCTCGACGCAAGTGTTTCAGGTGGAGGAGGATGCCGCGCGGGGCAATCGAACCTTAGCCGTTGCCCTTGGGCCCGTGCGGGCGCTGAGGTTCGGATCCCTCTGCCTCGCCGCAGCGGGAGCGAGTGCCATTTGGTTGATGTCCCGGGAGTTCGAGCTTGCTGACGCTGTTGTGATCGCCGCGGCTTTCGGTGCCGTTGTCACCCACAACGAGCTCTTCGCATCGAGGCTGGCTGGAGCTTCGCTTGACCTTGAGGGCACCTATCGCTGGGCGATGCGAACGAGCACCGTGTCGACTGCAGGTTTCCTCCTGTTCATCGCCCTGCAGTTTTCATCGACATAGGCCTCGTTTCGCATGCAGACGGGTAGAACAGCAGGGCAAGCCATGCCTGCTCTAGCTGGCGAGCTGCCGGCGAAGCACGCGCGGCGAGAACAACGACCGCTTTTCCTGGCGCTTCAGTCCCCGCTTCAGCTCGGCCCAGCCGTGCTGCCAAGCCTCGATCTGATCTGAAGCAACCGGCGAGCCGACGCGGATGGCTGCCGCAATCGCAGCAAGCTGCGAGTCCGATCGGCGGATCAGCTCCCGGCTCGGTTCAAGTCCCGGAAGGCTGAACCGCTCGTCCACGCGTCCCAGCTGCGACCGAGCGGCGCCCACCAGGAACACCGCCGTGGCGCGGTCCCCTTGGTGAAGCGCAGGAATGGCTGCCGCCACGGCGGCGCGGGCATCGGTCAGCATGGCCTCGAGCCTGACTGGCTCCAAACCGCCCGACCGGCAGGCTTTCGGATCCACGGCGCGGACATATTCGGCAAGCCCCTGAAGCACCGCCGGCGTTGGTTCCCGCCCGTCGAACTCCTCCACGATCAGCCCACGTATGAAGCGTTCCAGGGCGCGGCTCTTCCGGTCGTGAGCGGCAAGGCGTGGCGGATCTGCCAGATCGGGGATGGGTTTGGGATTGTGCGTGCCATCGCCCCGGTGACTGCTCATCACCGAGGAGGTGACATCGGCTGTCCCTGGCTCAGCTGAAAGCCCCGGAAAGCTGAAGTCGGGATTGCCGCGGCCACTTTTGTGGCAACTGGCGCAACTCAGGCCGGCGCGGGCGGCCTGGCCGCCGAGCAGCAAAGGCGCGCTGAACGCTGCCCGGCCAACCGCGATCGCCTGCCGCTCTGCTTCGTCCGCCGCCGGGCGCAGGCATTCGCGCGGCTGGGTCGAGAGTCCCTGAAACAACCGCTCTGAGGGGAGCCAGCGTGCGTCCCTGATCGGCAACGAAACTGTGTCTGCTGCGGCACCCAGGAGGAGGAGGAGCAGGGCTCCTGTTGTCAGGAGGCGTCGGACGGGCCGTTCTCTATCCACTGCCGCAGCTCATCTGCCTCTGCGCAGCCGAAGGTGCATATCCGCTCGAGCTTCGCCAGCATCTTCGCGGCACCCGCTTTGTCACCGCGCTCGACCATCAGCTCTCCGAAATATTCGGTGGCGCCCTTGTGATCCGGGGCAACCTTCAAAGCCTGATTGTAATAGCTTTCGGCCACCTCGTAGCGCCCGAGCTTTCGGTTGGCGAAGCCCAGATAAGTGAGGATGTCCGGGTGCTGGCCGAAGGTGGCACGTGCCGCCTCCAACTTGGCTATCGCGTCGTCGTAGCGACGCTCATTGATGAGGCCGACTGCCTCCAGATAGGTGCGGTCACCAGAACCGGCATGCGCGAAGAGGAGCCCGGGCTGGGTTTGGAGCATCGCCCGCGGGCCGGCTGCCATGGCCGCATTCACTGCTGCCACTGCCGCCTTGATATCGGCGGCCTTGGCACAGCTGTCGCCGCACTTCTCCGCCATTGCGTTGAGGCTCGCCAGCTCACCTTGCGCCTTTTGTGTGTCGCCGAGCTTGGCGTAGGTCGCGCCGAGTTCTTGGCGCGCCGCCACCATCGAAGAATCGGATTTCACTGCGCGCTCATAGTGCCGGCGCGCGGCTTTGAGGTCGCCCAGCCCGGCAGAAGCGAGCCCCGCGAGGTAGTTTGCATTGGCGTCACGCGGCGCCACCCCCAGCACACGCGTGAACGCCTTCTTCGCCTCGGCGTAACGCTGGGCCTGGAGGGCATCAACGCCCTTGCGATATTCCGCCGCAGCATCGACCTGCGGGACGCTCAGGCTTGGCGCCGAGCCCATGCTGCCGCCCCCCCCGTCAAGTCCGTAGACGGCCGTAGGGATGCTAAGGGTTGCTGAAGCCAGAAACAGTGAACGCACGAGCGTAAGATACCGCATACCGACTCCAATCCGTTGAGTGTTAGCCAATGGCATAAAAACCGTAACTTTTCAAACTATTAAAGGATCGTCCTTCAACCCGAAGAAGCCGGCATCTGAACGCCGCCCTGGCCCGGTTCAGAATTCCAGCCGTAGATGGGCGCGAGCCGGGCAAGGACGTTGGCCGTCAGGCGTGCGCACAGAGTGCCGAGGAACGGAAAAGCCTCCGTGACAGCCGAAGCAACCCGCTCGTTCAGCGCTTCGCGGAGCAGGCGGCGGGCGCGGTGGAGGCGCGTCTTCACCGTCTCGGGCCGGAGATCGAGGTTGGCGGCGGTCTCTTCAACGCTGCACTCGTCGATCTCGCGCATGATGAAGACCATGCGGAACGGCTCCGGCAGCTCGTCGACGGCCTGTTCAATGAGCAGGCGCATCTGCGAGCGTGCGGCATTGAGTTCGGGGCTTTCCGCAGCCGAGGCGGAGTTCAGCATGATGATCTGAGCGCCCGTCTTTTGCGCAGCCTCGATCGCGTCCACGCCAACCGTGGTGCGCCGCTTCCGGAGCCGGCCGCGCGCTTCGTTCAGCGTGACGCTGGTCAGCCAAGTGAAGAGGCTCGACTCCTCGCGAAACCCGTCTAGCTTCTCGAAGGCGCGCGTATAGGCTTCCTGCAGCACGTCTTCCGCTTCAGCGTCGTCCCGAACCACACCGCGCGCAATCCGAAACAGCCGCTGGTTGTTGCGCTGCATGATGATGCGAAAGGCGTCCTGGTGGCCCTGGCGCGCATAGTCGACGAGTTCGGCTTCACTCAATCCTTCGTAATCGAGCGCGAGCGCCTGCTGTGAGCGTGCCATAAAGTCTCCTCCATCGTTGGATGCGGCAGACTGGTGCAAGGTTCCCGAAGTTCGTCAGCTCGGCATTGCGGAAGCGGAGCCGGCCGCGACCCCGCGATGCGCATTGGTATCAGGCGACGTTATCGCATGGAATATGATTGCACCGACAATGAAGCCCTGCGCGATCAGCGCGAAAGGGTTTTGAAGTTTCTTCCTTATATTCATGACGTTATCCCTCAGATTGGAGCATCGTCGCCGTTGGGACTTTGATGCGGCGCGAGCGGTGAGGTTCCCCAGGGACCTTTCGCGCAGATTCGAGCCGGGAACCTTTTGGCCACTGCCAACTCCAATGGGTGCGGTGGGAGCCGTACCGGGCGCACAGCCGTCCGGCCAACCTTTGAAGAAAAGCCGTCTCGCCTGGGTGCACCCGCTCCCGAGCCTGCGGCGGCTGTCAGGAGCATAGAATGATCAGAACAGTTACAATGGCGCTCGCACTTGCCGGCCTCGTGTCCACTGCTGCGGTTGCACAGAGCGGTGCCGGGCCGACCGATCCCCAGATTGCGCACATCGCCTACACGGCTGGTCAGATCGACATTGCGGCGGCGCGGCAGGCGCTGGCCAAGTCGAAGAACCGGCAGGTTCGCGCCTTCGCGCAGGAAATGATCCGCGATCATGAGGCGGTTAACAAGCAGGCGCTGGCGCTTGTCGGCAAGCTCAAGGTTACACCAGAAGCCAATCCGACGAGCGCGGGCCTGTCGAAGCAGGGCGAACAGAAGCTCCGCGAAATGGCTCGCCTGCGAGGCCCCGCGTTCGACCGCGCCTATGCGCAGAACGAAGTCGCCTACCACAAGGTGGTCAACGGCGCGCTCAGCAGCACGCTGATCCCCCAATCCGACAATGCCGAGCTGAAGGACCTGCTCCAGACGGGCCTGCGTCTGTTCCAGGAGCATCAGCTCCACGCCGAGCACCTGGCCCAGAATCTGCAGGGACGGCGAAGCAAACGCAAATAAGCGGGAGCGACTTCCTGCAGATGAATGAAAGGCTGGAACAATGGCAAAGTACGGGAAGGGCAGGGCCGCGGCGGCCCTGCTCACGCTCTCGGCAGCACTCGGGACGCTGTCCGTGGCCAACGCGGCTCCGGCACGCGCCGCGCCGAAGGTCCACACGATCGTGATGAACAAGATGGCCTATGGCCCATCGCCCACGGGGTTGCGGGCGGGCGACGTGATCCTGTGGGTGAACAAAGACATGTTCCGGCACACGGCGACGGCGCGAGACAAGAGCTTCAACGTCGATCTCCCGGCGGGCAAGAGTGCTCGAATGATCGTGAAGAAGGCCGGTCTCACCAATTACTACTGCATCTATCACCCCGGAATGAAGGGCCAGCTGGCCGTCGCGAAATGAGGCGTGACCTGCCGTGCGGCAGGTCACGCCCTCCACGCAGCCACACCAGGAGTTTGAACATGGAAACACACGCCCTCAAGGGATTGGTCCACTGCGAGCACGATGAAGGGCAGGAACCCGGTCCAGCCACGCCGCCCGCTTGTTCTGCGAACCATCAGATGTCTGCGGACGGTCTGGACCGGCCGTCACAGGAGGAGGCTGAGGCTGCAGTCCGTACATTGATCCGTTGGGCCGGGGACAATGCCGGCCGGGAAGGTTTGCTCGACACGCCTGCGCGTGTGGTCCGCTCCTACCAGGAGCTTTTCGCGGGCTACGCAAGCAACCCTCGGGAGTATCTCCAACGCACCTTCGAGGAGGTCGGCGGCTATGATGAACTTGTCGTACTGCGCGACATTCGCTTCGTCAGCTTCTGCGAACATCACATGCTTCCTGTGGTGGGGCGCGCGCACGTCGGATATTTGCCGAACAAGCGCGTCGTGGGGATCTCGAAGCTTGCCCGCGTCGTCAACGGCTACGCGCGCCGGCTTCAGATCCAGGAAAAGATGACGGCGGAGATCGCAACCGCCATTCACGAGGTCCTGCAACCCAAGGGTGTCGGCGTGGTGATCGAGGCTGAGCACAGCTGCATGACCCTCAGGGGCGTGAACTCCCCGAGCTCGTCACTGAGCACCAGCCAGCTCATCGGCGTCGTCCGCGACGATCCGAGGACCCGCGCGGAGTTTTTGCGCCTCGCCCGCGCCGGCTGATATCAAGCGTTTCAATCGAGGAGACAATCGATGAACGGCTCGAATCCGCGGAGTACCGCAAAAATCTTTGGTCATCCCATCCACCCGATGCTCATCCCATTTCCGATGGTATTCTTCATCTCGGCCTTCGCGACCGATCTCCTGTTCCTCTGGAATGCAGAGCCCGGATGGGCCACGGCCTCGATGTGGCTGCTGGGGGCCGGCCTCGGGACGGCTGTGCTAGCCGCGGCGGCGGGGCTCACCGACTTTTTTAGGCGACGCCCGCATCCGAAAATTGGGGGACGCCTGGATGCACATGCTCGGCAATATCGCGGCTGTTGTGCTGGAAGCGGTGAACCTCTTTCTCCGGCTCGGCGGATCGGAGGCGATTGGCTCGATCGGAGCTATCATTTCCGGATTGGTGGTTTTGATCCTTGCATTTACCGGCTGGAAAGGCGGTGAGCTGGTCTATCGCCACCGCGTCGGGATCGAGGAGGGCGACAGTGCTGCCCGCTAGGACCCGCGCGACAGTCCGATTGTTCAGGGGCTCGGAAGGCATCGCTTATCCTTTGTGCACCGGCCTCCACGCGCGGGTCGATGACTGGCCAACTATCGGCCCCAGCACGGCCGCACCGGGGCCAGCGCCGCGGGGGCGCCTCCTGGCTAGGTGCGTCGTCTTCAGGCGCTCGCATCGCTCGGGAACCTCTGGGGGCCTGCCACATCCAACGAAATGATAGCCTCACAACGGGTTGTTGTCCCTGGAGATTTCGACATGAGCCTTCGAACCTTTGCCAAGATATTCGGAGTGGTGTTTCTGCTGGTCGGCGTGTCCGCCTTCATTCCCGGCATCACAACGCCCCATGCGCATCCTGGGGCGGACGACGTCATGGTTGATGCAGGCCTGGGCGCGGCAATGGGGCTGTTTCCCGTAAACGTGCTTCACAACCTGTTCCATGTGGCGTTCGGAATCTGGGGTCTGGTCGCTGCGCGCAGCATCGGCGCGGCCCGCGTCTATGCCAGAGGGGTGGCCGTGATCTACACCGCCCTTGCGCTCTTCGGGCTCATCCCAGCGGCGAAGCTCTGGACGACCTTCGGCCTCATCCCACTTTACGGCAACGACGTCTGGTTGCACATCCTCCTGGCGGCAATTGCCGGTTATTTCGGCTTCATACGCCGCGACGCCGTCGAGCCGGTGATGGGACATCGAGGGTAAGAGAGGGAGCCAGAGCGGATAAGAGCGGCGAGTGGAGGCACAGAACGGGGCCCCATTATGCGCCATTCAGTGCAGGCTAATGTGCTGTCGCGCATTTGCGACACTCGGAAGCAACTGTCTGCTCCCGCTTAGGTTGACGCCATGGGACATCCGCCCTTGCCGTCAGGAAAGCCAAAGATTTGACCCTTGCCACAGCCCACATCAATGCGGTCGGCACCGCCGTGCCCGGTTACGATATTCACCAGGCTTATGTCGATTGGGCGGAGCAGCAGTTCGCCGAGGATCGGGAAGCAACGGTGTTCCGGCGCATGGCCGATCGCGCAGGCATAAACCATCGCTGGTCGATCCTTCAGCCGACGGCCGAGGGTGGATCGCCTTTGGCAGCCGGGGGGCTCTACGGGAGCGAGGCCCCGCCTGCCACGTCTACACGGATGAGCATCTATGCCGAGGCAGCCCCGCCGCTTGCTCTTCAAGCAATCGAACAGCTTTCGCAGAAAGCCAGCATCGAGGGCGTCACTCATCTCGTAGTTGCGAGCTGCACCGGGTTCGTGGCTCCGGGCATCGACCAGATCATCGCTGCAGAGCTGGGCCTCAGTGGCGTCGAAAGAACGCTGGTCGGCTTCATGGGCTGTTATGCGGCAGTGGCTGCGCTGCGGACCGCGCACCACATCGTCCGATCGGAGCCCTCGGCGCGCGTGCTGGTAGTGACTGTCGAACTCTCGACGCTCCACCTTCAGTTCACGCGCGAGATCGAACCGCTTCTTGCAATGCTTCAATTCGGCGACGGGGCCGCCGCCGCTCTGGTCACGGCCGAACCCTCCGGTTTTGCCGTTTCCAACCCGTTCGCGGTCTCGCTCCCGGAAAGTAGCGATCTCATCCGCTGGACGATCGGCGACAGCGGCTTCGCCATGCATTTGTCCGGGCAGGTTCCCGCCCGCATCGCTTCAGCGCTTGGAGAAGCCGACATCCGCGCACGAATGCTCGGCAATGTTTCTCCCGACGCCATCGACGCGTGGGCCGTGCACGCTGGCGGAAGATCGATCCTGGATGCCATCGAAACCGCTCTCGATCTTGCACCCGACGCACTTGATGCGTCGAGAGACGTCCTCGCGCGGTTCGGCAACATGTCATCCTCCACATTGATGTTCGTCATTGCGGAGCTTCTCGCGGCGCCCGCGCGGAAGACCGGAGTCGCGCTGGCGTTTGGACCCGGGCTGGCAGCGGAAGGCTTCCGCTTCGAACGCGCCGCCTAGAGATTATTTAGTCTGGACGGATCGCGGCTAGCGGACTCGATTGCGCTCTGCCGAAGCGCTGACCCGCCAGATCGTGTTGCCTACGTCGTCTGCGACCAGCAAAGATCCGTCGGCCGCGATCTCGACGCCGACCGGGCGTCCCATCGCCTCATCCTTTTCGTTGAGGAAGCCGGTCAGAACGTCGACCGGCATGCCGGACGGCTTCGCACCTTTGAACGGTACGAAGATGACCTTGTAGCCGCTCTTGGGCTTTCGATTCCACGAACCGTGCTGGCCGATGAAGGCACCCGAGGACAGAGCCGGTCCGAGCCGGGCGCCTTTTGAAAAGGTAAGTCCGAGCGAACCGGTGTGGGGCCCGAGACCATAATCGGGGCGGAGGGCTTTGGCGACCATGTCGGGGCGTGCCGGCTTCACGCGTTTGTCCACATTGGGGCCCCAGTAGCTCCACGGCCAGCCGTAAAAGCCGCCAGGTTGAACGCTGGTCATGTAATCAGGGGGGACGTCGCTGCCCAGCTCATCGCGCTCGTTGACGGCCGCCCAGAGTGCGCCGCTCTCGGGGTTCCAGTCCATGCCAACGGGATTGCGCAAGCCGGAGGCAAAGACGCGCGTCGCACCCGTGGCGGCGTCGATTTCCAGGATGGCGGCGCGGTTCACTTCCTCTGCCATCCCATGTTCCGCGATGTTGCTGTTGGACCCGACGCCGACATAGAGGCGCGTGCCATCCGCGTTGGCCACAAGGCTCTTGGTCCAGTGGTGATTGCGACCGCCGGGAAGATCGGCGATCCGGCGGGGCGTCGTCTCGATGCGCGTAGCGCCCTGCCGGTAAGGGAAGGCCACCAGAGCATCGGCATTTGCGACGTAGAGGGTGTCTTTCACCAAAGCCATTCCGAACGGGGAGCGAAGGCCGGCGAGAAAGGTTTCCTTCACCTCGGCAACACCGTCTCCGTCTCGGTCGCGAAGCAGAGTCACTCGATCAGCACTCGGCACGGCCGCGCCCGCTTCCTTCATGAACTGCTTCATGAACCAGCCTCTGATCCCACCAGATTTGGCTTTAGGCGGCGGCGGCTTGTTCGTTTCTGCAACGAGCACGTCGCCATTGGGCAGCACGTACATCCAACGCGGGTGATCGAGGCCGCGCGAGAACGCGTTGACGGTCAGGCTGTCGGCCGGCACGGGTGTTCTGCCGCTCGGCCAGAAGCTTGCCTCAGCGATATTGACCGTTGGGAGCAGGCTGGTCGCCGGCGGCGGGAGCTTGGGGAGCGGACCCATCCCTTCAAAAACGGGGAGCCCCGCTCGGTGACCGCAGCCGGCCAGGACCAGTGCAGCTCCGAGCAGCGCTCCTGTTGTCCGGTGCCGGATCATCTTGGCCAGTGGGGGAGCTTTGGCCGCTCGTCGCTCGAGCGGAATCGTTCGGGACAGCGTGACGAAAGCCTGCTTGACGCGGTCTCTATCCAGCCAGCGGTGAGATGGATTCAACACGATGCCTCAACCCGTTGACGCGCTGAGCACTGCCCTTCTTCTTCGCTTGGATGCCGGACGAGCAAAAAGGTTCCCGGGGGGGGCGGGTTGTAGAAGCCCGAGCAAGTCCCCACACAGACAAGCTAGGGCAGCAAGAGTTGGATCGACGGGTGAGGGGCCTACGCTTGATTTCGGTTCCACTGCGAGTTGAGGCCCAGAAGGCAATTAGCGGGCGGCTCCTTGATCCAGCGGCGTCCGCGAAGCCGAATGCTCGGGCTTCGGAGCGGTCGATGTGAGAAATCTGGCTACCCGAGCCCGTGAAGACGAACAGATGGATTCGCCCGCGCTGGACCCGGCCATCTATGCGAGGATCCTCAATGATCTTGGCCGGGTGAATAGCTGGACCTTGGCACGGCGGCCAACGATCAACTTCCTTTCGCGGGCGCTGGGGCCTGCCCGGCACTTTCGATTGCTCGACGTGGGGTTTGGCCAAGGCGACATGCTGCGCGCCATTGCCCGGTGGGCGCGGCGGCGCGGACTTTCGGCCGAGCTTGTTGGTGTGGACCTCAATCCCAAGAGTGCGGCCATCGCGCAAGCGGTGACGCCTCCGGAGCTCGCAATCAACTACCGGACGGGCGACTACCATGACCTCGCCGGCGGGTTCGATTTCGTCGTCAGCAACCTTGTCGCGCATCACATGACCGATGATCAGCTCCGCGAGTTCCTGCGCTACATGGAGGCTGAAGCTATGAGAGGCTGGATGATCAATGATCTTCACCGGCACGGCTTCGCTTATGCGGGCTACCCTTTGCTTTGCCGGCTCATGGGATGGCATCGGATCGTTCGCGAAGACGGCCAGCTGTCGATCGCGCGGTCGTTCCGGCCGGCTGAATGGCGCGCCATCCTGGCGGGCGCCGGCATCGAACCAGGCACGGCAAAGATCGTCCGCCGCTTCCCCTTCCGGTTGTGCGTCGAACGTCTGCGCTGATCGTTGGAGGCGGCCCGGCAGGCTCGGCAGCGGCGATCACGCTGGCCCGAGCGGGCAGCGCTCCTGAATTGCTGGAGAGGACCAGTGGCCCCCACGACGTGGTGTGCGGTGGGTTTCTCGGTTGGGATGCGCTTGGGGTGCTGGACCGGCTCGGCGTCGATGCCTGGGCGCTTGGCGCGCGGCCGATCGAGCGCCTGCGGCTGGTGAGCGCCAAGCGAATGGTTGAGACTCGGCTCCCGCATCGCGCAGCCGGGCTTTCGCGCCGCACGCTCGATGAAGCGCTGCTTGGTGCGGCTGCCGCGGCGGGTGCAGTGGTGAAGCGGGGCGTTGCCGTGAAGACGGCGGAGGGATTGCGGCGCGTTCGTCTCGACTCTGGCGAGGAGATCGAGGCCGACGCCTTGTTACTCGCCACGGGCAAGCACGAACTGCGCGGTCTGGCTCGCCCCCGAGAGGTGGTAAGTGCAGATCCGGTGGTCGGCTTTCGCACCGCTTTGGCTCCCGCGCGTCCGTTGCAGGAAGCTCTCTACCGCACGATAGAGCTCCACCTCTTCGAGGGCGGTTATGCGGGGCTTCTTCTGCAGGATGACGGCAGTGCCAATCTGTGCGTCTCGGTTGCGCGTCAGCGGCTGAATAGGGCGGGGGGAATAGAAGAACTGGTGGCGGAGCTTTCGAGCGAGCTGCCGTGGCTTGCTGGCCGCCTAGGCGACGGCCGCGCGGGAGCTTGGGTGGCGATCGCAGGCGTTCCTTATGGTTGGCGCGCGCGGAGCACCGAGCCAGGCGTGTTCAGACTGGGCGATCAGGCAGCGGTGATCGCTTCGCTGGCTGGTGACGGTATCGCGATTGCCTTGAGCAGCGGCGTACAAGCCGCAGAAGCATTGCTCCGCGACGGGCCCGAAGGCGCCGGTGATTTTCAAGCCAGTTTCTCCCGCCGAGCCGCTCGGCCGCTGGCAATTGCCTCCACCCTGCGTCGCGCTTCGGAGAATGCGCTGAGCCGGGGGCCGATGATGGCATTGCTTCGGGCACTTCCCTGGCTTGCGCCGATTGCTGCGCGGCTGACCCGGATCGTCGGGGAGGAGGGTTCGCGGGATCAGGCACATCCGCCTGGCCGAGGCTAAACAGGCTTTAACGATCCCCGGTGAGGCCTTTTTAGGGATCCCTGGAGTAATCCGGGTCCATGAACCAGCCTGTGCACAACCGCCCGTCAGAGACGCAGATCACGGAAGCCACCGGCTCGGGGAGGGCTGGCCTCAGAACGCAGCGCTCCTTGCTGGCTGATGAGCGCGGCGCAGCGGCGCTGGAATATGGCCTCATCGTGTCGTTGGTTGTGATCGCGATGCTGAGCGCGCTGCAAGGTGTGGCAAGCACAACCACCGGCCTGTGGAACACCGTGGCGAACGTTTTAGCCGAATGAACGAGCCAGGCTTGCCACCCTGCTGAGGGGAGGCGGCTTTGCTTCTTATCAAAGCTCATCCATGCCTCAGGACAGATGGTGCGGCTTCGATCGACCGCTTGGGATCTGCGGAGCCGCCGTTCTTTCCCTTTGCTCGGCAAGTCGTCCCGCTCCACTCCGAGCTGGAGAGAACAGAGCGCCAACCAACGTGCAGCCCGTCTGCCGCAGTCAATCTCTTAACCACTTATCCCAACCTTTCAGCAAGGATGACGGGGTAAGCTTCGTCGAACAAAGGGCTCATCAGCTCGGGAGTTCTCCTATGCCGCTTTTTAAATTCCTCAGACGTCTTGTGGAAAGCCAGCGCGGCAACGCTCTGGTGATCGGAGCCGCGACGATGCCGCTGATGGTCGGATCGGCAGCGGTGGCGCTCGATACGATCCAGCTCAACATCTGGAAACGCCAACTTCAACGCGCAGCCGACTCGAGCGCGCTTGCCGGGGCCCATGCCTTGGCTCAAAGAAACTCCCCCGAAGCCTCTGCGCTCCGGGATCTGCAGCTCAACAATCATGTCCCGCTTAATGGTGCACCGGACATCAAGAGCGCGCCTCAGGCAGGTCCGTACGCCGGGGACGCGCGCTCTGTCCGTGTTGCCCTGACGTCGCAACAGGCCCTTCCATTCTGGGCATTCTTCACGGGAACGCCTCCTACGATCACGGCTGACGCCACCGCGCGGGTCGTTGCGACCGGGCGCTTTTGCATGCTGTCGCTCTACCAGGGAACGGAGAGTGGGATCGACGTCTCCGGCAATGCCGACGTCACCCTGGGTTGCGGCATGGCGGCGAATTCGCAGGCCACGAACGCGGTAACTGCCGCCGGCGACTCCACGGTCACCGCCAGTCACATCATGGCCGTCGGCGGGGTCGTCGATTCGAGCAATCTCCTCGGCAATCCGCAGCTCCTGCCATTTTCCGACAAGCAAGCGGATCCTCTCGCTCATCTTCCGGATCCCACGGTCCCAGGCAACTGCACCTCGTTGACGGTAAGGAACGATGAAACTGTCAGCGTGGCGGGTAACCGCTGCTTCAGCTCAATCACCGTCTCACCTGGAGGAACGCTGCTGGTCGGGCCTGGAACTTACACCGTAAATGGCGGCAACATAACGTTGCAAGGCACTGTTCAAAGCACCGGTGGCACGACCACAGGGATTGGCGGCGTCACCTTCGTCATGACAGGCCCGAACGGACTAGCGGGCGATCTCAAGATCAACGCGGACGCGCAACTCAACCTCCATGCTCCGACGAGAGGCTTGTATAAGGGCGTGCTCTTCTACCGGGATCGACGGGCGTCGAACATCGAGATCTCCATCAACGGAGGTGCCACTTCGGTGCTGGAAGGCGCGCTCTACTTCCCGCAGTCCGACATCAAGTATAGCGGCAACGCCTCGATGGACGTCCGCTGCATGCAGCTGATCGGACAGCGACTGAAGTTCCGCGGCAGTGCCAACATCTTGAACCAATGCCCTCCGGGGAGCGGCTCCGACTCCTTTGAAGCCTATGTTGTCAGGCTGGTGGCCTAGCCCATGCTAAACATTGTCCGCACCCACCTCCGGGATTTGGCTGGCAACCAGCGCGGCTTCAGTGCTGTGGAATTCGGTTTCCTGGCGCCGATCCTTCTCATGTTCGTGCTCGGCATAGGAGACCTCGGGCGTGGCCTCTCCGAGCGGCACGCGCTGCAGCAGGCGACAAACCGCACCTTGGAGCTTGCCCACCTCGGCACGGAAGAAAAGAACTACGACCACTTGATAGCCGAAGCGGCACGTGCGGCTCGTGTGCCGGAAACCAACGTCACTCTTCGACAATGGCTTGAGTGCAATGGCGACAGCACGAAACAACTGGCGTTCGGTGCGAGCTGCCCAACCGGCCAACAGATCGCCCGCTACGTCACGCTTACCGTCTGGTCGAGCTTCATGCCGATGTTCAGCAGCGCGGGTTATCTCGACGTGCTGCCGGACGGATCCGTGCGCATCACTGCCGAAGCTTCGTTGAGGGTCCAATGATTGTCCGCAAGCTAAACCTTTCTCGCAACCAGAGCGGCATGGGGGCGGTTGAATTCGCGCTCATCACGCCCATCCTCCTCACGTTCATCATCGGCATTGCCCAGCTCGGCATCCTTTACTTCGCCAATGCCGGCCTGAAGAGCGCGGTTGGGGAGGGGGCTCGCCTGGCGACGATCACTCCGCGACCCACGCGCGAAGTGATCATCAGCAGGATCACCGACAGCCGGTTCGGGCTCGATCCAGCCAAAATCACCAGCCTGACTGTCAACCCGACCAGTCTGAACGGTCGCGACTATTATGACATTCGCATGACCTACCAAGCCGAACTCGATTTCGTGTTTTTCGAAACAGCGCCTGTCAGCCTGGCCGAGCGGCGCCTGGTCCCCATTCAGCCGCTCTGATGCTGTTCATCCGAGACGCTGTCAAAGTGCCAGCGTTTGTTTCCTTCACGAACGCCTGCGTCCTGGGCGATCCGCTCACTTGGATCATCAGTGGTTCGGCCTAGCGGGTGGCCAAGGGTCAGGGTGCATCCGCTACTTTGAAGCCGAGATCTCCATTCGCCTCGGGAGAATGAAGTTGCCAGCATCCGCCAACGGCCGCTCGTGCACTGGTGAGAGCCCACTAACGTCAACTACATCGCTCGCCCGGCCTTTCTGTCGGAGCCTGACACGGCCGATTGTCGCGCATCCCTGAGTCGCTTCGTGCTCCTTTGCGTGGTCGCAATGGCCGGCTTCATCGGCTTTGCGGTCTACGAGGCGGTGGTGCTTGCTTTGCCTCCCGTGCGGGAGGAGCCGGCCCTTTTCACGCCCTACCATCTCGCGCGCTCGGCCTTCACGCTCGTCATGGCTGGCCTGATCGTGCGAGCGGTCAGCAGCGCGCTAGCTAAGCGGCCCGCTCCAGCTTCCCGCGGTCTTCGCCAGTCCGACCTGATATTGGCTTTAGCCGCAATGGCGGCTGCGCTTGTTTGGGTCGCACTGCTTGTTGCAAGTCCGAAAACCTTTGGTGCGCTGGCGCAAGAGGATAGTGCGATCGAATGGGCGTCGGTCAGTTTCCTGCTGGCAGGAAGCGGCCTTTTCGCAGCTGACCTTCTTTCTCGTCTCCGCAGCCGTTCAGGCGGTGGCTGGATCGAGGATGCCGGGATCCTTCTTGCCGGGGGCTTTTCGATCCTCTTCTTCCTCATGGCGATGGAGGAAATATCGTGGATGCAACGGATCATCGGCTTTGAGACGCCCGGCGAGCTGGCGGAAATCAACTGGCAGCACGAGTTCAACCTCCACAACATCCAGACGGATCTTTCCGAAACCCTCTATTATTTTGGCGCTGGCATCTTCCTGATTCTGCTGCCGCTCGTTGCCGAGGCGGCCGGCCACTGGCTCCCAGAAGCTTTATCGGAATTCGTCCCGAGCCGCGCCGTGGTTGCAGCGAGCGCGCCTTTGTCGATCTTCAATTATGGTCACTGGAACATCATCCCGATGCAGGGCACCGCGATGGTCACTTTGTTCGTGCTCCTTGCCTATGCGGCAGCGGCCGGTCGGCGCGGTAGTGGCGAAGAGCGGCTGCTATTCCTGTTCCTGGCAGGCGGGGTGGCAGCCGGGCAGGCGCTTGTTCTCGCTCACGGCCCCGCAATGCCGCAAATCCCCAATGCAACCGAGTTCAAGGAATTCTTCATCGCTCTGGGGCTGGCTTCCTTTGCAGCCGGAGCGACCGCGGCGCGGCGAGGCAAGCTAGCTCGAACGGTCAAGCGCTCGCTGCTGCGAAGGGGCTGACACAAGGTGTGCCCGGTAGGTGTGAGGCGCGGGCCGGGTACAACCGCCATATTTGCGCATTGATTGTAACGGTTCCCGCTAAGGCGGCTGATCGAAAAGACGGACTATTCCCGGGTGAGAGAGATGCCACCTCTCGCCCACAACGAACACGTTCCGCTGGGCGCCACGAGGCTTCCTCTGTTTCGCGGGCGACCACAACCAGGGTACATATATATGCGCGCTTCTCTCTTCCTCACGCCCCTGCTGCTGGGCACTTCGCTGACCGCCTGCGGCAAGTCGGACACCCAGTGGGCCGATCCGGAAGTGGTCGAACGAGCGGTCACACGGGCCGAAACGCAGGCGAACCAAGTGGCAAGCGCTCAAACGATCGCTGATGACAAAAGCTGAGGTTCTTTTGGGAGCACCCGCCGGATCGCCGCCCTCGAGGCGCTAAGCCGTTGCTAGAGTGATTTCTGGTCAGCTGGAATCACCTCACGGCTCGGAAGCACGGCGATCAAAAGCAAAGTGAACTGGCCTCCCCGTTCAGCATGAACGGGAACGTGTCTAGGCGTGCCGGCGGCACTGCTTTGACGCGCTTCAAGCCAAGCTGTTCGCACCTGCTGCTTGCGACGTTCGGTTTGCGAGCGGGGTGGGAAGAGGGTTAACTCGGATCTGATCGAAGGTGACGGTTCGCCAATGGGCGGGGCTGACGTGCCCGCTGATATCGCCCACCGCGATGCGAATGCCGGCGGCCTTCAGCTCAGTGAGATTGTCGGTGCACTGATGATAGCTGCTGACCAGAGCCGCTTCCGGCACCTCGACGAGCAGCCTCGTCGGAGCTAGGCCGGTGCTGTTCAGAATGGCGAGCAGGCGCGCAGCGAACCAGGGGTCGCTGAGGAGAGCGGCCGGCACGCAGAGGCATAGAGCCGTTTCCGATGGCCATTCGGCCGCGGCCCGGCATGTTGTTCTGAAAGCAGTATCGGCCACTTCGGTGAGCTCGAACCTTTGCCGCCCGCCAGGCGGTTGATGCAGTTCCCGAACCGTCGAGCCCGAGCGCCCCGACACGTCCGTCTGCGAATTGTACACCGTACAGCCGGACCGGGCATCCCGCTTGCCGCGGGCGAGCGCCGCGTCGGCGGCGTTGATGAGCTCGCCCGGAGTGGCGCCATGCGCCGGGAAGAGAGCCACGCCGGCGGTTACACCTGCTGGAACGACGGCAGTGTCTACTGTGAATGGCTCCTTCAAAGCGGCGCAGATGCTTTCCACAAATGCACCAACGTCTGCGCTACCGTCGCGTGCGGACACGAAGATCGAGAATTCATCACCGCCGGTTCGCGCGACCAGACCGTCCGGCCCGGCGAGATTTTGCAACCGGCGACCAAGCTGAACGAGGAGTTCGTCCATGGTCGCAAAGCCCCATGTTTCGTTCAGGCCACGCATCGAATCCACGTTGGCCAGCATCAGGGCACCGGGCGAGGAGGGTGCGTCCGCCGGCTTCGCACAAAGTTTCTCAAGTTCCTCCACAAAAAGGCGGCGGTTCGGCAAGCCCGTCAGACTATCGTGGCGAGCAAGAGCCTCGGCGCGCACCTCGGCTTCTTCCCTGATCACGACCTCGCGTCGGAGCCGATAGAATGACCGGTGAAGCGATCGAGCGAGCCAGCCTAGCAAACCCAGCAGAGCCAGCAGCACGGCAGCAGTAACGGGCGCCAAAATGTCGAAGATCTGGGAGCCGGCCCGTTCCGGCGTCCATATGAAATTTCCGATCGCCTCGCCGTCGTCGCCCTTCAGGATGAGCGAACGCTCGCCCGGCTGAAGTTCCGCGGTTCGCGAAAAACGGGGCCCTTCGAGCAGAGTGGTCATTGCGAGCGATCGGAAGAAGTCGGCGTCGAGGAACCGTATGCTGATCGCGACCGGTTCGCTGCCCTTTGCCTGCTGCACGTTCGTAGAAAGCGGGGCCATCAGCATGACGCTCACGCCCGCGGGTTCGCCGCCGATGCTCAGCAGCAGCGACTGGTGCACAGCCTTTTCGGTCGTGAGGATCGATCCGTCTTTCGGCCTCGGCTGACCGGGGTTGCGCCCGTGCCGATGGTTGGGCTGGCGGATGCGTCCGCGCACGACGTCCAGCATCCGCTGGACATCGGGCTTGATGCTCTCGAAGCGACCCGGGGCAACGCGAGCACCGGCCACCATTGCATAAAGCGGTTCATCCCGGCTGCCCAAGATGTAGACTTGATCGTGTTGGAAGCTGTTATGCAGACGGCCGCCGAAAGCTCGGTCGAACCATTGCCAATTCGGGTTTGTCTTGCGCAGTTCGATAAGGGGCCGGTCGCGAATTGCGACCACCTCCTGCTCTCGGGCGAGTTCCTGGATGCTTCTGTCGATGGCTAGCTGCGTGGTGCGGATCTCGCGGTCCATCGACAGGCGATCACTCTGCCAGGTCGACGAAAAAAGGCCCAGAACCGCAAACAGGATGGCGACCAGCGCGAAGGCGATAACCGGCAAAAGTATCCTGGTGAAGAACTGCCGATCGCTTTCTATCGCCCGCTGCATCCACGCCTCCCAACCCGCAGTTGACACGGCTTGTTTTAGAAAGGGTGAATCGGACCAGGTTTCCGTAGCGCGAAGCTGAAAGCATGTCCGGTGAGGTTGATATCCGGCTCCATGGAGCGCGCAGGAGGAACGTTATTGTTGCATTACATGCGCCCAGAAAGAGGGAAAAAGAAAGATTAATCATAAACATGCACATGGCTGAGTCTTTGTGTAACTCAGCCTTCTAAGGAGAAGATGCATAAACTGGCCAAACCGAGAGGCTTCGGACCGCCGCTAGATTTACCATTCTTCGGAAGGGAACGTTATGACTCTCCGTCGCATCTTGCCACGATTAAGTCTGGGGGTAAGTGCCATGATACGTTCGTTCACAGCAGTCCTGCTTGCGGGAGCCGCATCCAGCACCATAGTTGGCGCGCAACCGGCGCTGGCACAGACCACCACGGAGACGCAGCTGAAGCCCACGTATGGGAACATCAACCCCTTCTACGGCAACATCAGTCCGTTCTATGGGAACCTCAACCCCTTCTACGGCAACATCAATGCCTTTTGGGGGAACCTCAATCCGTTCTACGGGAACATCACGGCCTTCTGGGGCAACATCAACCCGTTTTACGGGAACATCAGCGCCTTTTATGGCGACGTTGGCAAATATTGGGAACAGTTCGGCGCGTTCTGGATGGAGACGGCACCGCTCTGGGACGATGCCCTGAAGGCACCGGAGCTGGGCCTCAAGCTCAACGACATGCTCGATCGCTCGGAGCTGCTCTGGGGAGCGACCATCAAAAACGTCACGGGCAAGACCTTCCGTGAAGCGGTCGCTCAGCCGTTGTTTGCGAGGCACGGCATCGATCCCAACGATCCGGCCACGTTGCAGAAGCTCTCGGGCGAACAGCGGGCTCGCTTCTTCGTCGATTGGTACGACAGCCTGATGGCTTTTTCGGGCACCGACCGGGTCGACCATTGGATGAAGACGGTGAATTGGACCCCGTCGGTGACCCAGCAGCAGGGGTCGGGAGCCGACAGCATCATTGGTCTCCTCGACGCCACTGCAACCGGCGATCCCGACATCTCCGACAACATCACTTACTCCGGCGGAGGCCTCTCCACCGTGAATGGCCACGGTATCGGAGTGGCCAGCCTGATGGTTGCGGCGCACGACCGCAACGGCGTCATGGGCATCGCTCCGAATGCAAAGGTCGTCGCCTATAACCCGTTCGACTCCACGAACACCGCCTCCTGGCTGGCAGTGAAGAATGGGATCCTTGCGCTTGCTGATAAGGATGCGAGCGTCATCAACATGTCGCTCGGCGTGCCGGGCTACACGCTTCACCCCGACTGGAGGGGGGTATTCTTCGACGAAAAGGTGTACGACGACACCAGGGGCAAGACTGTGTTCGTGCTGGCCGCCGGTAATGATGGCAAGTCCCAGTCGGAGGATATTAGCTGGAATTGGACGAGGAGCCCGAACCTGATCGTGGTCGGCTCCGTCGACGTCGCAGGCAATATTTCTTCTTTCTCCAACACTCCAGGAACAGCGTGTCTCCTCAAGGACACCAGCTGCGAGGAGCGCAACCGGCTCATGAACATCTTCATGGTGGCTCCCGGCGAGCTCATGCTTGTGCCGGACGGGCAGGGCGGGTTCGTACGGCGGAGCGGAACCTCGTTCGCCGCGCCGCTTGTATCCGGCGCGATCACGCTGCTTCATGACCGTTGGCCCTGGCTCGCCCGATACCCGAGCGAGAGCGTGAAGATCATTCTGGACTCGGCGCGGGATCTTGGCGCTCCTGGTGTGGACCCTGTCTACGGCCGCGGTATGCTCGACGTCACAGCCTCTCAGTCTCCGCTGAACTTCGGAAACCTCACGTTCAAGGAGGTGAGGAACGGAGTCGTGAAGGACATAAGTCCCGCCGACATGATAAAGGCAGGGATCGACACGACGTGGCAGGCCGACGGTGTCTACTTCCACCTTTATGAGAAGATCGGGCACACCTATCGTGACTTCAGCGTGCCTGTTTCCACTCTTCTCGTCGGAAAGGTGGGCACCCTCACTGGCGCTTCCGAATATTTCCAGGAATTCATCACCGGCAGGATGAAGGACTGGATCATCTCCAGTAAAAGCAGCTTCACCGATGTGGCGACCTTGGCCGTTACACCCAATGCAAGCAACTGGCAGGTCGCCATCTCCGGCAGCAGCCCCAGTGCTTACTTGGCGCTATCCGGGGAGGCCGGCATGCCGCACTCGTCCGTGCGGCTGAGCAGCCCCACGGGCTGGGGCTTCAGCGCCGGCTACGGCCAGGGCGCGATGATGCTCGGCAACCAGACCGGCTTCGGCCTTTCTTCGGACTACGGCAAGGAGGGTGGCGTTAACCCGCTGCTGGGCATCGCGTCCGGCGGCGCTTTCGCCGGAGCGGATGTGCCGCTCAGCGGGAAGACGACGCTGTTTGCCGGCGTCACCAGCCAGAATCTGCACCATTGGAAGGTGCGATACCGCTCGGAGGTGGAGCAGCGCGCTTACCGGGGTGTCGATGCGGCTCGGGCGGAAGCGCTCAGCCTCAGGATTGCACACCAGGCCACCGACGCCCTCGCCTTCAGCGCTTCCTACTCGAAGGTGCGCGAGCGCAATGGCTTGCTTGGGGTTCAGTCTCGCCAGGCGAGTGATCTGGATCAGGGAGCGATCAGCGACACCGCCACCTTGTCTGCCACTCTTCGTCTCGAAGGCGGCTTTACGATCGCGGCGTCCGCAACGGGTGGGCGAACTCGCTCGCAGGGACCTGGGGAGCAGGGTTTCTCCACGGTCGAAGACGGTGTTCTGACTTCCGCCTTCGCGCTCGGCACAACCAAGCAGGGCGTTTTCGGGCGCAGCGACATGCTTCGTATTTCCGTGGCTCAGCCGCTTCACATCGAGCAGGGCGAACTCAGCTATAGCTCCGTGGAAGTAACCAATCGCGCGACAGGTGAGCTTGGCACCGTGGCAAGGCGCTTCGACATCGCGCGCGGTGACAGGGCTTATACAGGGGAGCTGCTTTACGCCGCGCCCCTTTTGAACACCGGCGAAGTCGGGCTGTTCGGTCGTGCTGACTTCCGACCTTCTGAGGGCGTTGATGATTTCGTAATAGGAACAAGGTTAAGGATGGGGTTCTAGACATGAGGGGTATTTCAGGGGTTTCCGGAGATTGCCTCTCATAATCGCCGCACGGGGTATGTCTTGCCTGCTGGTGGAGAGAGGCCGGCCCGGTGACATTCCCGAGGGCGAAGCGGGGGGAACATGAAGGGTAGGCTTGTTACCATAGGAGCGCTGGTAAGCGCAGCACTAGTCGCCTCGACGGCGAATGCTGCGCCGGCGACTCCTGCCGCGCCTGCTGCTGCCAGGAAGTTCGAGCGGGAGGTTGCGGCTGCCAAGGCAGCCATGATGGCCGATCCCGCAGTTGCTTTGAAGCATGCCCGCGCCGCAGTCGAGCTAAGCAGAACCAGCAGCAGCCCCTCGGGCCGGCTGATGGATGAACTTACCGGCAGGTGGTTGGAGGGCGAGGCCCTGGTGCGGGTCAATCAACCGGCGAAAGCCAAACCCGTTATTGAAAGCGCACTCGCAACGGCCGGCCGTCACCTGCCGAACAGCAAACTTCACGCTGACCTCCTCAGGGCGCGCGCGGGGATCGCATTGCTGGGGCAGGAGGTCACAACTGCCCTTTCCGATCTGCTCATGGCTCATGATATCTACCGGCGAAATGGCGAGGCGCGCAGTCAGGCGATTGTTCTCCAAAACATCGGCGCGATTTACCTCGAGGCACGCGACCATGCGCGGGCGCTTAGCTATTACGATCAAGCGGACGAGGCGTTCGCGGACGATCCTGCTCTTGCCATTTCCTCTCACAATAACCGTGCGAATGCGTTCAAAGAACTTGGAAAAACCGTCGAAGCAGAGCGTGAATATAAGAAGGCTCTGGTGCTTGCCCGCAAGATGAAAAGCGCGCTTCTCGAAGCGAGAGTGCTGACCAACATTGCCTCAGCTCAGGTCCTGAATGGCAAACTTGTGCAAGCCGACGAAAACGCCCGGGCCGGTTTGCGGCTCTCCACAGGTTCAGCGGAAGGCTGGGAGGCTTACCTTTGGGGCGTTCGGGCCCAAGTCGCACTTGCACGCGGCGACCTTCTAGGAGCCCGGAACAACATCGAGAGGGCCTTCAATGGCATCGAACTCGATAAGACCAACATCCTGTTTCGCGACTTCCACGACACCGCTCGTAAGATCTATGCAAAGCTCAACCAGTTTGATCGCGCCTTTGCCCATATGGTCGCATTCAAACAGGTGGACGACGAAGCGCGCAACGTGGCGGCATCGACGAGCTCCGCTCTTCTGACTGCCAGATTCGACGCGACCAACCAGAAGCTTCGCATCGCCAAGCTCAAGTCTGGACAGCTCGAACGAGACGCGCAGCTCGCCAGGTCGAAAGAGCGGATGGAGCGCCTCCTGCTCATCACGGTTGTGGGCGCGCTTGCTGCGCTGATCGTCTTCTGCGCTATTTTCGTTGCGCTGGTTGCAGTCCAGAGAAGTCGCAAGAAGGTCACAGCCGCCAACGTAAGGCTCACATACGCTGCTCGGCACGACGCACTGACGGGCCTTGCCAATCGAAGCTACATGCGCGAGCTTCTCGGACATGCTCTCGACAGCGGGGCAGAAAGTGGCAAGCAGTGCGCTCTGATGTTGATCGACCTCGATCGCTTCAAAGCTGTCAACGATACCTATGGCCACGGTGCCGGCGATGAGCTTCTCCGCAAGATCGGGCTAAGGCTCGCTGATTTGCTCCCGCCCGGTGCCTCGGTTGGCAGGCTCGGCGGAGACGAGTTTGCCGCGGTCGTTCCCAGCAACGGGGACCGTGAACAACTTGCGATGATTGCCAACAACATCGTCGAAGCACTGACCACGCCCTTTGCCATGATGGGCACGCAAGTTTCGGTCGGAGCATCGGTCGGAATCGCCATCGGGCCACAGGATGGCGACACCGTCGACAGGCTCACTCGAAACGCTGATTTGGCTCTTTATCGTTCAAAGAACGCGGGCGGCAGCAAGCACAGCTTTTTCGGAGGTGGCACGCCTCCTCGGGGCGAAAGCCGCGTAGAGCTAGAAACGGATAGCGGGCTCGGCCGGCAGGGGGCCAAACCTGATGTCGCCCCCGATCAACGGCGGGTCGCCTGATGGTCGCGATCCGCAGCCTGAAAGCTTCTAGTTTGCGAGCGGGTGCATCTTGAAAGCCGAGGATGCACAGGGAAACAGCCCCGCCGGCGGCAGCGGTTTGGCGGCAGCGGATGGCAGGGGAAAGCTATTCGGCCTCTTGGCATCGGCGCTTGGACGACGCCCGACGGATCACCGTCGGGACGTTCGATATCCGGGTGCCGTCGAGCGGGCCGTGGTTCTCATGGCCGGAGCGCGCGCAACCGTTCGCGTCCTGAACATTTCGGAACGCGGCGTGCAGATCAAGAGTGCGCTCCAGCCCGAGATTGGAGAGTCGGTCGTGGTGGAATTTGACGACTTTGCCCCTTTGCGCGGCGTCGTGCGCTGGGTGGCGGGCGGCCGCATCGGGATCGAGCTGGGGTAGCTTCGACACGAGCTTGCGCCGGCCTGTTCAGCGCGCGGCGTTCAGCACTTTCGCGACGAACTCGCCCCCGAGCCGCAGGCCGAAGGGATCCACACTGTGGCCGAGGCTGGGGGAGATGTGCTCCGACACATCTATCCCGAGCTTCTGAAGATCTGCCTTGGCCGCGTGGAGTGCAGCCACTGGTACGATCGGGTCCTGAGCACCGTGGATCAGCAAGACGGGAGGTTTGCTGATGGGCTGGTGCGCGAGCTCGGCTGCGCCCGTGAGCATTCCGGAATAGCCGACGATCCCCGCCACCTGGCCCTTGCGCCGAAGGCCCACATGAAGCGCCATCATGGTTCCCTGGCTGAACCCGACGATCGCCAGATCAGCTTCCGTCAATTCATATTGCTTTAATTTCCTGTCGATGAACGCATCGATCGCCGGCGCTGCCGAAGCGGCCCCGCTCGCGAGGGCTTGTGGCGTGAACGCCGACAGCGGCCACCATTGATAGCCGCCCCCGAACCCCAGCCGCCCAGGTGCGTTCGGCGCCAGAAAGAGAGCATCCGGAACCGCATTTCTCCAATGCGGTGCAAGCGAGATCAGGTCCGCACCGTTCGATCCATAGCCGTGCAGCAGGAGCACGATATGCTTGGGTGCGGTGCCGGACAGCGGCTGGAGACTGGAGCCATTTACGATCTTCGACATTGTGGTCCGCTTTTCTGCTGATCAAGGCTGGGCAGAACGCAGGCCTTCGCTGGCTGTTTCCAAGCTAATTCGGATCGGTGGCTTGTTCCTCGCGAGTAACATCGGAGCGGGCTCTCAAGCTGCTGAAAGCCGCTTGCGCTTGCCGGCGCCGGGCGCGATGGGGAGCCGTGAGGGGCTCGGAACTGGAACAGCTATTGCACGCCGCGACCGGCGAGGCTGACCTGTGACCCGGCCGGTTCGTCGTGAGGATCTAGCGACGCCTGCGCTGGTAATCGACTTGGCGGCGCTTGATCGGAACATCGCGACCATGGCCCAGTGGGCGCAGGAGAAGGGGATCTCCCTCCGACCGCACTCCAAGACGCACAAGAGCGGAGAGATCGCGCGTCGGCAGATCGCGGCGGGCGCGCGTGGCATATGCTGCGCCAAGCTCGGCGAGGCGGAGGCACTCGCGTCGGAGGGGATCGAGGACATTCTGATCACTTCGCCGGTCGTATCGGCCCACGCGGTCGCGCGGCTCGCCCGCCTTCACCGAAGGATGGAACGGCTCGCCGTCGTGGTTGACCACCCCGACAATGTTGACCGGATCGCGGCGGAGATCGGCGATGGCAGCCTCAGCGTGCTGGTGGACGTCGATACGGGCTCGCATCGCACAGGCGTCACCTCGGCCGAAGCCGCAGTCGCGCTGGCGCGGCGGATCGTTGCCAGCGAGGGCCTCAGCTACCGGGGGGTCCAGTTCTACTGCGGGACGGTGCAGCACATTGCGTCCGCCACCGACCGGAAAGCAGCTCTGGCCGAGCGGACTCGGTATCTGGCCGTCATCCTGGACGCGCTTTGCGCGGCCGGTCTGCCAGCCGAAACGGTCAGCGGGGGCGGCACGGGCAGCTTTGCTATTGATGGGGAGCTTGGCGTGCTGACCGAGCTCCAGCCCGGCTCTTACGTCTTCATGGATCGCCAGTACGCAGATTGCGAGGCCGCCGGCCCTCGCTTCGAGCATGCCCTCTCGATCGACACGCGCGTGGTCAGCGCGAACAGTCGCGGCCGAGTGACCGTCGATGCTGGCCTGAAGAGCCTGGCGACCGATGCAGGCCCGCCAACAGTGCTTGCCGGCGCCGATCGGGCCAGCCGCTACATCTTCATGGGCGACGAGCATGGTATGCTGCTTACACCGGACGGGATGATTGATCCCGCTCTGGATCAGCGCGTAACGCTCTTGGCGCCGCACTGCGACCCTACGGTCAATCTCTACGATTGTTATGCCGTATCCGAAGGGGAGACGGTGGTCGCCTTCTGGCCTGTGTCGGCACGCGGCAGATCAAGCTGAACATCCTGACGAGGCTGACTGGATTTAGCTCAGCCGCCGCGACGCCGAGGTCAATGGCCCGCCCTTTCAATTGATCGCTGCCCAACGGCCTCAGCGCCCCATTAGGCATTTCCGGTAAGCGGTTTTACACTCGCGGCGTCCGAAGACGGGGCGGGGGCTGATGCTGCGAGAGCGGCGTGTTGGAGTACCGATCAGATGCAGCGCCCAATTCTCCAAGAGGAGCCGCCGCTCCGGACCGGATCTTATCTTCACCCGGTAAGCCCTTCGCCTCCACAACTGCCGAATGTGCTCGAGGTGCTCGAACACACAAGCGACTGCGTGGCGCTGCTCGATGCGGCGTGGCGCTTCACCTTTCTGAACCGCAACGCTCGAAAGGTTCTTGGGCAAGGGCGAGATCTGATCGGCGCGGAGCTTCACGACGTTTTTGCCTCCGAGCGAGGAACGAAAGAGTGGAGGCAGACCCAAGCGGCTGCCAAAGACCGAACATCCACACAGTTCGAGTTTTTTGCTTCGCATCTCGGCCTGTGGTTCGAGGTCGACATCCACCCGATTCCTTCCGGCCTACAGGTCTACTTCAGGGACGTTACGGAGCGGAAAAAGGCGCAAGCCGCCGTAGAGGCTCAGGAAGAAACGCTGCGGCTGGCGCTCGAGGCCGTAGGGGATGCCGCGTGGGACTGGGATCTGCAATCAGGGGACTTTCGGATCGTCGGCCGCCACGTGAAATCTTTTGGCTATCAGCTCACCCGCTTCGACGGCTCGGTGC
>JADDQD010000249.1:57352-63103 GCA_016781555.1 Pseudomonadota bacterium | reverse complement strand
CGCCTATGTGAAGCGCAACGCCGACACGCGTGAAAAGCAGGAGGCTGTGCTGGCCGCATTGCGCTTCAAGTGCGCCGTGCTCTGGTCGCAGCTCGACGGCCTCTATTTCGCCTATGTTTCCCCAGGCATGACTCCCCCGGGCGCGTTCGTTCCGGCTGCCACCGCTTGACGGACATGGCTGCCGTTCCGACATTCCGTCGTGGCGTGAAATTTCGCTTCGATGCGGTGCGGAATGCCTGGGTGCTGTTGGCGCCGGAGAAACTGTTCATGCCGGACGAGACGGCGGTCGAGATATTGAAGTTGGTCGACGGGACGCGCTCGATCGACGCGATCGTCGACGATCTCGCCGCGCGCTTCGATGCCCCGCGGGAGATGATCGCGGAGGATGTGGCGGCGACGTTCGCGAATTTGTCTACGCGCGGTGCGGTCCAGCTGTGAACGGTCCGCCACCACCGATGGGCCTGATTGCGGAGCTTACCCATCGCTGCCCGCTGCAATGCGCCTATTGCTCCAACCCGCTCGCGCTCGACGATCGGAAGGCCGAACTCACCACTGATGAATGGCGGCGCGTGCTTGGGGAGGCGGCGGCGCTCGGCATCCTCCAGGTTCATTTCTCGGGCGGGGAGCCGATGGCGCGGCGCGATCTCGTGGAGATGGTCGCCCATGCATCGTCGCTCGGCCTATACACCAACATCATCACCTCCGGCGTACTGCTGACGGACGAGGCCATGGCCGCTCTGCTTGCCGCGGGCATCGACCATATCCAGCTCAGCTTCCAGGATGCCGCGGCACCCGCGGCCGATCGGTTCAGCGGCTATCGCGGCGGCCATGCGAAGAAGCTGGACGCGGCGCGCCGCATCTGCGAGGCAGGCCTGCCGCTCACCGCGAATTTCGTGGTGCATAAGCAGAATGCCGAGAGGGTCGGCGAGATGATAGCGCTCGGCGAGGCGCTGGGTGCAGAGCGGATCGAGATTGCTCACACCCAATATTATGGCTGGGCGCTGCTCAACCGGAACGCGCTGCTGCCAACCTTCGCGCAGTTGGAGCATGTCAACGGTGTCGTCGCCGCGGCCCGGCAGCGGCTCAATGGCCGGATCACGATAGACTATGTCGTGCCCGATTATTATGCTGCGCGTCCCAAGGCGTGCATGGGCGGCTGGGGCAACCGCTTCATCAACATCTCGCCCTCCGGCAAGGCGCTGCCCTGCCACGCGGCCGAGACCTTGCCAGGCTTCCAATTTCCGACCGTGCGGGATGTATCGCTCGCCGAAATCTGGGTTGACAGCGACGCCTTCAGCCGCTTCCGCGGAGTCGACTGGATGCCCGAACTCTGCCGTGCCTGCGATCGCAAGGAGATCGACTGGGGCGGCTGCCGCTGCCAGGCGCTGGCACTGGCCGGCGATGCGGCGGCGACCGACCCTGCCTGTGCCCACAGCCCGGATCATCACCTGATGGGCGCGGCGGTCACTGCGGCCGACGGCGCGCCGCTCGATCTCGTGCCGCGCCGGCTCCGCACCTTGTCCGCATGAGCAGCCTGCGGGGTTTCCATCGGCCGGTCGAGGCCTATGAGACCGGCACGCTCGACGTCGGCGACGGCCATGTCCTCCATTATGAGCGCAGCGGCACGCCGAGCGCAAAGCCGGCAGTGTTCCTGCACGGCGGACCGGGCGGCGGCATCTCGCCCAACCATCGCCGGCTGTTCGATCCGAACCTGTATGACGTGATGCTCTTCGATCAGCGAGGCTGTGGGCGCTCCACCCCGCACGCCGGGCTGGATGCGAACACGACCTGGCATCTCGTCGCCGACATGGAGCGGCTTCGCGCGCTGATGGGGGTGGAACGGTGGCTGGTGTTTGGCGGCTCCTGGGGGTCGGCGCTGGCGCTCGCTTATGCTGAGACTCATCCGGAGCATGTCAGCGAGCTGGTGTTGCGCGGTATCTTCACCGTGCGGGAAGCCGAGCTTGACTGGTATTACCAGTTCGGCGCCTCCGAGATGTTCCCAGAGTTCTGGGAAGACTTCCTGCGGCCGATCCCGCCGGACGAGCGCCACGACCTGCGCGCCGCCTATCGCCGCCGCCTGACCGGCGAGGAGGAAGTGATCCGGTTGGAGGCGGCTCGGGCGTGGACGCTGTGGGAGGGCCGCACGATCACGCTGCTGCCCGATCCGGGCATTACCTCCGGGTTCGAGAATCCACACTTCGCGCTCGCCTTCGCGCGGATCGAGAATCACTATTTCGTGCACGGCGCCTGGCTGGAGGAAGGCCAGTTGCTACGTGACGCCTCCCGGCTGCGGGGGATACCGGGCACGATCGTGCAGGGGCGGTACGACATGGCCTGCCCGGCGCGAACCGCCTACGAACTGCATTGCGCCTGGCCGGAGGCGGAGTTTCACCTCATCGAAGGTGCCGGCCACGCTTATTCAGAACCAGCGATCCTCGATCGCCTGATCCGCGCGACGGACGGCTATGCGGGCGCCGGCACACCCGCCACCTGAAAGCGGGGGTAGCGCGAGATTGGCGGCACCCATCGCTTCGTCCCTGGATGGAGTTCCCGCGCCGCGCCGGCATTGGGCGGTGGCGGGCCTCTGGATCGCGATGGCGGTGTCGGTGCTCGATGCCGGCATCGTCAGCGTGGCGCTGCCGACGATCGCGCGCGACATCGGCAGTAGCGCTGCGTCCTCGATCTGGGTGATCAATGCCTACCAGATCGCGATCATCATGGCGCTGCTGCCGGCCGGGGCGCTGGGCGCGACACTGGGCCATCGGCGCGTCTATCTGGCCGGACTCGTCCTCTTCACCGTCGCGTCGGGAGCGTGCGCGCTCAGCCAGAACCTGCCCGCGCTGACGCTCGCCCGCTTTGCGCAAGGCCTCGGGGCGGCGGCGATGATGGCGCTCAACGGTGCGCTCATGCGCGGGGTCTATCCCCACGCCTTGTTCGCCAAAGGTATCGGCTGGAACGGGGTGGTTGTAGCGGTCACCGCCGCCGCAGGACCAAGCTTGGCGGCGGTCTTGCTCTCCGTCGCGTCCTGGCCGTTCCTGTTCGCGGTCAATCTTCCGCTCGGCCTAGTCTCGTTCACGCTCGGCGCGGCCTTCCTCCCGCGCTCGCGCGCTGTGGGCGCGGCCTTCGACGGGATCGCCGCCCTCTGCACTGCGGTCGGCCTTGGCGCGCTGTTCATCTGCCTGGCGGGGCTGGCGGGGAACCTTCCGGTTGCGTGGAGCGCGACGGCCTTGCCGCTGGGCATCGGCGCGGCGCTTGCAGTCGCGACGCGGCTGAGGGGTCGCGATCAACCGCTCGTTCCGATCGACCTGATTGGAAATCCGACGCTGCGTAGCGCCTACCTCGCGTCCATCTGCGCGTTCACCGCGCAGGGATGCGTGTTGGTGACGCTGCCCTTCATCCTGCACCGCTTCGGCTTCGGCTTCGCGGCGATCGGCCTCATGATCACGCCGCTTCCGGTCGGTGTCGGCTTAGCTTCGGTTCTGGCAGGGCGCCTGCTCGGGCGGTGGCCGAGCGGGCGCACCGCCGTGATCGGGCTCCTCGTGGCAGCCGCGGGTCTGGTGGCGCTATTGGGGATTATCTCTGCATGGCCCCTGCCCGCGGCCATCGCAGTGGGCATGGCGACGTTCGGGTGCGGCTTCGGCTTGTTCCAGACGTCGAACAATCGAATCATGCTGACTGGGGCACCGCTGGCACGGGTCGGTGCCGCCTCGACCATGCTCTCGCTGGCGCGGCTGCTGGGGCAGTTGCTGGGCGCGTTGATAGCGGCAATGGGTCTGCAAGCCGTGGGCTCGGTCCCAACCTTGCCGCTCATCTCCGCAGCCGCCGCGACGGCTTTGGGGCTGGTGGTGCTCCTCAGAAAACGCCTCAGTGGCTAAACGACTCAAAGCCAGCCAGGAGCGAACGTCCGTTTTCCTGCGTCCCTCGCCCGGTAGCGGACTGACCGCTGTCGGCCATTTTCAGCCGTGCGACTATTCGGTCAAGCTGCTCTTTCAGTTGTGATTTGCCCCCGCTTCATGACTACAGGTTTGCCGACGCGGCGATTCGGACATGACTAGGGTTCGTGTAGAACATCAGCCACTCCCGCTTTGCCCTGTCATAGACGATCGACGGGTCCGCGGCCCCGTCGTGTACAGGGTCCCGAAACAGCGGCTTTGGCGCAGTCGCCGCATCGGCGGTGCTCGCGAGGGCGAGAAGCAAGACGAACGCGCTCCCGAGCAGGGGCGACGAAACGTCCAAGAAAGGCCGAGCGAGAGAGCAATCCGGCGGGCATTCACTCCACCTCCAGCATGGTCACCGATTCTGCCGAAGGCACTGCCTGCAAATGCTCTGGCACAAGCCCAATAGCTTGCGACTGAAGTAGGCTGCCGTACAACAACCGGGCCAGCACTCAACAGTCGGTGACCCGGATAAGCCATGACAGGCAGAAGTGGCTGTTGTCGAGGTTCGGCAAACGGACGTTGGCTACACGGCCCCGCTGGGACTTTGCGCCTTGCGGTCGCGGCGAAATCGACCCCTACGCCTTGTTCAAGAGCTCGCGGCGAAGGGGGTTTCTCGCGCGCCAGAAGAAATATGCCGGAACGAGCCCGAGCCCAGCGGCGCCGAACAGCACCCAGCGCACGCTTTCCTCGCCGGCGACCGGCTTCAGCGCGTCCGACAGCATCCCGAAGAACAGCGGGCCGAGGCCCAAACCGATGAGGTTCTGCGCGAACAGCATGACCGCTGTCGCCATCGCCCGCGCCTGCGGCCGAACCAGCGCCTGCACGCACGCATAGGTCGGGCCGTAATAGAAGTTGTTGAGGAACAGTGCGATCACGATGAGGAACAGCCCCAGCCGCCAGTCCTGCGCGGCGTAGCCGAAAAAGAGAATGGGCGCGCCGACAATCAGTCCCAAAGCGGGTGCGGTGACGAGGTGGCGCGGGTCCTTTCCGCCGAACCGATCGGCAAGAAAGCCGCCGGCCCAGGTCCCTGCCATTGCGGCAAGTCCGCCGAGGACGCCTAGCCACAAGCCGGTCTCGCCGGGGCTTAGCCCGTGCGTGCGGATGAAGAAGATCGCCTGCCACACAGTTTTGCCATAGGACAGAAAGGCGACCAGCGAGGCGCCGAGAAGGAGCTGAATGAAGGCAGGGGAACGGGCGATCTCCCTGAACGCCTCGCGCGTCGGAAGGCGGTTCGCAGCAGCGGCTCGATCGGCGGGCGAGGCGGATTTCCGAGGTTCCTTGATCAGCAGCGGCAGGATGAGCGCGATCAGCACCCCCGGGATACCGACCACGAGAAAGGCAATGCGCCAGCCGAACGCGTCGGCGAGCACGCCCCCGATCGCCATTCCGAGCAAACTGCCGATCGGAATGCCGAGACCATAAAAGGCGATCGCCGAGGATCGTTTGCTGGCGGGCACGGTGTCGGAGATGAGTGAGTGCGCCGCCGGCGTGCAGCCCGCCTCGCCGACGCCGACGCCGACCCGGGCGAGCAGCAGCTGGCCGAAATTCTGCGCCAGCCCGCACAAGGCGGTCATGCCGGACCAGAATGCAAGCGACACGGAGATGAGGCCGGTCCGGCTGGTCTTCGGGTTGTCGGCATAGCGGGCAATCGGAATCCCGAGCACCGTATAGAGGACCGCGAAAGCGAGCCCCGTCATCAGTCCGATCTGAGTGTCGGAAAGCCCGAGATCGCGCTTGATCGGTTCCGCCAGAATGTTGACGATCTGCCGGTCAAGGAAGTTGAGCGTGTAGACGACGAGCAGCGTCCAAAGCA
>JADDQD010000249.1:23104-57321 GCA_016781555.1 Pseudomonadota bacterium | reverse complement strand
CTGAGGGACAAGTGTTTCTGCTGGAGGAGTCATCGCGCGGTCTCTCCGGTTCAGCAATAGGAGCGCGTGAGCGCCGAATAGATGAGCGTTTTCAGCTCCCGTCGTATCGGGTAGCTGCTCGACGGCATCAGCTGGGTCATGAAAACCATCGTGAGCCGCTCCACCGGATCGACGAAGAAGGCCGTCGAGTACATGCCGCCCCAGTAGAACTCGCCCCTGGAGCCCGGCACCATCGTCCGCGGCGGATCTACGTTGACGGCGAAGCCGAGGCCGAAGCCTGCCCCCGCATTGGCCGCTTCGCTGAACAGCGACCGGGACATCTGCGTCAGGTCAGCCCCGCCGGGCAGGTGGTTGGCGGTCATCAGCTGGATCGTCTTCGGGCTGACGATGCGCGCGCCATCCAGCTCCCCGCCGTTCACCAGCATGGTGCAGAAACGATGATAGTCGGCGATCGTCGAGACAAGGCCGCCCCCACCCGACTGGAAGCTAGGCGGCGTACTCCAGGCGCTCTTCTCGGCGGGGTCGTTGAGCACGCGCCCGTTCTTAGGATGCTTCACATAAGCGTCGCTGAGACGGTCCAGCTTTTCGGCCGGGCAATGAAAGGCCGTATCCACCATCTTGAGCGGCTCGAAGATGCGGGTGCGGAAGAACTCGCCAAGGCTCATTCCTGAAAGCCGCGCCACCACCACCCCGAGCACGTCGGTTGCAACCGAATAGTTCCATGCCTCTCCAGGCTCGAACTCCAGCGGGATTCCGGCGAGCGTCGCAATGAACTGGTCGTTGTCGTGCGCGGTCCGCAGCGAGTCCAGTCTGGCCTCGCGATAGGCGGCGTCGACGTTGGTGCGGTTCTGGAAGCTGTAGGTGAGCCCCGCGGTGTGGCGAAGCAGATCCACCATCCGCATCGCCGAGGAGCGGCGGGTGACGAACGGAACCCCAGCGCCGCCGCCGGCATAGACGCCGACATCGGAAAATTCGGGGATCACGCGGGAAACCGGGTCGTCCAGGGCGGTCTTCCCCTCCTCGAGCAGCATCATGTAGGCGACGGAGGTAATCGGCTTGGTCATCGAGGCGATGCGGAAAATCGCGTCGTCCTGAAGCGGACGGCCATCGGCGCGCGCGGCGCCGAGCGAGGAGAAATGAACCACCTCCCCCTCCCGCGCGACCAGAAGCTGGGTGTGAGGAAGCCGTCCTGGGGTCAGGTACCTTTCTTGCAAGTGCGCATCGAGCCGCGCCAGGCGCCCAGTGTCAAAGCCATGCGGCTGCGAGCCCGCCTTGTTCATATCACTCCATACCCTGTCTTCGACACTTCTCCATGGCCCGTTGCACAGCAAGGGTCAAATTCTCCAGCAACTCTTGAGGGTTTCCCGATTCGGCAATATCGTTTCCGCCAGTCATAAGCAGCAAACCCTATTTAGGATCGGACAGGATGACGGCGATGACGCAGGGGGAGCGGCCTTGGCCCGCCGCTTCCCTCAAGGAGATCGAGGCAAGACTGTGCGCGCCGGGCGAACGGTTCGAAATGGAGACCGTGGTGATCCGCGGCGTGCCGACCCGCACGTGGAAGAACACGCCCCCGAGCCTCCCTGCGCTCGCCCGCATCGCCCGGGCGGCTTATGGCAGCCGCATCTTCACCATCTACGAGGACGAGCGGGTCACCTACGAAGCCTGGTTCCGCGCCACTGCAGCGCTCGCGCTGGAACTGCAGCGGCTCGGCGTCAGGAAAAGGGATCGCGTCGCGTTGGCGATGCGGAACCTGCCGGAATGGCCCGTCGCCTTCTTCGCTGTGGCCGCGGTCGGCGCGATCGTCGTACCGCTCAACGCCTGGTGGACGGGCGGGGAGCTCCAATACGCGCTGTCGCATTCCGGTACGAAGCTTTTGATCTGCGATGCGGAAAGATGGGATCGGATCGAGCCGCAGCTGGGCACGCTCCCGGAGCTTGAGCTGGCGCTGGTGAGCCGCAGCCGTGGCGGGCTGACGGACTGCGCACGGCCGCTCGAGGACGTGATCGGATCGCCGCACGATTACGGCAAGCTGCCGGATGTCGACCTGCCCACCATCGACATTCATCCGGACGATGATGCGACCATCTTCTATACGAGCGGAACCACCGGAAAACCGAAGGGCGCGATCGGCACGCACCGGAACATCCTTTCGGCCATCTTGTCGACCGGCTATTCGGCGATGCGGTCCGTGCTCCGCCGCGGCGAGACTCCTCCGGCGCCGCAGCCCAAGGTGGCGCTCACCGTGATTCCGCTATTCCACGTTACCGCCTGCTGCTCAGGGCTTATGGGAACCGTTGCGGCCGGCAACACCACGATCTTCATGCGCAGATGGGACACGGTGACTGCTTTCGAGATCATCCAACGGGAGCGGGTGAGCACGACCGGCGGCGTTCCGACCATCGCATGGCAGCTGCTGGAGCATCCCGATCGGGACAAATACGACCTGAGTTCGCTGGAAGCGATCGCATATGGCGGTGCGCCCTCGGCGCCTGATCTGGTGCGCAGGATCAAGAAAGAATTGGGTGCGCTGCCCGGGAACGGGTGGGGAATGACCGAAACGTCCGCTACGGTCACCAGCCACGGGTCTGAAGACTATCTCAACCGACCCGACAGCTGCGGGCCGCCCGTTCCCGTCTCGGACCTCAAGATCATGAGCGAGGATGCGAGCCGTGAGCTTGCCGTAGGGGAAGTCGGGGAGTTGTGGGCGCGAGGACCGCAGATCGTCAGAGGCTATTGGAACGACCCCGAAGCGACCGCCGCGACCTTCGTGGACGGATGGGTCAGAACGGGCGATCTCGCGCGCCTCGACGAGGAAGGCTTTTGCTACATTGTCGACCGGGCGAAGGACATTGTGATCCGGGGCGGCGAAAACATCTATTCTTCGGAAGTGGAGAACATTCTCTACGACCACCCTGCCGTCACTGATGCCGCATTGGTCGGAATCCCGCACCGGACATTGGGCGAAGAGCCGGCTGCGGTGGTGCACCTTGCACCGGGCACCACAGCGAGCGAGGAAGAGCTGAAGGAATGGGTTCGCGCGCGGCTCGCATCTTTCAAGGTGCCGGTCCGCATCATCTTTTCCGAGGAAACCTTGCCGCGGAACGCGAACGGCAAGATCATGAAAAGGGAGCTGAGGAAGCTGTTCGAAGAGCAGCCGGCGCGCCTCCCCGCCGACGCCTGACCGCTCGGATCCCAAGCTCAGGAGGAAATCGATGCTGCTTACGTCCTTGCTCCTGACCGCGGCTGCCAACGCGCAAACCGCAGCCCCCCCGGCTGACTACAACGAGCAGCAGAACTGGCTCTGCCGGCCCGGACGCAGTGACTTCTGCGCGACCGATCTCGACGCCACGGTGATCGCGCCAAACGGCAAGACGAGGATCGAGCGTTTCAAGCGGGCGCGATCGCCTTCGGTTGATTGCTTCTACGTCTATCCCACCGTCTCGACCGATCCAGGACCGAATAGCGACCTTGTCGCGGGCGAGGATGAAAGGCGCGTGGTTGCGAGCCAATTCGCGCGCTTCGGATCCGTGTGTCGCACCTTCGCTCCCCTCTACCGGCAGGTGACGCTAACCGCGCTTCGGTCCGCCATGGCCGGCAAGCCCATGGAGGCTGACCGAACGCTTGGCTATCGCGATGTGCTGGCGGCCTTCCGGCACTATATCGAGAATGACAATGGGGGCCGACCGTTCGTCCTGGTCGGCCACAGCCAGGGTGCGCGGATGCTGCAGGAGCTGGTGCAGGCTGAGATTGACGGCAAGCCACTGCAGAGCCGGATGCTCTCGGCCATGCTGATCGGGTTCAACCTGCAGGTTCCTTCCGGCGCGGACGTCGGCGGCGCATTCAAATCGGTGCCGCTCTGCCGCTCATCGCAACAGACCGGTTGCGTCGTCTCCTACGTCAGTTTCCGACACGATCTGCCGCCGCCGGAGAATAGCCGCTTCGGGCGCAGCCAGGATCGCGGGCAGCAGATCGCCTGCACCAACCCCGCCGCGCTTCAGGGCGGGGAGAAGGTCCCGCTCGAGGCTTATCTCGGCACCGGAGGCGCGGGATTTTCGGCAGCGGCGCCGCCGCCCTGGATCAGGGGCGGAGCGAAGATCGAGACGCCGTTCGTGAAGGTGCCGGGGCTCCTTTCAGGACGATGCGTCGCGAACAGCTCGGGCAGCTACCTGGAAGTTACGGTGAACGGGAATCCGGCCGATCCCAGGACCGACGCGATCGTCGGCGACGTCATCGCCAGCGGTGCGGTTCTCAAGGAATGGGGCTTGCACCTCATCGACGTCAGCATCGCGCAGGGCGATCTTACCGGTCTTGTCCGCAGCCAGGCTGCCGCAGCCAAGAAACGGTTTCAGCGCTAGAGCAAGCTGCGCGAAATCGGACCAACTTCGTCATGCCGGACTTGATCCGGCATCCACCTGTTCTTCTGTCAGGTGGGTCCGGTCTGAAAAGGTAGACCCCGGATCAAGTCCGGGGTGACGATTTACACTTAACGCACCTTGCACTTGACCTTTGATTGCCGTGCTTTCCGAGCCGTCAGGTGATTCCGCCTGACTACAAAGCACACTCGCGCTCGGGCGTAGCGCTCAGCCGAACAAGGCTACGCTCTGCATTCCGCTTGCTACCGGCTCGCCATCCGCGTTCCAGATCAGCATGGTCTGGCTGCTGCAGCCGTGGCGCGCGTAATCTGATCCGGAACGCAGCAGCCACCAGCCGTCACGCGTGGCCGGCTTGTCGGTCAGCAGGTTCACCAGCCATGTGAGCGAACTCACCGGCCCCGGCTTCTCGAACAGCGGCATGGCGGCAGGCGGCAACGCATCGCCCACGGCCAAGATCTCCACCATCGGGTGGAGACCATCCCGCTCCTCGAGGCGGGTCCAGCGCAGGAATGCCGGGGTCCCCCGCTCGCTGATCGGTAGCGCATGACGATATTCGAAGTTGCTGGTGAAGAAGTTGCCGTTCCGCCGCACGGCGGGCGCGGCTTCGTCGGGGCTCGGGACCGGGGGCGCCGAGCCTTGATTATAGTCGACCGACGACTGAAATGCATTCATGAACAGGAATGTAGCGCGAAGGCCCAGCCCAGCGTCGGAATGCACATCCGCCTGAACGTATGAGGCGAGCCGTCCACGCCGGAGGGTTTCAGTCTTGACCTCGATCGTGCCGGCAAGGGGCCCGATGAACGCGATTTGCGCTGACCGGAGCGGCGGCAGGTCGGGCGTGCGTTCGATCGCACCTTGAAGGGCCAGCGCCGCCGTCAACCCGCCATAGGCAGTGCGCCCCTGCATCCAGGCATCGGGAACCACCACGCGAAAGCGTTCGTCTGCCCGGTCGGCGCTGCCGATGATGTCGGCAAGGCTTGTCCTCGGCGCAGCCTCCTCCGCCTGGGCCGCGCTCACGCCGTCGATCCTGCGTCCAGCACCACCGTCTGGCGGTTGACAGAAGCCGCCGCCGGGGAGGCAAGAAAAAGGGCCATCGAAATCTCCTCAGGCTGGTGCGCCGGCCTTCCGGGCGAATTCCCACGCGGCAGCGGCAAGCATGGGAACGCGCGAGCCTGCCGCCTCCGCATTGTCGCTGGAGGCATTGCCGTCCAGGAAGCGCTTGCGGATGCCCTGCACGATGCCAAGCAGGCGAAACAGGTTATACGAGAAATACCATTGGAGGTCTGGGACTCCATCCCGCCCCGTTAGTCCGCAATAAAGCGTCACCGCCTCCTCCAGTGTCGGGATACCGGTGGCAGCGAAGTCGACGCCTTTGAGGCCCGCGCCCTCACCTTCGGAGGGCATCTCCCACTGCATTGCCAGATAGGCAAAGTCGGCAAGGGGATCGCCGAGAGTCGAAAGCTCCCAGTCAAGCACGGCCAGGATCTCGGGCTTGCCCGGCGCGAAGATCATGTTGTCGATCCGGTAGTCACCGTGGATGATCGACGTGCGCGTTTGCTCGGGAACCGTGCGGGACAGGAACTCGATCAGCTTTTCGACGGTCTCCAGGTCGTCCGTCTGCGCCGCCCGATATTGTTTGGTCCAGCGGCGCACCTGGCGCTCGAAATAATTGCCCGGTGGGCCGTAGTCGGCAAGGCCGAGCCGCGCGGGATCGAGCGAATGAAGGTCCGCAAGCGTTCGGATCATCGCCTCGTAAACCGCCCTGCGGGTCTCCGGCGTCTCCCCCGGCAGCTTGCCGTCCCAAAAGGTCCTGCCTTGGACCAGCGACATGACGTAAAACGGGACGCCGATCACCTGCGGATCCTCGCAAAGCGCGTATGGCTCCGCGACGGGAAACCCGGCCGGGTGAAGCGCGGAAATCAGCCGGAATTCACGCTCCACGGCGTGAGCGGAAGCAAGGATCGGGCCGAATGGCTTTCGCCGCAGCACATATTTGCCCGAGCTCGCATAGACCCGGTACGTCGGGTTGGACTGACCTCCCGGAAACTTGCTGACCTCGATCGGTCCTGCAATGCCCGGAATGTTCGCCGCCAGCCAGCGCTCGAGGCTTGCGCGATCCAGATCTTCCGCCGATCCAGTCAAAGCCGATGAAGCCGTGGTCATTCCTCGCCCAAGCCTCTCATCCTCACGAAGCCGATTAACACTTCTCCCCCGCAGCTAGGGCATACCGCAACTACGGTAAATAGCGCTGCCACCGGTGGACAGCATTGAACAGGAGCTGCCCTCGAAACATACTATGCTAACGACGCAGCGGGTGCGATGCCGCCCGCTTTTGGGTAAAACGAGACACCATGAGCACGCAGCCGGACCAGACCAGCCGATTCCAGCAAAAGCGCGAAGCGATTTTGGACGCCGCGTCCGCGCTGATCAACCAGAACGGCGTTAGGGGCATGACGTTCGTGGACGTGGCCGACATGGTGAACCTCAACACCACGAGCGTCACCTACTATTTCAAACGCAAGGAGCTGCTCGCCGCGGCCGCTCTCGAACATTCGCTCAGCCGGCTGGAAGAACAGGTGGAAGAGGCCGGGTCTGAGGCCGATCCGCGGGCCCGCGTCGCGGCGTATCTAAAGCTCCATTTCGACATGCGGGCGCGGATTCGCCGCCGCGAGGAGCGAGCGGTAACGGTGCTGTCCGACATGCGCGCGCTGGAAGAGCCGCTCCGGAATGAACTGGCGGAGAAATGGTCCGCGATCTTCCGCAAGGTGCGGGACTTTTTCGGACCCGCGGAAGGGGACGATCAAAAACGCCTCAACACTGCGCGCGCGAATGTGCTCATCGAAAACACGTTTTGGCTGCCGGCATGGCTGACGCGCTACTCGACAGCCGATTTCGAACGGGTTCGCCACCGCCTGTTCGAGATTTTCGATGGGGGCATCGGTGCCAAGGGAGCGCCCTGGGAGCCACTGCTGCTAACGATCGGCCAACCCGGTGAGGACCCAGCCCAGGAGAAGTTCCTGAGGGCCGCAATCCGGCTGATCAACGTCCGGGGCTACCGCGGCGCTTCCGTCGAGCGGATCGCCTCGGAACTCAACGTGACCAAGGGCAGCTTCTATCACCATCTCGAGGCGAAGGACGACCTGGTCGTCCAATGCTTTCGCCGAAGCTACGAGCGCGTCTCGCTGGTGCAGGCTGCCGCGGATGAGACCGGCGGAAGCTACTGGCAGCGCCTCACCTCGGCGATCGTGACCTTGCTTCACTTCCAGTTCTTCGGAGATCATCCGCTGCTTCGCACGACGGCCTTGCAAGCCCTACCGGGGGATCTTCGCAATCAGGTCGTCGACCGTTCGAACCGAATGGCGCGGCGGTTCGCGGGCACCATGATCGACGGGATCACCGAGGGTTCGATGCGAGCGATAGATCCGCTGGTAGCCAGCCAAGCTATTATGGCGATGCTGAACGCTGCGGTGGATCTTCAAAAATGGGCGCACAGAACCGAGCCTGATCGGGCGGTCGCCGATTATGCCTCCACGATTGCCTACGGCTTGTTTGCCGATCCACCTCGCTAGCCATGTGAAAGGGCCTGATTCACGCCTTCGGCTGAAGCGCGTAGCGCTTCACCTCAACCGATCAGGCCGTAAGGCGAAAGGGCCGCGCTTTCGCGCGCGCCCTCCACATGGTCGCGATCAGAAGCGCGTTGAGATGCCGACCTTCAGCTGACGGCCCACCGGGCTCGCCGTGAATGGGTCGTAGTTGAAGTCGAGCCGCGCGAACGGCGGTTCCTCGTCGAAGATGTTGAAGGCGGCGAGCGTGATGTCAGTCGTTTCGAACAGATTGAGACGGTACACCAGATCCACGGTCGTGAAGGAGCTAATCCGAAACCCAGGCACATCAGGCGTGGATTCGAAACGCTGGTCCTTGTAGCGGTGAACGTAGTTCACGGTCGCGCGCAGGTGGTGGGGCCCCATTTCGCCCTGGACATAGGCCTGGCCCCTGATCCGCGGCAGCGGGTAAGCGGTCGTCTGGAAGTTCAGCTTTCCGACCGCGTTGAAGCCGGGCTGCAGCAGAATGCCGTCCGTCAAAAGGTCGCCGTTCTTATAATCCAAGATATAGGTGCCGGTGCCGCCGACCATCATCCGCGCCGACCCCACTTCGAACGAGTAGTCAGCGAGGACGTCCACGCCCGAATTCTGCAGCTCCGGACCGTTGATAAAGCTCGTCGTGATGCGAGTGACATTGCCGAGGTTGGTGGTGCCCTGCACACAAGGCTGGTTGAGCGTGAACCTGCCGATGAATGGGCTGGAGCAGTTCGCTAGAGCAGAGGGCGCATCGGTTCCACCGAACACCGCGCGGCGCAGGCCAGACACCGGTTCAGCGACCAGTTGGTCCTCGAGTTCGTAGCGGTAGTAATCGACCGTGCCGCGGAAGCCCCCAGCCTCGAGCACCACGCCGGCGCTGTAGTTGAGCGCCTTCTCCGGCGTCAGATTGGGGTTGTCCTGCACCACCACGGCGCGGAACGAACCGCCGACGAACTGGAGCGATGTGACGAAATCGTTCGGCTGGATGATCGTGATCGGCGGCGCTCGGAAGGTGGTGCCGATGCCGCCGCGAAGCGCCAGCCATGGCGTTACCTGCCAGCGCGCGCGCGCCTGCGTGTCGAACGTCGATCCGACCCGCCCGCCGAAATCCTCATAGCGCGCAGCGAGCTGGACGTTGATGGTGTCGAGGACCGGGATCTGCAACTCGGCAAAGGTCGCCTTGACGTCGCCGCTTGTGTCATAGTCGGAGCTGGCGCCGAGGAAGCCGAACAATCCGGTCGGCTGCGTACAGGTGTTCACGCCGAAATCCAACGAAGATGGGCAAGGATTGATGTCTCGGTTGTTGAAAAAGCCGTACCTGCCTCTCGCCTTCTCCTTGCGATATTGCGCGCCGACGGCAAAGCCGACGGCTCCGCCGCCCAGGGTGATGCCGGTCTGGCCGCTCACTAGGGCGTCAGCGACGAGAATTTCGTTGGTCAGGCGCGAGAAGCTCGGCTTCAGGAAATATTCGAAGACCTCGTTTGAATTCGCCACCGCTGCATTGAAGCCCGGGTTGACCTGACCCGTGAGCGGATTGCGCTGAATGGCATTCGAGAACGGATTGTAGAAGAGGCAGCCATTCCGGCCGGGCGTGTTGGCTGCGCGGTTGCAATTCTCTCCGCCGAGCCCACGAAGCGCGAGCTGCAGCCGATCCACGATTGTATCGAGCTGCGTGCTTCGGCGGGTATATTCGTGATAGGTGACGCCGAGCTCATAGTTGAGCGCGTCAGTGAATTCCCCGCCGAGCACCGCCGAAAAGCGCGCCGACTCCGACCAGCGTTGGACGGGCCCGGCACCGGGGATTCCATTCACGTTGGAGAACAAGGGGTTCCCGCCGAGCAGGGCGGTGCGGAAGGTGCCGGCGGCAAGCAAAGCATTGGTTGCGCCGCCGGGAAACTGATCCGGGTTTGCCGCACGATAGGCGGCGAGGCCCGGGTTGTTGGCAGGGACGAAGAACTGGGCGCCAATTGGATTGGCAAGCCGCGACGGCGTGTTCAGCAGGAGGAATGTCGGCGATGTGTTGGAGCGGACGTGGCTGTGGCCCATAAGGCCGGTCAGCGTCAGTTCCATTCCCTCGGCGATTTCGATGCCGGTTTCGAGATAAGCCTGTATCCGATCTTCGTCCTCCACCAGTAGGTCGAAGGGCGTAAATTGGTTCGCGCACCGCTGCGCCCCGGAGACGACCGTGACTGTGCCCCCGAGTGGTTGGCAGCCACGGTCGAGCTGCAAGCCGGCGGTCACGCCTGTGCCCGGAGCTCCGATGCGGAATGGGAGGAATACGCTCGGATTGCCGCCGAGGGTGAAGCCGCCGGCGGGATTGACGGAGAAGGGCTGCTGGGTGAATTCACGCTCCAGCACCGGCAGAGGTGAGCGGTGCTGATACGCAACCGAGCCCAGAAAGCGGAAGCCGTTCCGGTTGTTGTGACCGAAGGTAAGCGACGCGCTATATTCTCCGTCGGACCCTTCGTAATATTTGTAATCGCCGCCGACGACGAAACCCTGCAAGCGGCTGTTGGTGATGAAGTTGACCACGCCGGCGAGCGCGTCCGACCCGTAAGTCGCCGCTCCGCCGTCCCTAAGCACTTCGAGGCGGCCGAGCGCGGCGATGGGGAGCAAGCTGACGTCGACCGACGGAATGCCGATCGGCGCCAGGGCGAGGCGGCGGCCGTTGAGCAGCACCAGCGTGCGGCCAGGCCCAAGGCCGCGCAGGTTTACGGACACCACGCCTTCGGAGCCTTGGGCACGGGCATCGAACTGATTCTGCTCACCAAGGACGCCGCTCGCCACCGGAAGGCGCTTCATGAGCTCGAGAATGCTCGGCGAGCCCTGGTTGGCGATCTCTTCCGCGCTTACCACGTCGACCGGCAGCGCTGCGAGTTCGGAGGTTCCTCGAATGAGCGTGCCGGTGACGACGATCTCCGGGACCTGGGTGGGCTCTTCGGCCGTCTGGGGATTGTTTTCCGCGTCAGGCGCAGAAGACTGCGCGACCTGGGCAGCGGCCGGCGCAGCGAGTCCCATCATCAACCCAGCCGCGAGCACGCCGAGCGCGCTTTGAGTTTTGAACCCAATCTTCTGTTTCATGATTCCTCCCCAGGCGGCGGCGGCTCCTTTTGAAGTCCACGTTGCAATACCAAGCATTCGAATAAACCGGAGTTCGTGCTGAGGGTCAAGAACTGAGTGGGCTTCGCGCCCGGGCCGCGAAGCTCTTTGATCGACAACGGTTTTTGCTGCAGAGATTACGTGCGCGGCCTAGCTGGCGCGGGTCCTTGGCTCACGTACCCGAAACAGGAGGACAACGAACGCGCAAGCGAGGAACGCAAGCGTGACGACGATCAGCGCGCTGTATCCGAGCGTTACAGCTAAAACCCCCGCGGCCAATGGCCCGGAAGCCGCAATGGCTCCCTCCACGGTGGCGGACAGTGCCAGCCGCATCGGAATATCTTCGCGCGAGCCGAATTCGAGCACCATCGTCATGGCGCTCATCATATATCCCGATGCCGCCGCTCCCAGGCCAATGAAGCTGATCAGGAAGCCGGTCTGGGTGTCAGCGAAGAGGAGCGTCACGACAGCAACGATCCAGACGAGGATCGCGGTGAGGAAGCTCAGCCTGAAGCCAAAGCGATCGCCCAGATAGCCCCACAGCAGGTTGGAAACCGTATCGGCGCCGAGAAAGGCGAAGGAGAGGAGACCGATGGTGCTCCCGTCGAGCTTCAGGTGCTGGCCTGCATAAAGGATGTAGAAGGGACTGGCGGCGCGTCCCGCCACCGTCAGGGCTTGAGCGACCATGAACCAGCGAAAGTCGCGGTCGGCAAGAAGCTGCGGAAATTCCCGCATCCGCTCGGCGAGCGGCATTTGCGCGCGAACCTCCGGCAGTTCGGGCTCAACAAGCAGCAACTGCAGGACGAGGAGGCCCAGGCTCGTCAGGACGAAGGCAAGGAAGAAGGTGGTGGCATAGCCGTTGCCAAGCACATCGCCCTCGATGAAGTACCGACCGGCGACGTAGGCGAGGGCGGCGGCAATCAGGCCGCCAGTAAGGTTGCGCCATGCTTGAAGCCGCCCCCGCCGCTTGATCGGAATGACCTTCGCCACCAGCATCTGAAAGGCAACGCGCTGCGTGCCCGTGAAAATGCCGAGCAGGAAGAAGAAGGTCATGGTCGCGACCAGGAGAGGCAGCCCGACGAGAAACCAGCCGGCCAGCGCCAGCCCGAGGATCTGGACGCGCATCAACGTGCCGACCCTGATCGCGTACGGAAGAATGCGCTGGCGATGCTCGATCCGCGCCGCGCCGACGATCGGCGAGAGGACCGCCCCAAGCTGGAGCAGCGCCTGGCCCATTCCCACCATCGCCGCGGAGCCGGTGAGAAGGTGGAGGTAGGCCGGGATGATTGTGGGGGCGTAAATCAGGCGGAAGCCGGTCAGGCCCAGCATGCCGTGGACGAAGCTTGCCCGATAGTTTCGCTTCAGGTGCTCTTCAACGAAAGTCTCGAACTCAGCCTCGCGGCCTGCCCGCACTGCTGCTTCATCGGCCGGGCTGTCCGCCACAACCTTCTAAAAGCCGGAGAGGCGCGCAAAGCGCTCGCGGTGGAAGCTTGCATTCCCCCACATGTTTTCGAGAACTCGCGCGCGCTTGATGTAGAAGCCCGCCTCATGCTCGTCGGTCATGCCGATGCCGCCATGGAGCTGGATCATTTCCCGGCTCATCAGGTGGAGCGTCTCGTTCGCGGTGGCCTTCGCGAGCGAGGCAAGCACCGGCAGGTCCGAGCGCCCGGCATCTACCGCCTCGAGCGCCGCTTCAACGACTGAGCGCATCAGCTCCATGTCGGTATAAAGCTTCGCCATCCGGTGCTGCAGCGCCTGGAAGGTGGCGAGCGTTTGTCCGAACTGGACGCGGCTCTTCAGAAAGTCGAGCGTCGTCTGGAACGCCTGTTCTGCCATGCCCAGCATCTCGGCCGCGGTACCGACCCGCGCTCGGTCCAAAACCTGATCGAGGAGCGCCGCCCCATCCTCGCTCCCGAGAAGTGCTTCTTCGCCCAGCTGGACCCCCGCCAAGCGTATGTCGGCATGGCTTCGTGAGTCGGCCATCCTGCGCGTAGCGCGAGTCAGGCCTTCAACCTCGCCGGGAACCAGGAAGAGACCCACGCCCGCGTCCGTCCGGGCAGCGACAATGAACAAGCTCGCGCCATCGCCCTCGGCAACGAAGGACTTGGTTCCGCTGATCCGCCAGCCGTCCTGGCTCCGCTCGGCGCGTGTCTCGATCTTGGTCGGCTCGTGGCGCGGCCCCTCGTCGACGGCCAAGCCGGCCACCACCTCGCCAGAGGCAATCCCTGACAGCCACGCCTGCTTCTGGCTTTCGGTTCCGCCAAGCACGAGCGCGCTGGCAGCAGCCAGCCCGCTCGAGGCGAGAGGGCTTGCAACCAGCGTGCGGCCGGTTTCCTCGAGGACGAGACCCAAGCTCAGATAGCCGAAATCGGAGCCGCCATAAGCTTCGGGAATGACGATCCCGACCCAGCCCATCGCGGCCATGGCAGCGTAGGCCTCGGGGTCATAACCAAGCTTGGTGCCGGAATCCCGCACCTTCCGGAATGCGCTCACCGGGGCTTCATTCTGCACCCACTCGCGGGCCATGTCGCGAAGCATGATCTGTTCGTCGTTGAGCGCCGCCATTATGGGCCGTTCCTTCTTCGAGTGGAGTTATTGGTGATCGAGCATGCCAAGGATGCGCTTGGCGATGACGTTGTTCTGGATCTCGGTCGAACCGCCGTAAATCGTCACTGCCTTGCCCCACAGCCAGCTGCGCGTGGCGCTGAGTTCGCTTTCGCTGAACATTTCGCCTTCCCACCCAAGGCCGCTCATTCCCATGATTTCGATCGTGAGTTCGGCCCGCTCCTGGGTCAGTTTCGCGCCGACATTCTTGAGGATCGAACTCGCGGTCGAGACACCTCCGCCTTTGGCCTCCTCCATGACGCGGCGCGCGGTCATGGTGAAGGCGCGCATCTCCATCTCATAGCGGATGATCCGCTGCCTCAGGTCAGCATCGGCGATCCGGCCCTCGTTGTCCGTACCGACATAATGCTTGGCGATGTCCACCAGCGAGCGTCCCATCGCCGCAGCAAGACGGCCCCCGCCGGAGAGGTTGGTCCGCTCGTGCTGGAGCAGCCGCTTGCCGATCGTCCAGCCGCCGCCCAGCGGGCCGACGAGATTCTCCTTCGGCACTTCGACATCGGTGAAGAAGGTCTCGCAGAAAGGGGAACTGCCGGAGATCAGCCGGATCGGCCGCACATCCACCCCGGGCGACTTCATGTCGATGAGGAGAAAGCTAATGCCCTCGTGCTTGCGGGTGGAGTCGGTACGCACCAGCGCAAAGCACCAGTCGGCCCATTGACCGCCGCTGGTCCAGGTCTTCTGGCCGTTGACAAGGAAGTGATCGCCTTTGTCCTCTGCGCGCGTTTGCAGCGCGGCGAGGTCCGATCCCGCGCCCGGTTCGGAATAGCCCTGGCACCATCGAATTTCGCCGCGTGCGATGGGCGGAATGTGCCGCTGCTTCTGCTCCTCGCTGCCATATTCAAGAAGCGTCGGGCCGAACATCATCACGCCCATGCCGCCGATCGGGTTCCAGGCGCCGATCCGCGCCATTTCTTCGGCGAGCATTCTGGCTTCGGCGCGGCTGAGACTGCCGCCGCCATATTGCTTCGGCCAGGTCGGCACGCCCCAGCCTTTGTCGGCCATCGCCTGCTTCCACGCCAGATAGTCCGGCGACGTCTGAGCTGGCGCGTCGATGCTCAGGAAAGCGTTCTCCTTCCCCTCGAGGGACTTCGGGAAATTCGTTTCGAGCCAGGCGCGCGCCTCTTCACGGAAGGCGTCGAGCGGCTTTTCGGTTGGGGTGTCCAGGGCGGTTGCCATATCAATCTCCAATCGGCGCAAACATGGGTAGGGGAGGCCCCGCATCCGTGGATAGGAAGCGGACCGCGACTCGCTGACCGATACGCAAGGCATCGAAATCGCAGCCGGTGATGTTGGTGAGCATGCTGGGCCCCTCGTCCAATGTCACATAAGCGAGCGCATACGGCGCATTCGCTCCCCGACGCATCACCGACACGCTGTAGATCTCGCCCTCGCCCTTCGATGCTTGCCAAGCCGTGTCGGTGGAAAAGCAGTAGGGGCAGATCGCCCGCGGATAATAATGCGCGTTGCCGCAGGAACGGCAGCGCTTGATGAGCAAAGTTCCTTCCGCTGCCGCTGCCCAGAAAGGCTCGTTCTCGGGCGTGGGTGCCGGCGAGGGCGGCTTTCGGGAACTGCTGTCAGTCATCACTGTCTTTCCAGGATCAAAGTGGCGGCGCCGTGTCGGGTTCCGAGCGACCCGCCAATGCCGGTGGCAAGGGCGAGGTCGCAGTTCGCAACCTGCACCGCGGGGTGAGCCTCCCCTCGAAGCTGCCGGACCGCCTCGATAACCTTGGTGATGCCGCCGCGATTGGTGGGATGATTGTTGCAGAGGCCGCCGCCGTCCGTGTTGAACGGAAGCCGTCCGGCGCCGGAGATCAGGTTTCCGTCAGCAACGAAGCGCCCGCCCTCGCCTTTTGCGCAAAATCCGAGGTCTTCGAGCTGGATGAGCACGGTGATCGTGAAACTGTCGTAGATGGAGGCATATTTGATGTCAGACGGCGACACGCCAGCTTCCTCAAAGGCGGCGGGTCCGGAGCGAGCCGCAGCCGATGTGGTGAGGTCGAGATTACGGCCGCCCATCGGCCCCTTCACAGCCTCGCCCGCCCCGCGAACAGACACCAACGGCCGATCCAGGGACTTCGCGACTTCGGGAGCGACGACCAGCAGCGCTCCTCCCCCATCCGAAACCACACAGCAGTCCAGCCGCCGCAGCGGGTCCGAGATCATGGGCGAGGCGAGCACATCCTCGACCGTCACCAGGTCGCGCAGCATTGCATGGGGGTTGTGCTGGGCGTGCGTCGAAGCCGCGACCTTGATCCAGGCGAGCTGCTCAGGGCGCGTACCATATTCATGGGAGTGGCGCGCCGCACACATGCCGTAGCTGTTGTGCGTTGTCACGCCGCACCAACTCTCGAACGGAGCTTCAGGAGCCGTGCCCGGCGTGCGTCCGAATGGCTCGGAGCGAGGACGGCCCGCAAGCGTGATCAGAGCGACCGAACATTTGCCGGCGGCGATCGCCTGCGCTGCGTGCGACACATGGAGGATGTAGGACGAGCCGCCGGTTTCGGTGGAATCAACGTGCCGCACGTTGAGGCCGAGATAGTCGATCATCGACATCCCGCCGAACCCGGGCGCGTCCCCGGCGCAGAAATAGCCGTCGACATCGGAAAGGCTCAGCCCCGAATCCGCGAGAGCCCCTGCCGCGCACTCGGCATGAAGCTGCGGCGTCGACTTGTCGGGGGCGTGGCGCGTCGGGTGTTCGAACGCGCCCGCTATGTACGCCCTGTCACGGATGGTCATGCCCAGCTTCCAAAGTGGAACCTGCTGCATCCTTCATGGCGCGTCATGGTAACGGAGCTCCAGTCGGCGCATCCACTGCGGCAACGCCCATCGCCTCCGCCTGACGAGCCTGCAGTACCTCGAGGTTCCGCTGGTGCCGCGCGCGGTCGATCGGATAGAAAAGCAGAAACAGCGCGCCGATCGACCACAGACCCAGAATCGTCGGGATGTAGTGGATGAGCAGGCTGTCGATCGCTGCCTCGGGAACAGCGGCAGGATCGGCGCGCTCCGGAAATTCCGACCAGCTGAGGATCAGGCCGGCGAGCAGAATCCCGACTCCAGTCGAGCATTGCTGCATGAAGCTGCTCGCCGAAAAGAAGGTCGCGGCGCTGTGACGGCCAGTCTCGACAGCGCTGTCGTCGACGACGTCGGCGAGCATTGCCGAAGTGTTGATCAGCGACACTGCGACCATTGAACCGTAGACTGCGCCGATGATGAACAGTGTCGGCACCAGCCGGGGATCCCCGGGGCGGAAAAACATGTCCAACAGGCTGAGCAACAATGGGCTGAGGCCGATGACGATGCCAAGGACCGCGAAGATCATTGAACTCGCCCGCTTGCCGAGCTTGCGTGAGAAATATGGTGCAAGCGGCGCCGCGAGCGTCGCTGCCACGAGACTGTCGAAGACGAGCAATGCGAGCTGCATTGAATTCAGCCGGAACAGATAGGTCATGAAGTAAAGCGTCATCGCGCTGTAGAGCCCGATGGCCGAATATTTGCACACTCCAAAGCCGAAGATCGCCAGGAAGCCGCGATTCCGGAACGCAGCGAACATCTCTTTCAGGTGTGTCGCGACGGAAGTGCGCTCGCCGCGCGCGTCCGCCTGCCGAAGGAAGGGGATCCGATTGTGCGTGCCGAGGCCGCAGACCAGGATGGCAAGGAAGATCAGCAGAGCGCCAGCGATCGAGAAGCTGACATAGCCGGGGGGATTGAGTTGGCCGCGCGGATATTCCGGCGTTTCCACAAAGAAGAAGGCAAGGGAGAAGGCGGCGAAACCGTACGCCCCGGCATAGCCGAACCAGTAACGCAGCGAGAACAATGCGGTGCGCTCGGAATAGTTGTTCGTGAGTTCGGGGACCATGGACGACGTGTTGATCTCGAAAGCGCTGATCGAGACGCGCGTCAGCGCCGCCGTCGCGAATATCCAAACGCCGGTCTGAAGGTTGGTCATGCCGGACGGGGGCCACCACGCAAGCAGGAAGAACAAAGCGGTCGGCAGCGCCGCCGCATAGATGAAGGGATGGCGCCGGCCCCAGCGAGTCCGGGTCACGTCGGACCAGCGGCCGAGCAGCGGATCGACCAGCGCATCTATGATCAAGGTGGCGGCAAGGGCGGTCGAGACGATTGCCGCCGGCACGCCCAGCACCTGATTGTAGTAAAGCAGCAAATAGCTGCCGAAGGCGCTGTTCTTAATGCCGAAGGCAATGACGCCAAAGCCGTAGCTCAGGCGAGTCCCCATCCCGAGCGGTGGGGCGGAGGCTGCCCGGAGGGCCTCGGTTCTCGCAACCTCTCCAGCCGTCCACGCTTGCGCTTGGGGCAGCACTTTCGCTTCAGCCATGCTCGAGACCTCCGCTTCGCCTGGCGCTTTGCCGATCCACGCGCCCGCCCTCAGGCCGCTTCCGCTGCCTCTGCTATCGTCACCAGCGTGTCGGTCGGATCCCCGTAGCGCTCGAGCGCCGCAGCGCGGAGGGAAGGAATAGAATATTCGGGGAAAATCGGATCTTCGACGTCATTATAGGCACGCAGGTGCTGGCGGGCGACGGTCACCTTGTGGACCTCGGTCGGCCCGTCCGCGATACCCATAACGAATGCGCCAATCACCTGCCCGGCGAACGGCATTTCCGCAGAAACGCCGAGTGAGCCGTGAATATGGAGCGCGCGCGCGGCGATGTCGTGATAGACCTTCGGCATCAGCGCCTTGATCGCCGCAATGTCTTTTCGGACCTTCTTGTAGTCCTTGTGCTTGTCGATCATCCAAGCCGTTTTCAGCACAAACAGTCGGAACTGCTCGAGCTCGATGTAGCTGTCGGCAATCTGCATCTGGACCGCCTGTTTGTCGGCGATCACGCCGTCGCGGGTCTTGCGACTGACCGCCCGTCGGCACATCAGGTCGAGCGCCCGCTTGCAGGCGCCGACGGTGCGCATGGCATGGTGGATGCGGCCACCGCCGAGCCGGGTCTGCGAAATGACGAAGGCTCCTCCGCGCTCGCCGAGCAGGTGGTCCTTGGGTACGCGGGCGTCCGTATAGCGGACATAGCCTTCGCTGCCCTCGGCTTGGCCGTAGACCGCGACGTTTCGCAAGATCTCGACGCCGGGAGTGTCGGTCGGGACAATGAACATCGACATCCGCTGGTAAGGCGGCGCCTCAGGATCGGTAACCGCCATCACGATCAGGAATTCCGACCATTTGGCGTTGGTCGAGAACCACTTCTCGCCCTTGATCACCCACTCGTCCCCGTCAAGCACCGCCGAGGTGGTGAAGAGCAGCGGATCCGATCCGCCCTGCGGCTCGGTCATCGAGAAGGCGGAAACCATCTCGTTGTTGAGCAACGGCGCGAGATACCGCTTCTTCTGCTCCTCGGTTCCATAGTGGGCGATGATCTCCGCATTCCCGGTGTCGGGAGCCTGGCAGCCGAACACGGACGGCGCAAAGCTCGACCGTCCGAGGATCTCGTTCATGAGGCCGAGCTTCACCTGGCCGTAGCCCTGACCGCCCAGCTCAGGCCCGAGGTGGCTCGCCCACAGGCCTCGTGCTTTTACCGCTTCCTGGAGGGGGCGAACGAGCTGGTTGCGCCTTGGATTCTTGGCGTCCGACGGGTGGATCCCGAGCAATGAAAGCGGCTCCACCTTTTCGGCGACGAACTGGTCCATCCACTCGAGCTTCTCGGCAAACTCGGGCTCTGTCTCAAAATCCCACGCCACCAAGCGTCTCCTCGTCCGACTGCTGCCGTCACCATACCCGGCTTTTGAAAACCGGCAAGAGGCGGCCGCCGCACCAGGAATTTAAACGTTCAGCGCTGGCGCAAACGCACGAGTCCCTCTTGGGCCGTGCTCGCGACCAGCCGGCCGTCGCGCGTGAAGACGAGCCCCCGATTGAAACCTCGGGCGTGGCCCGACCAGGGGCTGTCGGTCGCGTAGAGCAGCCATTCATCGGCCCTAAAATCCTCGTGCATCCAGACGGCATGGTCGAGGCTCGCCGTCTGGATGCTCGGCGTCATCCAGTTCACCCCGTGCGGAAGCATGCACGTGCCGAGCAGCGCCATGTCGGAGGCGAAGGCGAGGATGGCGCGGTGGAGGCCCGGATCGTCGCCGATCGGGGCTGCGGCGCGGAACCAGCTATAATGCTGCGGAGCGCGCTTTTCAGGTTTCAGCACCATCCGAGGCTCAACCGGGCGGATCTCGATTGGGCGCGGCCGCGTCGCCCAGCGCAGGAACTGCTCGGGCAAGTCCTCCTTGCTCTGCCGGAGCTGTTCCGTCTCGGTGGTGAGGTCTTCGGGCTGCGGCACCTTTGGCATCTCCGCGCGGTGCGAGAGCCCCTCCTCCCGCACCTGGAAGGAAGCCGCCATATTGAGGATCGGCTGCCCCTTCTGGATTGCCATGATTCGCCGGGTGGCGAAGCTTCGGCCGTCATAGTCGCGGAAGACCTGGTAGACGATTGGATAGTCTTCATCACCGGGCCGCATGAAATAGGCATGGAGCGAATGCGCCGGCCGCTCGGCACCCACAGTCCGCGTCGCCGCGACCAGCGCCTGGGCTATCACTTGCCCGCCGAACACGCGCCCCCGTCCACCGGGCTGTTGCGGGCCCCGATAGAGGTTCGCGTCGATCTCCTCGACGTCGAGGAGACGTGTCAGGCGTTCCACCAGCTTTTCCGGTGTGGGGAGCGGCCGCGGCTTCTCCCCCTCGGCTGGTGTCGGCGCAGATCCGTTCATTCTTATACTCCCCGCAGTGGAAGCGGGGTGCCCAATTCTATCGACAAACACAAGGATTCGAGTATCCGGTATGGAGGAGGACGACCATGCCGCCTGAGCCACCTTCTGCGATGCCGCCCAGCGTCAGCCGACGTCTGCTCCTGCAAGCGGGCGTGCTCGGCCTTGCCGGCCTGTCCGCGCCTGGTGCGGCGCAGATGCTTGGCACCTCCGGCTTCACCCACGGTGTCGCCAGCGGCGAACCGAAGAGCCGCTCTGTGATGTTATGGACCCGCTACGTGCCCGCGGAGGCAAGCCTTGCGGAGCTGGAATACCAAGTGTCGGCGAGCGCCGATTTCAAGCGGATCGTCAGCGGCGGCACCGCATCTGCGGAGCCTGACCGGGATCATTGTGCCCGAGCAGTTGCCGAAGGACTGGCACCAGGCGCGTGGTATTTCTATCGCTTCATCGACCGCAACGGGCGCTCCTCGCCCGTCGGCCGGACCCGGACGCTTCCGGAGGGCCCGCTCGGCAGCTTCAAGATCGCGGTCTTCTCCTGCGCGAACCTCCGTTTCGGCTGGTTCAACGCCTATGCGCATGCGGCTGCCCGACAGGACATCGACCTGGTCCTTCACCTTGGCGATTATCTCTACGAATATTCGCAGGAGGAATATCCGGCGGCAGCGCAGGCGCTCTCGGCACGACCGGTGCAGCCTCCGGGCGAGACGGTAAGCCTCGCCGATTACCGCCTTCGCCACGCCGCCTATCGCGCCGACCCGGATCTCCAGCGGCTTCATCAATTGTTTCCGATGGTGGCGATGTGGGACGATCATGAAAGCGCCAATGACAGCTGGAGAGGCGGCGCGGAAAACCACCAGCCCGAGACGGAGGGCGACTGGGACCTGCGCAAGACCGCCGCGGTACGCGCCTTCCGGGAATGGCTCCCCGTTTCTGACAATCCTTGGGATAGCTACCAGATCGGCGATCTCGCCACGCTGTTCCGCCCCGAAACGCGGCTTACCGGCCGCACGCAGCCCCTGAACCTGCGGGAAGCGGTTGCGGACGCGCCCGACCTTGCCGCCGCGCTGGTCAAGTTCCGCGACGGCCCGTGGCTCGATCCAAGTCGCACGATGCTGGGCGACGCTCAGGAGGCGTGGCTTGCGCAAGCGCTGAAACGCTCCGTTACAGCCCGGACGCGGTGGCAGATACTGGGGCAGCAAGTGATCATGGGCTCGATCGGCTTTGCACCCGAGGTCGCCTCCTGGCTGGAGCCCACCGCCTCCGCCTCGGTGAAGCAGCGCCTCGCGCGATCGCTTGCATCCTCCCGGGTGGGGCTGCCGTTCAACTTCGACATGTGGGACGGCTATCCCGCCGCGCGGCGCCGGCTGCTCCGATCAGCGCTAGATGCCGACGCGAACCTCGTCGTTCTGTCCGGAGACAGCCACAATGCCTGGGCGTTCAATCTTGACCTCGATGGAGCCCCGGCAGGCGTCGACCTCGCGGTGCAAAGCGTCAGCTCACCAGGCTACGAATATTACCTGCCCCGCGTCAGTTCGGAAGACCTGGCGGAGGCGATCGTCAGAGCAAGCCCGCAGCTCAAATGGGCCCAGACCAGCCGCCGAGGCTACATGACAGTCGAACTCAGCCCCGAGCGCGCCACCAGCGAGTGGCTGTTCCTGGACACGGTAAAGAACCGATCCAGCGCGATCGCGCAAACGCACAGGTTGAGCATCCGCAACGGGACGAATCGCTTCAGCTGAAGGCATAGGGCAAGAGGCGGAGCGGCAACCCTGGAGCAGATGATGCAGGAAATCCTCTTCCACCAATATGACAGCTCCCCTTTTTCCGAGAAGGTGCGCGTCTGCTTCGGCATCAAGGGGCTCGCCTGGCGCGCGGTCGACCAGCCGGTCATCATGCCAAAGCCCGAGCTTCTGGCACTGACCGGCGGCTACCGCCGAACTCCCGTCATGCAGATCGGCGCCGACATCTACTGCGACACCCAGCTGATCGTGCGCGAACTCGAGCGGCTTCATCCCTCCCCCAGCCTGTTTCCCGCCGGCGACCGGGGGCTTGCAGCTGCGCTCGCGCTGTGGACCGACCGCAGCTTCTTCCAGGCGACGGTTGCTTTGATCTTTGGCAGTCTCGGCGACAGGGTCCCACAGGCCTTCATCAAGGACCGCGAGGCACTGCGGGGACAGCCATTCGACACGGCCGCCATGCGAAGGGCCATTCCGCACGCAAGCTCGCAGCTAAGGGCGCAGGTGGCGCTGCTTGCCGAGCAGCTCAGCGACGGACGCCCATTCCTCACCGGCGAGGCGCCCGGACTCGCCGATGCAAATGGCTATTACAACCTCTGGTTCTTGCGATCAGCCTATCCGCCGGCTGCCAGCATCTTCGAGAACAATGAAGCGGTACGGGGATGGGCGGACCGCGTGCGCGGGATTCGCCATGGTATGAGGTCGGACGCGAGCCGCGAGGAGGCTCTCGACATTGCACGATCCTCGACGCCGCTCCCCGGGAGCATCGATCCGATCGACGAGCTGGCCGAACTCGCTGGCGAGGAGATCAAGGTTGCCGCCGATGATTACGGGCGCGACGTCGTGCGCGGCACCCTCATTGGCTGTTCCGCTTACCACGTCGCCATCCAGCGCAAGGACTCACGCTTGGGAGACGTCGTCGTCCACTTTCCGCGGATCGGCTTCACGATCGGCCGGTGAACGGCATCTCCGTGAGCCCAGCGCTTCCCTAGACCCCCGCTCGGCCTCCCAAGAAACAGCGCGGGAGCGCCGTGAGCGCCCGAGGCGCGACCGGCTTCAATAGCCTTTTTCTGGATCGACGAGGTTGATCATCTCCTCCCCGGCTCGATAGCGCCGCAGATTCTCCAGGAACAGATCGGCCGCGCGCTCGCGGTGTGTTGCCGTCGAGCGTCCGGCGAGGTGGGCGGTTACCGTGATCCCCGGCGTGTGCCAAAGCGGATGCTCGCTCGGCAACGGTTCGGGAACCGTCGGGTCGAGAACGGCCCCGGCGATCTCACCCGATCGGACCGCCGCCACAAGCGCGTCCTGGTCAATGAGCGAGCCTCGCGCGATATTGATGAGGCCGGCTGTCTTCTTCATTCCCTGCAGCTCCTCGGCGCCGATCATGTGGCGTGTATCGGGGGTTGCGGGGGCGCTCAGGATGACGAAGTCGAACTCCGGCAGCCGGGCTTTCCAACTCTCCGGTCCAAGCACGCCGCGGGCCGGCTCAGCTTTCGAGCGGACCACCGTGACGTCGGCACCGATGCCCGAAAGCTGGCGCTGTATCTCCTTTCCGATGTAACCGTATCCGACGAGAAGGACCTTCGATCCTGCAACCTGGGTCGTTCCAAAAGCCTGCGTTCCCCATTCCGCCCGCTCGTGCATCAACACGACCTGATGGAAGCCCTTTGCCAGCACGAATATGCTCATCACGGCCCATTCGGCCACGGCGACTGCATTGATTCCGCCGCCGTGCGTGAACAGGAGCCCACGCCGAGCGATGAGGTCGAGAGGGTAGCGGTCTATTCCGGCAAAGCTGGAGGAAACCCACTTCAGGCTGTCGCCGCGTTGGATGATTTGGCCCAAGCGGGCCGGGCCGTTCAGAAGATCGAGAAGCACCGCCTCGGCACCAGCGACGGCATCGTCCGCTTCCTCCGCACTCCCGAACCAGGCGACCTCCAGATCTGGTGGCAATCGCTCCCGCAGCACGTTCTTGAGGTAAGCACTGACTGCGACCTTCATCACGCCTGCCTTGTGATGAGCCATGATTTTCCGATTCCGAAGCCTTGGTGCCCGTGTCCTTAGTCCACGCAGCAGACTTGGTGCTAGACAATGTTCCTTGCCTCTTTGAGCGGCCATGGGCTTGAAGAAAGCAACCGAACGCTTTTTGGAGGTCCTGCCTGATGGAGATCGAGCTCGTCGCCGAAGCGCTGGAATTCCCGGAAGGACCGGTGGCAATGGCGGACGGGTCCATTCTCCTCACCGAGATCAAGGCGGCGCGCATCACGCGAGTCTGGCCGGACGGGCGAAAGGAAATGCTGGTTGAGACCGGCGGCGGCCCCAACGGCGCGGCGATCGGCCCCGATGGCGCGCTCTGGATCACCAACAATGGCGGTGCCTTCACTTGGCACGAGCAGCGTGGCTTGACGATCCCTGGTCCGACCCCGGCCAGCCATCAAGGTGGATCCATCCAGCGGTACGACTTTGCGACCTGCCAAATCAGCACGATCTACGAAGCTTGCGACGGCAAGCGCCTGATCAGCCCGAACGATCTGGTGTTCGACGCCGAAGGCGGCTTCTGGTTCACCGATCACGGCTGCACCACCTCGGACGGACGCCGCTTCGGCGCACTTTACTACGCCAAGGCGGACGGTTCCGGGATAGTCCGTCAGCGGCACCAGCTACTCTCACCAAACGGCGTTGGACTGTCGCCGGACCAGCAAATGGTCTACGTTGCGGACACGCACCATGCGCGGCTCTGGGCTTTCGACCTTGAAGCCCCGGGCGAGCTTGCGCCCCCTCCGCGGCGCGGGCCCGGCCGGGTCGTGGCAGCGCTCCAGGGCTACCAGCTGCTCGACAGCCTTGCCGTAGAGGCGGGCGGAAAGGTGTGCGTCGCCACCATCATCAACGGCGGCATCACCGCATTCGACCCTGACGGCAGCGTGGAGCATGTTCCGTTCCCGGATTTCCTCTGCACCAACATCTGCTTCGGCGGGTCCGACATGCGCGACGCCTGGATCACGGCTTCCTCGACCGGCAAGCTTTACAAGGCGCGCTGGCCACGGCCGGGGCTCCAGCTGGCCTTCAATGCTTAGCAGCGATTCCGACCGCGCTGCTTGACGCGGCTTTTGTTTCGGTGCCTCTCTTGCTCATCATGGTCGCCTCTCCTCAGCCTCCACGCTTAGCCCCGAGCCGCGCCCGGTCCGAACAATGAACATAGAAAAGTATGTCGAGCGCGATTTTGGGACCTTTTCCGACCTGGTCGCGCTCCAGGCCGTAGCGAAGCCCGACGCGGCGGCGCTGATCTGCGGCGAGCGCACCGCCACCTACCGCGAATTAGACGCACGGGTCGACCGGGTGGCTGCGGCGCATCAGCGCGATGGGCTACGCCCCCGTGACGTGGCGGCGATCTGCGCGGCAAGCGCGATCGACTATGTCGCCGTGATGATCGGGACACTCAGGGTGGGCGCAGCCATTTCGCCGCTGTCGCCGTCCGCAACTCCCGCTCAGCTCCAGGCGATGCTGGAGGATAGCGGCGCATCGCACCTGTTCCTCGACCGATACGCTTCCGACCTTCTTGGTCCCGTCGCCTCCCGGATCGGTGCGCGCCGGATCGCGCTCGACGGCGGTGCTGAGGGGGAGCCGATGGAGCAATGGCTGGCGCCCATCGGCGCAGAGCCAGAGCGCGTTGAAATCGATCCGGACCAGCCGTTCAACATCATCTATTCCTCGGGTACCACCGGCACCCCGAAAGGCATCGTCCAGTCCCACGCGATGCGCTGGCCGCACACCATCCCAAAACAGCCCCCCGGCTTCGGCCCGGACGCGGTAACCATCGTCTCGACGCCGCTTTATTCCAATACGACGCTGGTCAGCCTGATCCCGACGCTGGCGGGTGGCGGGGCCGCGGTGCTGATGCCGAAGTTCGACCCGCGGCATTTCCTCGAACTCGCAGAGCGGCACCGGGCGACGCACGCAATGCTGGTGCCGGTCCAGTATCGCCGGATCCTCGAAGTCCCGGATTTCGATTCGTTCGACCTGTCGAGCTTCGAGATGAAGTTTGCGACGTCCGCCCCTTTCCCCGCCGAACTCAAGGCCGAAGCGCTGCGCCGGTGGCCGGGCGGACTGGTCGAATATTATGGGCTCACGGAGGGCGGCGGCAGCTGCATGCTCATCGCGCACAAGCATCCTGACAAGCTCCACACGGTCGGTCAGCCGATCCCAGGGCACGACATACGCGTCATTGCCGAAGACGGCCGCCGTGCGGCGCCGGGCGAGGTCGGCGAGATCGTCGGCAGGTCACGATCGATCATGACCGGCTACCACAACCGTCCCGAGCAGACGGCGGAGGCGGAATGGTACAGCCCCGAGGGCGAGCGCTTCATTCGCACGGGCGATCTCGGCCAGTTCGACGAGGATGGATTTCTGACGCTGATCGGCCGCAAGAAGGACATGATCATCTCGGGTGGCATCAACATCTATCCGGCCGACCTAGAGGAGGCGCTGACCGCCCACCCGGCAGTCAAGGAGGCGGCAGTGATCGGGATCCCTTCCGACCAGTGGGGCGAGACGCCATTCGCCTTTGTAAGCTTGGAGGCAAAGCAGCAGGCCGACCCGGAAGCGCTGCGCGCCTGGGCGAATGAGAAGCTCGGCAAGATGCAACGCATCTCAGGCGTGCAGATCGTCGACAAGCTGCCGCGGAGCGCGATCGGCAAGGTCCTGAAGCGCGAACTGCAGGCACTCTATCGCGAGGCCCGGGGATAGGCGGAGACCAGTAGCTGGAACGGCTCCAAGTGTAGTGCTGAATGGCTCCCGCTCCGTGCGGGGAGACTGATTGCTTTTGCCCCACCCTCAACTTATCCGAGCTAATCGAGGAGTCGGGCTATGCACAAAGCGCTTCTGTTCTTCCTCACCGCCGCGCTCGGTGGAAGTCCGGTGCTCGCAGTGGCCGATGGGCCGGAGCGCGCCAAGCCCAAACAGAAGCTCGTCTGCCAGGAAAAAGTGCCCCTCGGAACTCGGCTGAACGCCAAGCGCATATGCCTCACCAAGTCGCAATGGGAAGAAGTTCGGAACCTACACCGGCACGAGCTGGACCGCTTCGTATAGGGCCCGATCGCGATTAGGGGCAGCGCAGGTACTCCGCGTTAGAACGCGGCTCTTTCGAAGCTGAGCAAACTACCGCCCCGAAAAAACCGAAATTTTGGCGCAGCAGCGAGCCATTCTGCCTGGGCGCATCCGCCACGCTCGATGAACCAGGGTAGAGTACCATCACGTGGCCCCGGAGGCTTTTTAAGCCTTAACTTTTCAGGAGGTAAAAGTAATAAGTCCGCTATGAATCTCCGGGAGCAGAGCGCCTTTCGGTTCCTTCAAGAGGGTCCCGAGGCAAGGAGCCTAGGACACTTGAACGACATGTTCGCGACCACGCTGGACATGTTCGGCTACCCCTTCTTCGGCTGCTTGCACTACGCCTCACCGGGCAGACCATTCCAGCCCCGCATGTTGTTCGGACGGAGCAGTGGCGACTGGGTGAAGCGGTACACCAAGGAGCAGTTGGCCCTTCACGATCCCACCGTGGGTCAGATATTTGCGCGGTCTTCATCGTTCTCGTGGTCCGACGTGCAATCAGGCGTGTTGCGGCCTCAGGAGGTGGAGGTGTTTACCCAAGCGAGCAAGGCGGGCTTGCGCAGCGGCTTCCTGGTCCCGGTGACGGGAAGCTATGGCGATGTCGTCGGCGTCATCATGACGAGCGATGCGCTGGTTGAGCACGATCGGGCCGAACGCGCGTCCCTGACCGCCATCTCCACCGTCTACGCGGCTTGCGGCAACTCGCTGCTCGAGATCAGCGCGGATCAGCCCACGTCGACACCTCTGACGAGCCGGGAATGCCAGTGTCTCAGCTGGGCCTCGCAGGGGAAGACCGACTGGGCGATAGGCCGCATACTTTCGATCTCTCCGCGCACGGTTGGGACGCACATCGACAACGCTCGTGCGAAGCTGGGAGCGAGCAACCGGGCGAGTGCGATCTTCGAAGCGTGGAGACACGGCTGGCTTATAGGGTTCGACGAGGAGAACGACCCCTACGGGAAAAGCCGTATTCATTAGAGGCCAAGTAGGCGTGCATCTTGGAAGCTCGATAGGGAGCCCGATGCATGTTTTACGTGATCACCGCCGCTGACAGGCAGCTTCACGCGTCGAAGATCGACGAGATGCACATTTGGCGCAAAAAGGTCTTCATCGACGAGAACGGCTGGGATCTGCCGCACTCAAACGGCCGTGAGTACGACCAGTATGACGACGAGCACGCGATCTACATCCTCGAATACGAGGCCAACGGCGACCTGGTTCACTCCCAGCGTATGCGGCCAACGCTTCGTGGATCGATGCTGACGGACATCTTTAGCTCCGCCCTCGCCGACGGTCCCGACAGCATCATCGATGATAAAACATGGGAAATGACGCGAGGATTCGTCACACCGAAATATCGTGTCGCCGCCCGCGACGATATCCGCGCGGCGATGCGTCTCACCATCCTTCAGCTGGCGCAGAATGCCGGCATTAGACGGATCGTGAACTTCATCGACGTGCGGCTGCTCCCCTACTTCATCAACAGCGCCTACCGCTTCAAGCCGCTGGGACTTCCGATTGGATACGGGACCGGCAGCGGAATCGCTATCGAGATCGAGGTTTCGACTGCGGCGATCGCGCACATGGCCGAGACGCTTAACGTCAGGAGCCTGCTTCCGACCGCCGCCGCGGATAGCTCCGCCACTACCGGCGCCAGCAATGTTGCCGCGCCCGCCACAAGAGTGGGTTCAGGCACTTAGATGGCCGGCAACGCATCCGCCAAAGCAGGTTCCGGAAACCTGACCGGGAAAGAGAGGACCTTCCTCGACTCCCTGCACGAGCTTTTACAATCCAAAGGTTATCGTGCCGGCGATACTGAGCCCTTGCACGAGGCAGCGGTGTCCGCGGCCTACATCAGAGAACTGATCCGGCAGCGGCGGAGCCGTGAGATCATCGCGCCTGCGGGTCTCTTCTCCGATCCAGCTTGGGACATTCTGCTCGATTTGACCGCCGCTCGCATGGAAGGTCGATCAGTGTCGATTTCTAGTGCCTGCATCGCCGCGAACGTACCGGCGACGACAGCACTCCGCTGGATAAACCTGCTCGTCAAAGAGGGGCTGTTGATCAGGGGCCCAGATCACGTCGACGGAAGACGAGCGACCGTCTCGACGACCAATCGCACTCAGGAAATGATGACGAGCTACCTTGGTCAAACCGCCCGAAGATTGGCAATGCTGTTCGTTATGAAATCGACGTAGAAGATCGCCCTTGGTCCTCGATCGTCGACAGCGCACCTCATCAACCTTAGGCGGTGGGCCTCAGTCTTCGCTGCGCTCGCTGTCACCAAAACGAAGCGCTGCCCCGCAGCCCTTCTTTTGGTGACCCCTACGGGAGGGGCCGCCATGTCCGGTAAACCGCAGAAATCCGCTATTCCCGATTGGCTTCACCTCGGCCGCTATACCACCGGGCTATACATCCCGCTATACATCGGCCGACCGCGCCGCAGCCACGCCGCGGCAGCCAATTGGTATTCGAATAAGGCTCGCTGTTCCATCCCGAAACGCGATCGGTGTCTGCTGACGCGAGGTCGCCTGGACAATCCGCTCCTTCAGCGCTTCAGCTTCTCCGCCTCCCGGTCCAGGATTTCCCGGTTGTTGCCATGCTTTGCGATGAGGTCCCGCGCTTGCTCGGCCGAAATCCCGTGCTTCCCGCAAGATAGCTGACCTCGTAAGGCCCGCTGCCTGAAACCCGGCTGCGGTCTGGCTCACCAACATTGCTCTTGTCGTCCGCCATGCGTCCTCCTCGTGTGTCACTCTGAGATTCAGATTTCCGCTTCGGAACACAGGTGGCGAGCATGGTGTTCCTGACCCGTGTCTCGGAAAGCCACCAAGCCGAAGCCTTCCCGAGCCGAACTGAATCGGCTTCGGGTCACCGCACCCGACCTCACGCGCGAGGTGGATCATTTCTATCAATGCCCGGCCTGCGGCCAGGCCGTCGATCGACCCCAGCTTGGCGACGTTCTCTGGCACGAGGAAGCTGGTCACGATCCTATCCCGCTCGAACTTGCCTTCCTGGAGCCGATGCTCCCGACGCTGGTCGCCGCGCCGCCTCAAGGCGACGACTGGATCCACGAGATCAAGTATGAGAGTTATCGCACGCAGCTCGGCGCATGCTCCGGGCGAGAGCTACAAGGGTCCTGCCGACAAGAACTTCGGCCCGAAGTAAGGGACGGCGGCGACTTCGCCGTTCAGTGCTCTTTCGATGCGCCCCGGCTGTTTATGGCCGGGGCGTTTTTGTTTTCCGAGCCCCCGCAGTGATCCGAGAATCGAGCGGTTTGTGAAACGACGAGGCTGGTCCAATTTACCGGTTTGGGATACAATCCGAGTCGCTGAGCGGTGTGCAAAGCACCCGTGGGCACCGGGCGGGATCCCCAAAGACACAATCCCAACATCCCTCTCCGCCCGGTTATTTTTCGATCGGCTCAATGGACTGGCCGCCATTTGAACGGGCACTGCTCGATGGGATTGGGGAACAGCGCAGCGGCGATCATCGCGGCCAGAGTGTCCTCGGCACGCCTGCGGGCCAACTCGTCCTTAGAACCCAACTCGTGTCGCACCCATTGAGGCGCATTCGAAAGCGTATCTCTGGCGACTCGGAGGACATCATTCTGGTCCATCTTGTCAGTAGAGCCGACGGAGTTCGGGCGTACAAGTGGTCCTACGGCTTGCCGTGAGCGGGAACTGTGCAAGCGCCGGCCGATCACGAACCCGGGGGCGATGGGAGTAGCTGGCCCTCAGGCCGGACCGCGCCGCCGCACGGAGGCCGCCTCAGAGCTCGCAAACCCGCTCGCGCTGAGCGCCAGGTGCTGAGCGGCCCCGGAAGGGGGTGAGCGGGAGTTGCTTTTCCTGAACCGCAGCAGCGTGGCTAGCCAACGGACCACTCAAAGGGGCAGCTCGCTCTCTACGGAGAGTTCGGCGGGGACGCTGCGCTACGCGAGGGCTCCGCGTGCGCCGCTTGCTACGTACCAACAACAAGGCTTAGATCATGCGCTGACTCTCGCCACGGATGGATGAGAAACGGGGGGTCACGTCAGCCTGCTGGAGACAAGTTGCCGTTAGCCTGACAGCACCAGCACCGGCGTCAGGATCCAATAGGAGACGAGCTTGTACACCCTCTACATCGCCAACAAGAACTACTCGACCTGGTCACTGAGACCCTGGTTGCTCATGCGCACGCTCGGCATTGAATTCCAGGAGCAACTTGTGCCGCTTGGGAGCCGCGCGGAGGCGGGCGGCTTCCGCCGCTTCTCGCCTTCGGGCAAACTGCCCTGCCTCATCGACGACGGCTTCGTCGTCTGGGATACCCTCGCCATCGCGGAATGTCCGTCGTCAGAACATTTGGCGCAACTCGCGGCGTAGATTAGCGGAGTGTCGGCCTCGTCTGGGGGTTGATATTAGGCGGCGAGCTTGCGGTGCTGCAAGCGCCGATGCTCGAGGGTCTGTCGCTTGATCCTTTCACGCTGTTTGATGATGGCCGCTGCCCTGCCGAAGTAGGCATCGGCGGGCGTCACGTTGCCCAGGCTCTCATGGTAGCGCTGGTGATTGTAGTGCTTGATGAATGCCTCGATCTGGGCCTCAAGGTCGCCGGGCAGGAAGTAGTTTTCCAGCAAGATGCGGTTCTTGAGGGTCTGGTGCCAGCGCTCGATCTTGCCCTGGGTCTGCGGATGGAACGGGGCGCCGCGCACATGGCTCATGCTCTGCGCCTCGATCCACTCCGCCAGTTCGCCCGCGATGTAGCTGGGGCCATTGTCACTGAGCAGCCGGGGTTTGTGGCGGACATGGGCCTGATCGCATCCTGACGCCGCAAGGGCCAGTTCCAGCGTGTCGGTGACATCCTCAGCGCGCATGGTTGTGCACAGCTTCGAGGCGATGATGTAACGCGAGAAGTCGTCGAGCACGGTCGACAGATACATCCAGCCCCACCCGATGATCTTGAAGTAGGTGAAGTCGGTCTGCCACATCTCGTTCGGTCGGGTGGTCGGGGTATGGAACCGATCCGCAGCCTTGATCACGACAAAAGCCGGACTGGTGATCAGGTCGTGGGCCTTCAACAGGCGGTAAACCGTGGCTTCGGACACGAAGTAGCGCTTCTCATCGGTAAACCGCACCGCCAGTTCCCGGGGGCTCAGCTCGGACTGCTCCAGCGCCAGCTCGATGATATGGTCATGGATGTCCGTCGGGATGCGGTTCCACACCCGGCTCGGCGCCGAGGGCCGATCCGCCAGCGCGTCCGGCCCGCCATTGAGATAGCGGTCATACCAGCGGCAGAAGGTCCGGCGCGGGATGCCCAGCTGCTCCAGCGTGCGCCGTGCCGCCAGGTGGGACTGCTCGACGATTCTGATGATCTCGAGCTTTTCGGATGCGGGATACCTCATTCTTGGTCTCCCCCATCCGCGATGATGCTTTTTTTCAGCAGGCGGTTCTCGAGTGTCAGGTCGGCAACGCATTCCTTCAGGGCGCCGGCCTCCCGACGCAGATCCTTCACCTCGTCGGTGGTGGCGGCCCGGGCGGTGTCACCAGCCAGACGGCGCTTGCCGGCTTCCATGAACTCCTTCGACCAGGTGTAATACAGGCTCTGGGCGATGCCTTCCTTGCGGCACAGCTCGGCGATGCTGTCGTCACCGCGCAGACCTTCCAGCACGATCCTGATCTTGTCTTCCGCCGAGAAGTGCCGCCGGGTCGCCCGGCGAATGTCCTTCACCACCTGCTCCGCAGGCTTCTTGGCGCTTGAGGATTTGGGTCTCATCTTCGTTCCTTCGTCACTACGACGAGACCCAAATCCTCCTTAAATCACAACCTCAAATCTGGGCCATAGGTGCTGACGGGGAACACATCAGGCTCGGAGAGTTGGTCCACGAGGCGGCTCAGGTCATCGCTGAGAGGTTCCTGCTCTCCAGTCGGGAAGCTGGCGCGCAGGCACGTTCCGATGCGGCCTAATGCAGTCTCGGCTAACCGGTCGGCGGCGATCCACGTACCGATTAGGGCGGCACGGATCGCAGGACCATAGCGCCGGAACAGGCGTCTAAGCAACATCGCGAGACCGACGAGAAGACCTATAAAAAACGCATTAGAGAGCAGATGCGCCATGCGACGTCCCCCTGTGCCGCTGCCTTTCACGGCATGCAGAGGAGATCAACAGGCCAATCCACGGTTAGTTCCAATGACTTGACGCTTAGCGCTCACCTGGGGTGGGCTCGGGCATCGGGAGGTTGCGCTTAGGCTTAACCGTCAAGGAGTCCCGGCGCCGTCCGGCGGTGTGTGGCATGCGCAGCAGGTCAGGCGGACGGTTTAAAGGCAAGAGGCTGATCATGGCCTGCAGGCGTAGGGCTTCGATGAGGGTTCAGCGGCCGCACTGGACGGTGTTCGTGGTGGCGTGCTTTACGTGATTTGGATGCTCTACGGTTAGCTCTGGTCCGGCTTTGGCGTTTAACCATGCACATCGCGGCACCGCCATTCAGCTTATCGTATTTTCAGAATCGTCTGCCGCAACTGCCGACAGCGCGCGATTCCTTTGAGCTGATCCCCCGCTTAACCAGACTTTTGGCGGCGACGGCACTTGCCGGCGGAGAATGTATTCCAAGGGCGAGCGTAGCGTCCAGTCTCACGCACGTCACAGATGGGGGTCACAACCATGGCAGCCGACGTCGAATACTACCGCTACAGAATGGCGGAAGAACTGTTCGCTGCTGACAACTCCCCTTCTGCGGCGGCGGAGCAGTGCCACCGAAAACTGGCTGAAGCATATTCAAAGAAGCTCGAAGTACTTGGCGTAGAGCAGGCATTGTCGACCGTTCAACTCGCAGCCTGACTTATGCTGAGTTACTGCCCAGCCCGATTGTTAGCGCGTCCATAGTGGTACCAGCGGGGGGATTGCCAGGCTCCCAGACGACAGGGAACCATCCGCCTTGGAGCGGAAAGATGGGACACGACGACTATGGCCCTGTATTTCATGAACCTGCGCGATGGCCCGGCGGGAGAAATATTGAACCCTCTGCAT
>JADDQD010000249.1:0-22962 GCA_016781555.1 Pseudomonadota bacterium | reverse complement strand
GAACCCTCTGCATTCATGCCGAGGATGCTACCGGAAAGATCGTGTACACCTCGCCGTTCAAGCATGGGGTGAACATAATTCCTGAAACAGCGGAATAGACCATGAAACAGGATCGTCAGGCGCCGCAGGTTCCGTCCGCTCTTCGCCGTTACACACTCGACCCGGAATGGAGTCAGGCAGAAGCGGATGAGCGGCGGCGGCGGCGCGCTCTAGACGAGTTTGTGCGAGTTCAAGCCTTGCGCAAACCCTGATCCACCACCGACTTCTGCCTAGCCACCTTGCGCAAGTCGCTATGCATCTGGCCGCTAAGCGGAGTGAGTCCGATCGATCGGCGAGGCACGCCAGCTCTATTCATGTGACGAGAAGGGCTGGTGCGCGGACCGGCTGCTCACTGAAACCCCCGACTTGCCTGCCTCGGCCGTCGCCGGGCGCACTTAGCGCTTGCCCTCACTTGCTTCGCCTCACAATCAGGTCCAGCGCCCCTGAATGCACCGCGGTGAGAGATGGGGCCAGCATTCTTCCCCCTCGCCCGCTTGCCTTTGGATGCCCCCTATGATGCTCTCGCGCCTGTTCAGGCTTCCTTCGCATGACATGGCGGTCGATCTCGGCACCGTGAATACCGTGGTATACGTTCGCGAAAAGGGCATCGTTCTGAGGGAGCCGTCGGTTGTCGCCATCGAAACCAACATTGGTGTGCAGCGCGTGAAGGCCGTCGGCCGCGACGCCAAGCTGATGATGGGCAAGACACCTGAAAACATCCGCACGATCCGGCCTCTGCGCGACGGGGTCATCGCGGACATCGATGTTGCAGAGCAGATGATCAAGCATTTTATCCACAAGGCGCATGGCGGCCGTTCGCGTCTGCCCCGTTACCCGGAGATCGTCATCTGCGTGCCGTCAAGCTCAACCTCGGTGGAGCGGCGGGCAATCCGCGATGCGGCAACCAATGCCGGTGCTTCCAAGGTCTGGTTGATCGAGGAACCTATGGCCGCAGCCATCGGCGCAGGCCTGCCCGTGATCGAACCGGTCGGCGCCATGGTTGTCGATATTGGCGGCGGCACGACCGAGGTGGCCGTATTGTCGCTGCGGGGCTTGGCTTACAGCACCTCCGTCCGCGTCGGCGGTGACAAGATGGATGAAGCCATCGCTGCTTCCGTACGTCGAAAGCATAATGTGGTCATTGGAGAATCGAGCGCCGAGCGGATCAAGCATTTGCTGGGAAGCGCGCTGCCCCCGGCAGGTGAGGCCCCGACCATGAGCGTCCGAGGGCGCCATCTATCGGCCGGCGTGCCGAGAGAAATCGAGATGAGCCAGAATGAGGTCGTTGACGCGATTCACGAGTCGGTGAGCCAGATCATTGGCGTCGTGCGCACCGCGCTTGAAAATACGGCTCCCGAGCTTGCAGCCGATATCATGGACCAGGGAATCGTACTTACGGGCGGCGGAGCTCTGCTCCAGCGCATCGATGAGGCCCTGTCGCTTGCGACTGGACTTTCCGTGGTTGTGGCACCCGATCCACTGGACTGCGTGGCTTTGGGAGCAGGACGGGCTCTGGAGGATCCTGACTACCGCGGCGTAGTGACCGAAGCGTGATCGGCTTTGAGCTGGTCCGGATCTGATGTCCGGCCGGAGTAGCTTCCCCGCTCCCAAAAGGCTCGACTGGCTAGGCTGGTCAGGTGCCATGTCCCCCGGGTGGCTGCCGCCAGCCGAGGTCGAAGGCACCTGATCCTTCACGACGGAGAATCGGGTTTTCGCTTTCGAGGCGGATGCGCTCTGGCCACCGCTACGGCCTCGGAAAGAGCTCTGACCAGGAACGGCTGCTTCTTCACAACCGGAACTTCCGGATCGCGTTGACGAACGACTTTTTCTTCGTGGGTGATGAAGACGACCGGGACCGGCTGTTCGGAACAGATCGACTCGACGGTCCTGATTCCGCATCCTGGAGTGAGCTGAACCGCCGCGGTGATGAGGTCGGGCCGGTGCTCGGCGGCGGCGGCGATTGCATCTTCTGTGGTCATAGCGAAGTCGAAAGACGTGTAGCCGATATCCCGAAGGGCGTCTTCGATGTCGCAGGCGGTAAATGCCTGTGGCTCAATGACCAATGCGTGCATGCTGGGCCCAAATTGGTGGACGCGTGGAGGCGAGAGGGCGGTGTCTCTCATCGGCGGAGGCCAGAAACAGTCGCCGATCACGCGCCAACGATGCTAATCCAGGTTAGTTGCGTGAATAGCGCCCAAGCTGCTCTTCTTCATGTGCTTTTCTGTGGAGAAGTCGGGCAGCCCGTCTCGTGGGCCAATTCGGCGAGGCGGTTGGCGGGTTCGCGGTGGGCCGCAGATCGAATAGCTTGACCGGCCGGGGGCCGTCTGACGAAGATTGGTAGCCGCCTAGCGCTCAGGGATATGCATGTCGACGCAGTTCACGACTTTGGATTGGGCGATCGTCGCGGGCTATGTCGTGCTTCTCGCGGCTGCGGGGATCCTCTCGACCAGGAGGCAGCGGGACGCGCAGGACTATTTCCTCGCGGGCCATCGGGTTCCGGTCTGGCTGCTCGCGATATCGGTGCTTTCGACCACCCAATCGGCGGCAACCTTCCTTGGCGCGCCCGATTACGGCTTTCGCGGCGACTATACCTATTTGACGAGCTATCTCGGGCCGCTGGTTGCCGCCTTCGTCGTCGCCAAGATCCTCATCCCGCGCTTCTACGCCCTCAACGTCACCACCGTCTACGAACTGCTGACACACCGCTATGACGTCCGCGCGATGCGGGCCGCGGCGGGCATGTACCTGGTCGGCCGGATCTTCGCGAGCGGAGCAAGGCTCTACCTCGCCGCGATCGCAGTCTCGATGATCATGTTCGCGGACATCCAGCCGTCCAGCGTGTTTGTGGCTTCTCTCGTGCTCGTCGCCTTGGGCATCGCTTTCACGTTCATCGGGGGCCTCCGCTCGATCATCTGGAGCGATCTCGTCCAGGTCCTGCTTTATGTCGGTGCCGCGCTCACCGTGCTCTTCATCCTGTGGGCCGGCATCCCTGCCTCAACGTCGGAAATCCTCGGAGCGCTCGCCTCGACTCCCACGGGCGAAAACAAGCTCCGCCTCATCGACCTCTCGCTGGATCCCGCCGCGCCTTTCTCGCTGCTCGCAACCTTCACGGGAGTGGTGCTGCTCTTCATTGCCAGTCTCGGCCTCGATCAGGATACTACCCAGCGCCTCCTCGCCGGCAGGAACTCGGCCGACGGCACACGCGCCCTCTATGTATCCGTCTTGGCGACAATTCCCGTGGTGCTCCTGTTCCTGGCGATCGGGTCCCTTCTCTACATTTTCTACGAACGGCCCGACCTCATGGGCCAGAGCGCCGGAGCGGGCGCGGCAGGTGAGTTCAAGGGCGAGAAGATCACCATCTTCATGCACTTCATCCTGACGCACATACCACCGGGGGTGCGCGGCTTCGTCGCTGTCGGCATTCTCGCCGCGGCTGCCGTCAATTCGGGGCTGATCTCCATGTCGTCCGTGCTGATCCAGGACTTCTATCGGCCTTGGATAGACCGGCGGGGCGGCCGGTCTGAGAAGCACTTCGTCCAGGCGGGCCGCGTCGGCATGATCCTCCTCGCCCTCGCGCTGCTGGGCATGTCGGTGCTTTGCTATTATTGGCAGAGATATACCGATGCGCCCCTTCTCACCTTTGCGCTTGGCGTGATGAGCTTCGCTTATTCCGGGCTGCTGGGCGTCTACTTCGCCGCCTTGTTCACCCGCCGCGGCAATTCCGCATCCGTCATATGCGCGCTGGCGACGGGCTTCCTCACCATCGCGGTTCAGCAAAGCTACGTTGTCGACATGCTCGGCCTACCGACATCGTGGAAGTTGCTGGCTTTTCCCTACCAGCTCTGCGTCGGCACTGCCGTCGGGTTCCTGACATGCATCCTTGGAAGCGAGGGAGAGGCCTCGGCTAAGCCGGTCGAGGCCAATTAAGCGTTCCCGCTGTTCCTGAAGAGCTTGCCGGGATTGTAAAGCCCCGCGGGATCGAGCGCATCCTTGATGCGCCGCATCAGGTCAACCGCTTCCCTCCCGTGCTCGCGAACCAGCGCGCCGCGCTTACCGATACCGATCCCGTGCTCGCCGGTGCATGTTCCGCCGACAGCAAGCGCGTGCTCGACCATAGCCTCGTTGATCTCCCGGGCGCGCGCCCAGGCGTGCTCGTCATCCGGTGGCAGCACGAAGAAGACGTGGAAATTGCCATCGCCGACATGGCCGAGGATGGGTGCGACGAGGCCGGCCCCTTCGACTTGTCTTTGAACTTGGCCGATCGCGTCGGCGAGCCTTGAGATCGGCACGCACACATCAGTCACCCAGGTGACGGCATTGGGGAGCATGGCCCGCGCGGCCGGGAGCGCTTGATGGCGCGCCTTCCATAGGCGCGAGCGCGCTTCCGTCTCGAGCGCCCGCGCGAGCGTGCCGCCGCCGAAGTCGGCGCCGATCGCCTGGATCGTCTCGAGCTGCTCGTGAACATGAGCCTCAGACCCGTGCAACTCGAGAAACAGCGTGGGCTGCACCGGAAGGCTCAGGTTGGAATAGCTGTTGCATGCACCAATGGCGGCCGCATCGAGCAATTCCATCCGCGCCACCGGAACAGCGGCCTGCACGGTCGCAATCACGGTTTGCACCGCACCTTCGAGCGTTTCGAACGGCCAGCTGCCCGCAAGAACGGTTTCGGGAACGCCATGCAGCCGAAGCGTCGCTTCGACGGTGACGCCGAGCGTGCCTTCGGAGCCGACGAAGAGGTGCGTCAGGTCGTATCCGGCCGCCGACTTGCGCGCACGCGTACCCGTCCGGACCACACTCCCGTCGGCCAGCACAACCTTCAGGGCAAGCGTGTTCTCGCGCATTGTTCCGTAGCGCACGGCGTTGGTGCCGCTTGCCCGCGTTGCGATCATCCCGGCGATCGTCGCGTCGGCTCCCGGGTCGACGGGGAAGAAGAGCCCCGTCGCGCGGAGTTCTCCATTGAGCTGCTCGCGCGTCACGCCCGGCTCGACGACGCACAGCATATCCTCCGTCTGGATCTCGAGCACCTGCGTCATGCCGGAAAGGTCCAGGCAGAGGCCTCCCGCGACCGCCGCGGCGTTGCCCTCGAGCGAGGTGCCAGCCCCATAAGGCACGACCGGCACGCAGAATTCCGCAGCCGCGCGCACGAGCCGCTGCACCTCTTCCACCGAGGCTGGGCGTGCCACGAGGTCGGGCAGGTGTTCGCCATGATGTCCTTCGCTGCGGGCATAATGAGCCCGGGTGGCGAGGGTGGTCAGCAGCCGAGGCCCGAATTCGGGTGCGAGCGCCGCGCCGAGCGAAGCCGCCGCTTCGGCGACCGCGGGACGGGTGGCTAATATGTCCATCTGAGCTCAGAGCCTCCATCGCGGTGCAGCCGCTCAAGCTACCCGGCCCCATTCGCAAGAAGCAAGCTGCGCGCATGATGATGCGCGTCGATCGCCTTTGCGAGGAGCATGGCGACGAGGCAGTCCAGCCATCGCACCAGCCTGCCTGGTGTTGATGCTTGGATGCGACGCTGATAACCCGCTTGCGGTGCCATCGTCCTCCACCACCCACAGCCGAGCCGCATCGCTCGCGCACGCGCTTTGACCGCCGCCCACCAAACGCTGATGTTCGGCGAAGCGGCCGAGGCGGCGACCGTAGCGGAGCGTCAGCTCGCTGAGCTTGCCGGTCCGATCCGCAAGCTGGGGCAGCGGCTGCGCGCGCTCGACCCCGCGCTGGTGATCACCTGCGCACGGGGAAGCTCGGATCATGCCGCAACCTTCGCCAAATACCTGATCGAGACCCGCCTCCGCAGGCCGGTGGCGTCCCACGCGCCCTCCACGTCTTCGGTTTATCAAACCGCATGGCGCAAGCTCGAAGGCGCAGTCTTTCTTGCCATTTCGCAATCGGGCCAAAGCCCGGACCTCACCCTTTCCACGCGCGCGGCGCGCGAGGCTGGCGCGCTCACGGTCGCCATTGTCAATGATCCGGATTCGCCGCTGGGCGAGCTCGCCGATGTCACGATCCCGATGCTCGCGGGCAGCGAACGGAGCGTCGCCGCGACCAAATCCTTCATCGGCTCCCTGTTGGTTCTGGCGCAGCTCGTCGCCGCCTGGAGCGACGACGAGGCGCTCTCGCATGCGCTCAGCCTCGCGCCTCAAGTGCTCAGCAATGCCTGGACGCTTGACTGGTCGCCCGCGCTTCCAGCTCTGTCCCAGGCCCACAGCCTTTATGTGCTGGGGCGGGGTATGAGCCTGGGCGTAGCTCAGGAGGCAGCGCTGAAGCTTAAGGAGACCTGCGGAATCCATGCGGAGGCTTACAGCGCGGCGGAAGTGAAGCACGGACCCATGGCAATCGTCGGCGCCGGTTTTCCGGTGCTGATGCTGGTGCCCAACGATGAGGCGCGGGGCGCGTTCGAGCCGCTTGCATGCGACTTCGTCGAGCGCGGAGCACGCGTCATTCTGGCGGGCGACGAGGAACCAGGCGCACTCACGCTTCCCGTTGTCCCGGGCCTTCACCCCGTGCTCGCCCCGATCGCCTCGATCCAGAGCTTCTATAGGCTTGCCGCGGATCTGAGCACTGCCCGCGGCTTCGATCCCGATCGGCCGCCTCACCTTTCGAAGGTCACTGAAACCCGATGAGCGCCGCAGCGCTTTGCGCGCCTTCGGTGCTGACCCCGGATGGGTTCCAAAAAGACGGCTGCGTTGTTGTGGAAGGCGGGAGAATCGTGGCTGTGACTTCGGCTTCGGACTGCCCCCCTGATGCGGCGCGGCGTGAACTCGCCGGCACGCTCGTCCCTGGCTTCATCGACCTTCAGGTAAATGGCGGTGGCGGCATTCTGTTCAACGACCAACCAACTGTAGATGGCGTCGCGGCGATCGCGCGCGCGCACCGCCGCTTCGGAACGACGGGCCTGCTCGTCACCTTGATCAGCGACGATCTCGAAATCGTGGCGCGCGCGATTGCCGCGGTGGATGATGCGGTCGAGCAAGCTGTGCCGGGGGTGCTCGGGATCCACATCGAAGGCCCGTTCCTCAGTCCGGTCAAAAAAGGCATTCACGACGCTTCCAAGTTCAGGACGCTCGATCCGGCCGCGATCGCGCTCCTCTCCTCGCTCCGCCGCGGCCGGACCCTGGTCACCCTCGCTCCCGAACGTGCTCCGCCGGGTGCCGTGCGCGCGCTCACCACAACAGGTGTGGTGGTCGCAGCCGGTCACACCGAGGCGTCTTACGAGGACGTGCAGGCCAGCATCGCCGAAGGCCTCAGCGGCTTCACCCACCTCTTCAATGCGATGACGCAGCTCGGCAGCCGCGCTCCGGGCGCGGTCGGCGCCGCGCTCGATAGTGTCAGCAGCTGGTGCGGCATCATCGTTGATGGCCATCATGTCCACCCTGCGGCGCTGCGGGTCGCGCTCGCCGCCAAAGGCGCCGATCGGCTGGCCCTTGTAACCGATGCCATGCCCACGGTGGGATCGGCGCACAAGGAATTCTGGCTCGGCGGGCAGCGCATCGTCGCCGAGGAGGGCCGTTGCGCTGCCCCAGACGGTACGCTGGCAGGCTCCGATCTCGACATGGCCCAGGCCGTCCGAAACGCCGAGCGCCTGCTTGGGGTGGACCTTGCCACCGCAGTGCGTATGGCGAGCGGCGTGCCGGCATCTGCCATGGGAATGGCCGACCAGCGCGGGTCGATCGAACCTGGCCTCCGCGCCGACCTTGTCCTCCTCGACGCCTCTGGCCAGGTGCTCGAAACCTGGATCGACGGCGAAAGCGACAGGGCGGCCGCCAAACCCCTGTCTTAGGGCAGCTCTTTCTCCACCGCGCGGGTGCGGGCGAGCAGAATGGCGCCATCGAGGGCGTCGCCGAGCGGCTCCGTGAGTCGCTCGCGGATGCTGGCCGCGAGCCAGTCGCGCATCCGCACCGAAACGCCCCCCATCAGGCAGCAAGTCGGCGCCCCGCGGTCGAGCAGCACCCGGATCAGGCGATCGATGCGTAGCGCCGCCTCCTGCACGATCTTTTCTGCGACGGGATCGCCTTGCACGGCATGGTCCATCACCAGCGGCGCGAACGCAGCATAATCGGTTGGTGTCGCTTGCCCGGTCCAGTCGACGATCTCGCCCGCCGAGCCATGAAAATGGCAGAGCAACTCTTCGGTCATGGGGCTGTGCGGAATGCGCCCGTCGCGCGCCCAAAGTGATTGCCGGATGGCGCGCATGCCGAGATCGGCGCCGCTCCCCTCGTCTGAAACGGGAAAGCCGTAGCCGCCGACGGTGAACACCTCGCCGCCCACCCGTCCAAAGCCGACGCTTCCCGTGCCGACGATCACGATCGCGCCGTCTCCGCCCCCATGGGCTCCCAAATTGGCGATCGCCGCATCGCTTGCAAACGCGATGGATCGAAACGGGAAATCATGTTCCTGGAGAGCAGAAAGAACGCCGCGCCGATTGAGGCCGGCAATGCCGAGGCCTGCCCGAACGGACGCCATCTCCGCTTGCTGGAGGCGCGCCTCCGCAAAGGCTTGGAGGTAAGCATCCTCCACCGCGCGGAGTGCCTCAGGAACACCGATCCGCGTATTGGCCGGCCCGCCTTCGCCAATCCCAATGATTGCGCCTCCGCCCGAAACCAGCCGTGCGCGCGTATGGGTGCCGCCAGCATCGATCCCGAGATAGAATTCCGTCGCCTGGTCGGACACTCGGTCGCACTAGCCGCTGCCCGTGCTGCTTGCAATTGGCGGCACCGGAGCAGCAGCTTCCGCTTCCACGTAGCGGAGATCAGCCCCGCACTGTGCCTGCGCCTTCGATAACTTGAGTTTCTGGACTTTCGATGTACCACAGCAAAAGGGACATGAGTTTGGGCCGCTTCGGTGTGTCCGTGATCCTCCCTCACTCTTCTGTCCAAGGAGCGGCCTTGTCGACCGAGCTGATCAGTTCGAGATACGCCGATCTCGACCTCTGGTCGACGCCGGACGCGGTGCAGGCAATGGTCGAGAGCCAACTTGCCGCCGCGGCCGCCGTTCAGCCCCAGGTCTCCGCGATCGCGGCCGCTGCGGAGGCTGCGGCGGCCCGGCTCGGTGACATGGGACGCCTCGTCTATGTCGGTGCCGGTACTTCCGGGCGGCTTGCGGTTCAGGATGGCGTCGAGCTCGGGCCGACCTATGATTGGGGCAGCGAGCGCGTCGTTTATGCCATTGCCGGCGGAATGGCCGCGCTCCTCACCAGCGTCGAAGGTGCCGAAGACGACGCCGCAGCTGGTGCGTTGGCTATGGAAGGTGCCGGTCTCAGGGGCGCTGACGTCGTCATTGGCGTCGCGGCGAGCGGGCACACACCCTATACCGTGGCAGCGCTCCGCGCGGCAGCGGCCGCCGGTGCGCTGACGATCGGCATCGCCAACAATGCCAGAACCCCTTTGCTCAAGGCAGCCGAGCACCCGATCTTCCTCGATACGGGGGCTGAGGCCGTCGCCGGCTCGACACGCATGAAGGCGGGCACCGCGCAGAAGATCGCGCTCAACCTTTTCTCGACGACTTTGATGCTGCGGCTGGGCCGGGTCTACAAGGGCCTGATGGTCGACATGCGCGTCTCCAATCGCAAGCTGCAGGCCCGCGCCGCCCTCATGGTGTCCGAGATCAGCGGCGTCAGCCGTGCGGCTGGCGAAGCAGCGCTCGCGCAAAGCGGCGGCAACATCAAGCGCGCCGCGCTGATTGCCTTGGGCGCCGAGCCACAACAGGCCGCGTTGGCCTTGAGCGAAGCAGGCGATAATCTCCGGGTGGCGATCAGTCGCATTGGCGCGGCCCGGCGCTGACGCAAACATTCTCCGGCCGCTTGCTTCCACAAAGCGACCTCGCCGCAAGCTCAGATCGGCTGGACCTTAACGCGGGGAGGCGGCGGGGATGGAACGGGTATTGAGGTGGGCCGAGGAGAGCGATTACGAGGCGCTAGCCGACGTCATGTTCGATGCAGTGAGAAACGGCGAGAGTCCCTATGACGAACGCCAGCGAGCTGCCTGGATGCCAGTCCGGCGAAGCGGCCGCGACTGGACGGACCGTCTGAGCACGCAAGACATCATATTGGCTGAGGCCAGCGGCGACATCCTCGGCTTCATGAGCCTCGCTGCGAACGGCTACATCGACTTTGCCTACATCCGCCCCGAAGCACAGGGTAAAGGCTTGTTCAGGCAGCTCCTCGAACCAATTGTCGATAAAGCCCGCTCGGCGGGAGAGCGGTTGCTTTGGGTTCACGCCAGCCTGTCGGCGGAGGCGGCCTTCTCGGCTTTGGGATTTCGAGTGAGGAAGCGGGAGGAGGTCGTAATGGGAGCCGAGCGTCTCGAGCGCTTCGAGATGGAAAAACCACTGGATGGATAGCCCCGGCGCTAAGCGGCCAGGTCCGCGAGAACATCGCCGACCGCGTCTATGATTGTTGGCGGCCTTGCCTTCCATCCGGCCGAAGCCCGTGCTCTGCTCGTCTCTTATTCGGGCGGGAAGACCCGCCGCTCGCCCCCCAGTTTGTGGATGACGCCGCGGCGCATGACGAAGTCGACGTTCTGAAGGCGCTTTACGTCCGCGACGGGGTCGCCATCCACCGCGATGATGTCGGCGTCGAGGCCCGGTGCGATGCGGCCGATCCGGTCGGCACGCCCCAGCAACGTCGCAGCGTCGGCGGTCGCTGACCGGATCGTGTCGGCCGGCGCCATGCCTACATCGGTCATCCAGTTGAACTCGAGCGCGTTGGTTGCGTGCGGTCCCACTCCCGAATCAGTTCCAAACGCGACCTTGACGCCGCCGGCGATTGCTCGCCTGTGGCTCTGCTTCACGACCTTGGCCACTTCCTCCGCCTTGGCAGCGCTTGCCGCCGGCCGCTCCCCGGCCCGCCCCTGCCGAATCACGCTTTCGAAGGCGTGGATCGTCGGCACAAGATAGGCCCCCTTCTCCTTGAACAAGCGGACGGTCTCGTCGTCGATGAAGCTTCCATGCTCGATAGAATCGACACCCGCGCGAAGCGCCGTGTCGATGCCCGACTTGCCGTGTGCGTGCGCCGTCGCCTTGCGGCCAAAGGCGTGCGCAGTGTCGACGATCGCCTTCATCTCCTCCAGCGTCATCTGCGCTTCCAGGCCACCGGCTATGTTGCTCCCGACGCCGCCGGACGCCGCGAATTTGATGACTTCCGCGCCCATGAAGATCTGGTCGCGCGTTGCGCGGCGGCAATCATCGGGCCCGTTGCAAATTGCGGTCGAGTCCGCCCGTTCGGCTTGGGCATAATCGCGCCTGAGGCCGTTGGCGTCACCGTGGCCGGCAGTGACGGAGATCATCTCGCCCGCATTGACGATCGTCGGCCCCGCCAAATCGCCGCGCGCAACGGCGTCGCGAAGCGCGCGCACGCCGCGCGGCTCGCCGCCCAGATCGCGAACCGTGGTGAACCCGGCCTCCAGCGTCCGGCGCGCGTTCACGGCAGCTTGGGCGAACCGGTCCTCGAGATCGAGCGTCGGCCCCTCGAGCCGCGTCTTCAACGGATAGCCCGACGAATAGAAGTGGACGTGCATGTCGATGAGGCCGGGAAGCACCGTCTTGCCCCGGAGATCGACCGCCTCCGCTCCAGGCTCGGGGCTGACGTGGCCATCCCGCACTTCAACGATCTTGTCGCCGCGAACGATAATCGTGCTGGGGCCACGAGCGCGGCGCCCCGGCTGATCAAGCAGTGCGCCCGCATGGATGTAGCGGGTCTTCGATGCCGGGGCCTGCGCGGCAGGCGCCGTGCTTTGCGCCGATCCCGTCCCTGCCGTCATCAACAGCGCAGAGGCGAGGAGGCAGGTCTTGATGCTGAGCTTCATGTTTGGTCCGATCCGGTGGCTGGCTCCGCTGGATTGATGGGCTGCGAGCCTCTTGTCCAGCCGCTAGCGCTATGGGTATGGCTATTCTGCCACGCCCATGACCCCGCTTCGGGGCTGATCTTCACATCCAAAACATCCGCATCAGCGTCTGCCGAGAGCCGCTCCAGGCTATTTCTGGTTGGACAGCTTGTCGATCGCGCTCTCCAGCTTTTCGGCGGCAGACGTTCGGTACGCCGCTTCAGCCTTGGCCTTGAGGCGAGTGCTGATGGCATGAAGCGCTGCGGCATCTCCGCGAAAAAGGGGCAGAGTAGCCGCGTTCCGCGCCAAAAGGGCAAAACCTTCCGCAAGATCCCAGATCGTGTCGGCTTGTGTTCCGGAGACCTTGTTCATTCCCATTCGCCCGCTTTGCATGGTCGTCGGCGTGGCCGTTACCGGAAGGTGATCGCAAGGGAAATGGTCTCTTTGAGCTTTAAGGCCGAGCCGCCTGGCGCGAGGCGATGCTCAGCCGGGCTTTCGTTCAAGCGCGTGGCCAATCAGCCGGCCCGAAATAGGCCGTCCTGCAGCTGCCGCGCATAAAGGTTTGCCAGCTCTACATGCCTCGACGCCGCGATCGCACTTGCGCTTCGTTCCGCAGCCCTGATCTCCATGAGCATTCGTTTCGCGACGTACTCAGTGCCGCGAGCGGAGCGCTCAGGAAGCCGGGCAGGTTCTACGCGCACGCCGCCAATTGAAGATGCCCTGAGCTCGGACAAGTGAATGCCAAGCTTTTTCAGCTCCGACATCCGTCCGAACGGGACGCAGCCGGCGCGGTTTTCAAGGGAGAAGCTCCTGCTCGTGCAGGCTTGCTCGAGGCCCGCCTCTATCGCCGCGACTTCGAGGATCAGAAGATCATGCCCGCGCGATCTGACGCCATCGCGGAGGTGACGACTGGCAAGCCTCCGGAGCCGAATGCTCACAGGCGTGGCGGATGCCAGACCAACGCTTACATCGATCCGCTTCCGGTCGAGCGACAGCGACAGCATTGCCGTCCCGGACGGGCCGCTCCCGCCCAGGGGTAAAATTGGCCGGCTCTGGTTCAGCCTCGGCCCTGACGCGGGCGCCGGTGCGAGGTTAAGCAGCGGCGACAGAATAACGGCGCAACCGCTCTGCGTAACCGGCACTGCTTCTCGATTCGTGTGGGCCACCAAACGCGCTCCTCCGAAATTACTTGTTGGAAGCTACGTGTCGATCCCACCAGCGGATGCTGCCGCCATCTGCGCGCCTGCGTACGTTGCTAATCGCTGCACGCGAAAATTGCGCCTGCTGCTGGCCGGGGCAGCCAAGCCCCGCAAAATTTGAACTTTTTTTTGCGGCACTTGACACCGGCTCGGCCGTTTCGTTGAGCAACACGATGCCGGGCCAGCAGAGCCCAACGAGGAGCGCGGATGGATAAGGTGTATCCGGTTTCGCCGGACGTCGCGCAGAGTGCGATCGTCAGCGCGGAAGCCTATGAGCGCATGTACCGGGAAGCCGCCGAGGATCCCGATGGCTTCTGGTCTCGCGAGGCGCAGCGTCTCGAGTGGATGAAGCCCTTCACCGAGGTGAAGGATACCAGCTTTCACGAGCAGGATTTCAGGATCCGCTGGTTCGGCGACGGCGAACTCAACGTTTCCGCCAACTGCCTCGACCGGCACCTCGGGGAATGGGGCGACGACATCGCGATCATCTGGGAGGGCGACGACCCGTCCGAAAGTCGCAACGTTACCTATCGTGAGCTCCACAATCAGGTTTGCCGCCTCGGCAATGTCCTGAAAGGCCTCGGTATCGGCAAGGGCGACCGAGTCACGCTCTACTTGCCGATGATCCCGGACGCGGCAGTAGCGATGCTTGCATGCGCCCGGATCGGCGCCATTCACACCATCGTCTTCGGCGGCTTCTCCCCGGACAGCCTCGCCGGCCGGATCCAGGATTGCGACAGCCGGCTTGTGATCACTGCCGACGAGGGACTTCGCGGCGGTAAGCGTGTGGCCTTGAAAGCCAATGTCGACGAGGCGCTGCAAAGCTGTCCGAGCGTCGAAAAGGTGCTGGTCGTGCGACGCACCGGCGGCGGACCCGGTCTGCACGAAGGCCGCGACATCTCCTACGAGGAAGCTGTCGCCGCGGCCTCCCCCGACTGCCCGCCCGAGGCGATGAACGCCGAGGATCCGCTCTTCATCCTCTATACGTCCGGTTCAACCGGGAAGCCGAAGGGCGTGCTCCACACGTCGGGCGGCTATCTGGTCTGGGCCTCCATGACGCACGAATATCTGTTCGACTATCGGCGCGGCGAAGTCTTCTGGTGCACGGCCGATGTCGGCTGGGTCACCGGGCACAGTTATGTCGTTTATGGCCCGCTGGCGAACGGCGCCACGACCCTGATGTTCGAGGGCGTTCCCAACTACCCCGATTTCGGCCGCTTCTGGGACGTGTGCGACAAGCACAATGTGGCGATCTTTTACACGGCGCCCACGGCAATCCGGGCGCTGATGCGTGAGGGGGATGATTATGTCACCCGTGCCAGCCGTAAGTCGCTTCGAATCCTGGGTTCCGTCGGGGAGCCGATCAATCCCGAAGCCTGGGAATGGTATTATCGGGTGGTGGGCGACAACCGCTGTCCGGTCGTCGACACTTGGTGGCAGACGGAGACCGGCGGGGCCATGATCGCACCTTTTCCGGGTGCCACTCCGCTGAAACCCGGTTCGGCGACCAAGCCGTTCTTCGGAGTGAAGCCGCAGCTGGTCGATGCCGAGGGCCAGCCGCTCGAAGGCGCAACGGAGGGCAATCTGTGCATCACGGATAGCTGGCCCGGCCAGATGCGCACCGTTTATGGCGATCACCACCGCTTCTTCCAGACTTACTTCAGCACCTACCCGGGCAAGTACTTCACCGGCGATGGCTGCCGCCGCGACGAGGACGGTTACTATTGGATCACCGGGAGGGTCGACGACGTCATCAACGTTTCCGGTCACCGCATGGGCACTGCAGAGGTGGAAAGCGCCCTGGTCGCTCACCCGAAAGTCGCCGAGGCGGCGGTCGTCGGCATGCCGCATGACGTCAAAGGACAGGGCATTTACGCTTACGTCATCTTGAACGCCAACGAGGCGTCCAGTGACGGGCTGCGCCGGGAGCTGGTTCAGTGGGTCCGGCGCGAGATCGGCCCGATCGCCACGCCCGACGTGATCCATTTCGCGCCAGGCCTGCCGAAGACTCGGTCGGGGAAAATCATGCGCCGCATCCTGCGCAAAATCGCGGAGAACGAAACGGGCAGTCTCGGAGACATCTCGACCCTGGCGGACCCCGGAGTGGTGGATTCGCTTGTCGCTGAACGGGTCCGGGAGCAGGCGAACGCCTGATGGCGATCCGCAGCGCGCCGCACTATGGCGGTGAGCAGCAGCATGTGCTTGAACGGTAGGCGGCAGCCTTAATCGGTGCTGATAAGAAGGGGCGCGTATGGGCATTAATCAGTCGGGCTTCGATGCGGGTGAACAGTCCGAACGTCTCGCCCGCGTCGCGGCGGATCCCCGCTATCAGGCGCTCGTTGCCCGCCGCTCGCGCTTCACCTGGATGCTGACCGGAGTGATGCTGGCAGTATTTTTCGGCTACATCTTGCTGATCGCGTTCAACAAGGCGCTGCTCGCGCAACCGATCGGCGGTGGCACAACTTCACTCGGCATCCCGATCGGCCTTGGCGTGATCCTGGTCGGAATTGCACTGACGGGCGTCTACGTCCGGAGAGCCAATAGCGACTTCGATCCCATGGTGCGATCGATCCGGGAGGATCTCGAAAAGTGACTCGCTTCATGACGCCGCGTGTCGGCCTGTTCCTCTTCGTCCTCATCTTGCCCACGATGGCGCTAGCCGACGCGCTCACCGGGCAGGCGGAGCAGCAGGCGACCAACTGGCCTGCGATTCTGATGTTCGGAGCCTTCGTGGTCGCGACGCTCGGCATCACACGTTGGGCCGCAGGCCGTACCAAGAATGTTTCCGACTTCTACACGGCGGGCGGCGGCATCACGGGTTTTCAGAACGGACTTGCCATTGCCGGCGACTATATGTCGGCCGCTTCGTTTCTCGGCATCTCCGCGCAAATTTTTTCAGACGGCTATGATGGGCTGATCTACTCGACCGGTTTTCTGGTCGGCTGGCCCATCATCCTGTTCCTGCTCGCCGAACGGCTGCGCAACCTCGGCCGCTTCACCTTTGCGGATGTTGCGTCCTTTCGCTTCGCCCAGACGCCCGTGAGGATCTTTGCCGCGTTCAGCACCTTGGCGGTGGTGATCTTCTACCTCATCGCACAGATGGTCGGGGCGGGGCAGCTGATAAAGCTCCTGTTCGGGCTGCCCTACGGCTACGCGGTGGTGATCGTTGGCGTGTTGATGACCTGCTATGTGCTTTTCGGCGGCATGATAGCGACCACCTGGGTGCAGATCATCAAGGCAGTGCTGCTGCTCGGCTGCGCCACATTCATGGCCTTGGCTGTATTGTGGAATTTCGGCTTCTCGCCCGACGCCTTGTTCGCGCGAGCCGTCCAGGTGAAGACCGATTTGGCAGCGGCTGCCGGCGCCGCTCCCGCCGAAGCGGCGGAGCGTGGCCGCTCGATCATGGGCCCCGGCAACTTCATCAAGGACCCGATCTCGGCCATCTCGTTCGGAATGGCGCTGATGTTCGGCACGGCCGGCCTGCCGCACATCCTGATGCGCTTCTTCACCGTGCCGGACGCCAAGGCAGCGCGGAAATCGGTGCTGTGGGCGACCGGCTGGATCGGCTATTTCTACCTGCTCACGTTCATCATCGGATTCGGCGCGATCGTTCTGGTCGGCACCAACCCCGCCTTCCTCGACCCCGTGGCCGGAGGCCTTCGCGGCGGCGGCAACATGGCCGCGATCCACCTGGCCGATGCGATCGGCGGGAACCTCTTCCTCGGCTTTGTTTGTGCGGTGGCGTTCGCGACCATCCTCGCTGTGGTGGCTGGCCTGACACTTGCCGGAGCCTCGGCGGTGTCCCACGACCTCTACGCGTCGGTGGTGCGCAAGGGGCAGGCGACTTCGGAAGAGGAACTGCGCGTTTCGCGGCGGACGGTGTTCGTGCTGGCGATCATTGCGATCTTCCTCGGCATCATCTTCGAACAGCAGAATGTCGCCTTCATGGTTTCGCTAGCCTTTGCGCTGGCAGCCTCGGGCAACTTCCCGGTGCTGCTGCTCTCGGTGCTTTGGCCTGGCTGTACGACACGGGGGATCGTCATCGGCGGCACCGTCGGCGTGGTGCTCGCGCTGATCTTGACCATCCTGTCGCCTGCCATCTGGGTGAGCGTGTTCGGCAATGCCGAACCGATTTTCCCCTTCTCCTCGCCAACGATTTTCTCGATGCCGCTTGCATTTTTCACCATCTGGTTGGTCTCGACACTCGACCGCAGCGGGCGCGCAGCCGTGGATCGTGGGGGTTATCTTGAACAGCGGGTTCGTTCGGAGACTGGTATCGGCGCGGCGCAGGCCTCCGCCCACTAGACCTTGATGGGATCAGGCTGAATTAGCCTGATCCCATCAAGGTCTCCATCATAGGAAAGGGCGTGATTCACGCCTTCGGCGGCAGCGCGAAGCGCTTTCACCTCAGCCGATCAGGCAATAGTAAGTCACAGGCCGGCCTGGACCGCTTCAGCGCGCGAGCGGAGCTTTAGCTGCCGAAGCAGAGGGCATCCGATCACCGCTAGAGGGCGCAATCCTGGGCGTCATCGCGAGGCGCGTCAGCGCCGGGGCGATCCAGCAGGCGGACGCGCCGCCGGTAATCGACGCCCGTGATTCAGCCTTCTGCTCCACTCCACCTTTGCGGCGGAGCGCGTCTGGTGGGTTGAACGGACTGGCTCCTCATGTGGCATCCGGCACATGCTCTTGGCCGAAGCTTACTTGTTCTTGCCGTGCTCGCCCTGCTCACCCGGATACGGATGAGCCTTCAGGAGGCGCGCCAGATGCGCCGCGTTGGAGGCCATCATTCGAGCGGTTTGCGTGACCTTCTCCGGTACTCGGTCGAGGTCCTTGAGGTCCGTCTTTCCCATGGCTTCGCCTACCCAATAGCAGGCAGACACCGCCGGGATGGTCCAGCCCTCGTCGTTGAGCCCCTGGAACAGCCCGGCCGTGACGGCGTGGGCGCCGTCCTCATTCCCGACAATGGCCGCGACCGCCACTTTGGAGAAGCTCGGATAGCGACCGTGGTCGTCCCCTTCGCCAAGGAAAGCGTCCATTCGCTCAAGCACGCGTTGCGCGACGCTCGACATGTTACCGAGCCAGATCGGCGTGCCGAAGATCAGAATGTCGGCTTCCAGAATGCGTCGGCGAAGTTCGGGCCAGTCGTCCCCCGCTCCTTCGTCTGAGCTGACGCCCGGGCGAACGTTGTAGCTTGCGATCCGGAGCGTTTCGGAGAGCTCAACACCGTGTTTCGCAAATTCGTTCGCTATGACGGAAATCATGAGGTCGGTGGAGGATGCTTCTCCGCCGGCCTTGAGCGAGCAATTGATCGCCACGGCCTTGAGGTTCATGGTTTCTCCTACTGGCCCAGCCGCCAGAAAGTGTTGGCTTCGTTTTCAGCCGAAGCGATCGACCGCTTTTGCACATCAGCAACTGGTCAGCGCTTGCGACGGCAGAACATGAACTTCGAGCTAGCGAGCGCCAGACCACAAATGCGGGGAATTGGCAAACGAGGGGAACCGTTCGGGAGGCAAACAGTCATGGCTTGCGGCCCAAGAACTGGCGCTTCGGCGCTCAGCCGCACATGGAGCCGCTCGCCCCCTTCACCCCAGCAAGGAAAACCATGCCCAGCAAAGCCAACGCCTTCGCAGCTTATTCCGCGGAAACGCCTTTCGCGCCCTTCAGCTTTGAGCGCCGTGACCCAGGCCCGAAGGACGTGGCGATTGACATCCTGTTCTGCGGCGTCTGCCACTCGGACCTCCACACGGCGCGAGGCGAATGGGGCGGAACTTGCTACCCTTGCGTTCCCGGTCACGAGATCGTCGGCCGGGTCACCGCCGTCGGCGAGGGTGTCACCAAATTTGCGGTGGGCGATGTTGCGGCCGTGGGTTGCATGGTCGGTAGCTGCGGTCACTGCCCATCCTGCGCCGAAAGCGAGGAGCAATATTGCGAAACCACTGCCATGGTCGGCACCTACAATGGAGCGGATACGGTGCTCGGCGGCCACACCTTCGGCGGCTACTCGGATCACATCGTCGTCGATGAAGGATTTGTGCTGAAGGTCAGCCACGGCGAAGAGGATCTGGCCGCCGTTGCGCCGCTGCTGTGCGCAGGCATCACCACTTATTCGCCGTTGAGGCACTGGAAGGTTGGTGAAGGGCAGAAGGTCGGCGTGGTCGGCCTCGGCGGCCTGGGGCACATGGGCGTCAAGATCGCTGCCGCGATGGGCGCGCATGTGATCGTATTCACCACATCACCCGATAAGCGCGAAGATGCGCTCCGCTTGGGAGCGCATGACGTGGTGGTCTCCAAAGACAAGGAGCAGATGGCATTGCACCAGGGCAGCTTCGACTTCATCCTGAACACCGTGGCTGCGCCGCATGATCTCGACGCCTTCATGGTTCTCCTGAAGCGGGACGGCACGATGGTGCTGGTTGGTGTGCCGGGGGAGCCGCACCCGGCCCCTTCCGTCGCTAATCTCGTGATGCGCCGACGCGCCTTAGCGGGTTCTTTGATCGGCGGGATTGCAGAGACGCAGGAGATGCTCGACTTTTGCCATCAGCATGGGCTCACCGCAGACATCGAAATGATCCGCATCCAGGAGATCGATGACGCCTACGAGCGCATGCTGAAGAGCGACGTCAAATACCGCTTCGTGATCGACATGCATTCTCTGAAGCAGCCCGCGTGATGGATTGTCTTACCGGGGGCATTCATTTCCTCCGAAGCCAGCTGCACCATTCGCGTGCAAGCGCCAATTGTGCGGATGGTGGAAACTAGAGGCGGCCAAGGGGGTTCACTCCCTAGACGGAACACGGCGTTGCCTGGCGACGCTGCTACGGGAGAAGAGAAACCATGGATCACCGCTGCACCCACCACGGTCTCACCCGGCGCCAGATCATGAGCAGCGCTGCGGTTGGGGTCGCGGCGTCGATGAGCGGGTGGGTGTCGGGTCGAGCCTTGGCGGCGCCACCTGAAGGGGCGCGTCCCGCCCCGCCTTCACTCACCCCCGACGCGGCTTTGGCGGCGCTCAAGCAAGGCAATCGCGACTTTCTTTCCGGGCGAGGCCCGCGGCCTGTGACGAACACACGCCGGCGCTTCGAGATCGCGCGCGCACAATATCCAATGGCCGTGTTGGTCTCCTGCTCCGATAGCCGGGTGCCTCCTGAATTGCTGTTCGGGCGGGGCCTAGGTGAACTCTTCATCATCCGGAACGCCGGCAACACAATCGACACCACTGCGATGGGCAGCCTTGAATATGCCGTGGCCGAACTCAACGTTCCGCTCGTGGTGGTGATGGGCCACGAGCGCTGCGGCGCCGTCGGCGCGGCGGTGGCGGTCGTCGAGAAGGGCGCAAAATTCCCGGGGAGCATCGGCCAGATGGTGGAGCCGATCGTTCCCGCCGTGCTCGACGCACGCCGGCAGAACCCTCCTGACCTTCTCGATGCTTCCGTTCGGGCCAACGTAAGGCGCACGGTTGCCCGTCTCCGTGACTTCTCTGAACCTATGGTTCTAGACCGCATCCGCGGTGGCAAGCTCCGGATCGTGGGGGCTCGCTATGACCTCGACGACGGCAATGTCGACTTTTTCGACGAGGGCCCCCCGGCGCGCAGCTAAAGTGCTTTCTGGCAGGTGGTATCACCTGGCTGCTCGGAAAGCGCGGCGATCAAAGATAAAGTAGAGGCGTTCCCGGTTCAGCATGAACGGGAATCGGTCCAACCCCAAGCTTCTGCGCGCGGGCGTCCCTGTTCGCATGCGATGGCGATTGGAACTGCGTCCGGTGCGAGCGCCGGTTGCTGCGCGGTCGATCCCGCTACAGCCGAATTCTCAATGTTGTTGCGTTCGATCCTGCGCGCGCTGGGCGAAGCTCTCGGCCAGCTGCTGATGCCACTCCCTGGCATCGCTTGTCATGGCGCGCGCGGCGCGGCTCAGCTCCTCGGCAGCCCTGCGCGCGTAAAACCGGTGATTGGAAACCATTGCACTCACCCTCCCCGAACTGCTGGAGCGGTATTCACCGCCAATCAGCACCATTCCCCCCTAATCTCATACAAACGTAAATCGAAAAGGTTAATCATTTGTAGTGTGCTGTTTCGGCCAATCGCGTCGAAAAGCGCGACCAGATGATTGGTGTCGCTCAACCGCGCATGCAGCAGCTTTCGACCCCCGCTCGCGATACGATTTACGCTCCGGTACGCTGCGGATTTCGGAGCGGGGCTGCGTCGCGGGGCGGAACTGGTGCTGGCGACATGCGCGGCTCGAGCAGAGCGGCCGTCTCGATCCTGTCTAGGGCTCGGCGCGCTGCGACGTAGCGGCGTGCTTTTGCAATCCAGTTCTTGGCATTGTCGCGACCGGGCATTCGGAGAACTTCTGCGAGGGCAACGGCAACCTGCCCCGATTCAAGCCTCTGTCTTGCTCGGCGCAGCCGCTCGACGGGCATCGTCGAAGGCGTTCCCTGCTTCCGGATGGCCACCATCCCGCCGAGCTCCGCCTTGAGCGCGGTCCACCAACTCTGTTCAGGCCCTACACCCGTAAGCTCCGGCCCGACTTCCTGCAGGTCCTCCTGAAGTTCCTCCAGCGTCACCGGCTGACGCGAGGCGGTGATGATGGTTGCCACCGCCTGCCGCTGGCTGTCGCCGAAGCGTTGCCGAAGGAGACCTTCAATATAGCCAAGCGGGACTCCCTGATCGAGTGCGCGGCGGGCGGCGAACGCCACGAGCAGGCCCTCCGCCCGGTCAGCATTGCCGGCCGCCGCTCGGGACTGGCCTTCGATTTCCTGGATCCGTTGCTCAACCATTGCGACGCGTCGGGTCGTCTCGGGGTCGATCACTAGGCGTTGCGGCTCCGCTGTCGGCTCCGCTGCCGGCGCCGCAGCCTGAGCCCCCGGAGGGGGCGCGGCCGCGATCGGCGCGGCATTGCTGGCCTGCTGAGGCGCAGGTGCCGGGCGGATGCCGATAAAGGCGGCGGCGGGCTCCCAGCGGGTCAAAATCCAAGCCATGGCGAACAGGCCGGCAAAGAAGGCGATCAGCGGCAGCGCAAGGGCAGAGAGCAACGAGCGGCGTCTCATCGCTGTGCCTGAACCGTAATCACTCATTGCCGTTCCCCGTGTCGCCCTGCGCAGTCTGGCACAGCTTGACGGCAAGCTCCAGCAACGCATCGTCGCGCGGCTCGGCAGCGCTCGCTACCTGTTTCCAGCCAGTGCCGGCAACAGCCGCAGCGGCGGGGCTGATTGCCGCCACGCTCACTCGGTTGCGAGGGAGCCCGGTGGCCGCCAGCAAAAACGCGAAGTGACTTGCTGCGCGCGCCGAATGAACAAGCGCGACCGCTCCTGTTCGGGTAGCTTCCGCCGCTTCGCACGGAAGCTGTTCCACCGCTTCGGCCGCATATACGATCCGCCGCACGACGCTTACTCCCGGATGCTCAAGTGGAACATGGTCGCGGCCGCAGAGGTGAAGGATCCGCCGCGCGCCACTCCTCGCCGCCAGGCCCAGCGCAGCCGCGCCATCTTCTGCTCCTGCGGTCACTCTGCCGAAACCGGCTTGTGAAGCCGCTGCTGCGCTTGCCTCGCCCACCGCGAAGCAGGGCAGATGCTTGAGGTCAGCGAGCTCCTGTCCCGCGTGCCGGATGGCGTTGGTGCTTGTGATCAGCAGCGCGTCGACGGACGCGAAGCCTGGATTCTCCCAACTTAGGGGCAGGACTTTGAACAAGGGCGCTACCACTGGCCGCAAGCCCATCCGGAGTGCCCGCTGCGCGGTGGCGCTGGCTCCCGGTTCGGGCCTCAGGATGAGGAGGATGGGGACCATCCTCGGAACAGCGCCTGCAACTCCGGCTTGGCACGCGCCAGCATCTGCCGCGCGAGGTCACGCGGCGCGCGCATGTCCCCGGCCGGAAAGCGCGTGTCGATACGCTCCGTTTGCGTGCCGTCGTTGGTG
>JADDQD010000047.1 GCA_016781555.1 Pseudomonadota bacterium | reverse complement strand
GCGTGAACCGCCCTGCTTCATTGTCCATCCGGCGTAGTTCGCTGAGGCCGAGAAGGCTAAGGAAGCGGACCGTCTCCTCCGGGTCCGAAACGCGGATCATGGTGTGGAGATATTTCATGGCAATCCCGCTGGGGCGTTTCAGCGCTCTATGCGCGGGGATTGATGATCGTTCCACCGGCTTGCTGCAAGAGCCTCAAGCGTGCCCGGATGGGCGGTGCCAATCCGCGATATGGAGACGCTCGTGCCTGGCGAGTTTGCCGGCGAGGAGCTCGATCGGCTATTCGGCGTCTTTGGCTTCCGCTTTGGCGGCTTCGGTCTTGGCGCGCATCCGTTCGGTGCGACCTGCGCGGGCGGCCATTTCGGCCCACGCCGCTTCGGAGCGCAGGCAGCGGTCGCGGACGTTGTCGAGCGTTGCGGCATCAGCATCGGCACGCGCTTCCGCCGCGCGGGCGTTGTAGAAATCCTGCTGGTTCGACATCAATTTTCCTCCTTGCTCTGCGGCTCAACCCGAAGGCACGCCTTTACGAACGACATCCTCCCCCGCTGCCGCGGGGGAGGATCCCGGTTCAGGCGCTCTGGAGGTTGACGGCGCTGGTCTTGCCGCGCCGGTCCTCTTCGAGCTCGTAGCTGACGCGCTGGTCGCGATCTAGCGTGCGCATGCCGGCGCGTTCAACGGCCGTGATGTGGACGAAAGCATCATTGCCGCCGCCCTCGGGCTGAATGAAGCCATAGCCTTTGTCGAGGTTGAAAAATTTCACGGTGCCGATCGGCATAGTCATTTCCTTCTTTGGTGGCGGGCCGCCATTCGGCCCACCGGGCTAGGGAGCAGCGAAGAGAAGGAAAGAGGAGCCGCAAAGCGCCAGAGACCGTTCAGTTTGCGACTGTAGCAAGGCCCATATAGCAGGAACTCCTCAAATTGTAAGGGGCAACTCACCGGGCGGCGGCAAGTCCCAGGGCGGGAGCGTCACCCGGCGACGAGCGCGAACATTGCGCCCTGCGGATGATCATCCGCTCTCCAACCCTGCGACGCTTGTTCAAGCGGCGGCCGATTGCGGCGCCATGGCAGCCGTGGCGGCTTCCAAATCCATCCACATCACTTCCCAATGATGACCATCGGGATCCTCGAAGCTGCGGCCATACATAAATCCGTGATCCTGCTTTGGAGACGGATCGGGGACACCGCCTGCAGTGGCGGCTCTTTCAACAGCCGCGTCTACTTCCGCTCGGCTATCCGCTGAAATGCAGATCAGCACTTGGCTCGACGCATGCGCATCCGTGATCGGCTTGGTCGTGAACTGCCGATACTTGTCATGGCTCAGCAGCATCGCGTGGATCGTTTCCGAAAAGACCATGCACGAAGCGCTCTCGTCGCTGAACTGCGGGTTTCTTTCAGCGCCCACGCTTTGATAAAAAGCGGTGGATCGCGCCACGTCGGCAATGGGCAGGTTCACGAAGATCAGCTTGGTCATCTCACTTCCTCTCGAATCACTCAGTTCCATCCTGATGAACTTCATAGTATCAATACGCAACTGATCAGTTAGGAATTATAACCAAGATCTGACGGGCTACAAAGAACCGGACGGGCAGGCAATGTCCGCCTTGCTCGTAAGGCTGCAGAAGCATGGATGGCTTCAAGGTTATCGCGCTTGTCCCAATCTGAAACAGAAACTCGTCTCCGGGCTTGGTGGTGAAGCTGTCGCTTGCGCGCTGGGAACATAGCCAATGGCGGGCCGTATTCCGGGACAGCGGGTAGAGCACCCGCCAGGGAGAGAGCTTCATGAAGGCCTTATTGATTGCAGCCAGTGCCGCTGTGCTCGTCAGCGGCTGCGCGACAACGATGAACGAAGAGACGGGCGCCGATATGGAGGCCGAGGCCGAGCCCATCGGCATGCCGACGCAGGCCCCCGCTTATATAGAGATGGCGCAGAGCAGCGACATGTTTGAAATCGAATCGAGCCGGCTCGCCCTTCAAAGGTCACGCGATCCGGCGGTTCGCTCCTTTGCGCAGATGATGATCAACGATCATACCCGGCTGTCCGGGGAAATGATGAACATGGCACGTAGCATGCGGCTGCCGATGCCACCGATGCAAATGATGCCGCGCCACGCCGAGATGATGGAGAGGCTGAGCGCGGCCTCGCCGGCCGAGTTCGACATGATGTATCGACGTGAGCAGCTGATGGCGCACGAAGAGGCACTGATGCTTCACCGAACCTACGCCGAGCGCGGCGACTATCCGCCTTTGAGGGCGCTTGCGGCGCGGGCCGTGCCCGCCGTCGAGATGCACTTGGCTGAGGTGCAGCGGCTCCCGGACCGGCCCATGGAGCCGATCATGCAGGATGAGCCTTATGACGCGCCCGAACCCGCGACCACCACGCGCCGACGAGGCGAACGCGGCTGAACCCGGTCCGCCTGGGCGGCTGCACTTCGACAGATGCCGAACCAGGCTGTTTTCAGTCCGGAACAGCCTGCTTGGTTGAGATGGATCAGGGTTTAGGCGCAGGTTCTTCCGCGTTCGCTGCGAGCGCCGCCTGCGCCGATTTGCCGGCCGGTGAAGCAGGCGACAGCTTTGCCGCCTTCTCGTAGAAGCTCCGCGCTTCATCGACTTTGCCCGACACGCCAGCAACCGTGCCGGCATGAAGAAGCAGGTCCGGATCTGAGGGAGCAAGTTCCAGCGCCTTGACTATGTCGGCTTTGGCGCGCTCCAGCTTCTCCTCGCGCAAAGCGAGCGCGGAGGAGAGATACCAGCCGAACGGATCGGCCGGCACAAGCTGAAGCCCCTGGTCGATATCGGCCCGCGCGGCGGCAAGGTCGCCCAGCGCAACTGCGGCGCGCGCCCGGTCGAAGTGGACTTCACCGCGAAGTTCGGGCGCGAGAGGAGTGGTTGCAAGCGCCGCGTTGAAGGCCTTGCGCGCCTTGGAGGCATCGCCGGCGGCAAGCCAAGCATTTCCAGACTGGGCCCAGAAATCGGCGCGCCCAGAGTCGTTGCTTGCCTCCGCGTCCCTAGCAGCCTGTTCAAAGGCCGTGGCGGCGGGTGCCCATCGCTCGAGCCTCGAATAAGCAAGACCAAGGCATTGGCGGGCGGCAAAACCGCCGCCTCTCAGGCGCCAGCCATTGGCGAGCTCCACAGCCTGGTCAGGCGCGCTCTTGGCAAGCGCCGCGCAACTTGCGGGGGTCGGCATAGCGGCCGCTTGTGCCGCCATCAGCGCCAGCAGGGCAGAAATCATGAAAGCTCCAGCAATCCCCTCACCGTCGCGATCAAGAGCGCGATGTCTTTGTCCCTGGACAAACGGTGATCGCCATCTTTGACGAAGGTGGCCTGCACATCGGCTGAACGGAGGAGGCGCATCAGCTCGAGGCTGTAGGTCCAGGGTACGTCGGGATCGGCTTGGCCGTGGAGGAGGCGAACGGGGCAGTCGATCGCAAGCGGGCCGTGGAGAACCCGCAGCGCCTCCCCGCTCTGCCAGAAGGCGCTCGTGGTCACTTTTGGCAGGTCGCCATAGCGGCTCGGCTCCTCAAGCCGCCCTTCGCCCAGGATGGTCATCTTCTGCTCCTGCGAATAGCCCCAGGAGGTGAAATCGGGGGCGGCGGCCACCCCGACGAGGCCCGCCACCCGGTCCGGCCATGCCAATGCCGCAAGCAGCATCAGCCATCCGCCCATCGAGGATCCGACCAGCACGACCGGGCCTTGCGCCAGCTCGTGCATGACCGCCAGCACGTTGTCGCGCCAGTTCGCAAGGGTCTGCGCCTCGAAGGGGCCATCGCTCGCGCCGCAACCGGAATAATCGAACCGGACCATTGCACGTCCCTCGGCCGCGGCCCAGGCGTCAAGCGCGATCGCCTTGCCCCCCGCCATGTCGGACATGTAGCCGGGCAGAAAGATCAATGTGGGGCCGCGCCCAGGGCGATTCCGATAGCCAAGCCGGAGAGTGTTGCCGAGCTCGAGATACTGAAGGTCAGTCATGCTGCTCGCATGCGACACGGTAGCATCAAAGCACGTCCGCGAAGCGACCGCTGTAACGGAAGTCTCCCACATGCGCGATTTCCTCATCGACGCACACGAGGATCTTTCGGCCCATCAATCTTGTCCATCTGTAGCAGAAGGAATAATCCTCGCCCAGACGGTGCCCTTGATTGTCTAGAATTCCAAAAAAGGAAAAGCAGGTTCCACCGCCGCTCGCCGTCAGGTCGAGCCTCGGCTCCACCACCTTTGCGTCGACCATCGCGTGCAGCGCGGCTTTTGAGATAAGAGCGATTGCCATTCCAACACTGACTGCTGAGCAGAAGCCGTTGACGATCTGAGTCGAAGCCGGCTGGTTCGGATCCCACGAAAAACCGACGGTGAAATCCGAAGCTGCGGACTTCGCCTTCTGCATGTCTCCGTGGGCTTGAGCCGCCGCGACCAGACGCTGCAGATCCAGAGTCCGGCGGGGGCAAGCCGCAGCGCTGACGTCGGCCTTTGTATCGAGCATTCTCAGGATCAGCCCCTCGGGAAAGCCCATGTCGGCATCGATGAACAGCATTGCGTCCCATCTCGACGAGTGCAGGACCATGTTCGCAAACATGTCGCGCGCGGTCACAATCTCGGCGGAATCGATGTTGTGCAGTTCCGTGTTGATGCCCCTTTGTTGCAGAAGCTTCACGGTATTGGCGACGGCAATGGCAGTGTCGCTCTTCATAAAGTGCCCGACCGTCGGCAGCGCGATCAATATGCTTCGAATCTCGGTCATCTCTCCCCTGGAATCCTTTTTCGCTGGCCTGCTCCGCCCACCAGGGATCTGTTCCTGAAAGCCGAACGGGGGCGGCTTAGCTCTTCGGCGATGGTCTGGCTATGGGCAAGTCCCGGGTAAGCTTCACTCTTCTCGCTGGCGCGGCCCCCTCGCAGCCTGGCCTAAACGCCCTGAAAGCGGGTTGCTCGCTGGACTTTTCGGGACGCCGTCCCTACATTGTTGCCATGCGAGCATATGCGCACCTCATCGCCGCGATCGCGGTTTCCGCAACGGGAACCCACGCAGCTTATGCGCAGCGCGCCGCCATCGCAGTGGAGCAGATTTCGCCGAGAGCGGCTGCTTCCGCGTCCGCTCGCATTGCCCCCGTGCGTGGCACAAAGTCGTCGAATTCGGCTGAGGAGGCTCCTCGCGAGAGGGCGGCCCGCACCGTTGCGCCCGAGATTGTCGAGGCTTGCCGCCAGGCCCAGGCAGAAGATCGCCCTGCTCCGAACGGTGTTGATTGTCTTGCGGTGGCGCAGGCAAGTCCCGCCCCGACAGTGACCGCCGAGGCGGCGCTCCTGCCGCTGGTCGGGCAAGCCGGGAACGTCACCGGAGCTCCGGACGTGCAGTCCGGCGCCTTTGCCAATGCGGACGCGGTCGCGCGTCAGCTTTCTACAGGCGACATTCAGGCGGGGGCGGCCAATGGGGCCGCGGCGATTGCCGGGAGAGAGCGCGGGGCTCCTCCGCCGAACAACTCTCCGCGCTAATATTTGGATGCGGCCCGGTCTGCGGCCGGTCTATCGGAGTTCGTGCTATGTTGAAGTTGCTTGGGGCGCTGGCCGCGATGACCTCTTCATTTACCGGAACTGAAGGCCAGGAGGGGGCGGCCCAGCCCGTTCAACTTGTAGCCCAGCCCGTCGGCGGAGGCGTTCAGGTCACCGTCGTCGGTGCGTCCAAGCAACCTTACGCCGCAGTCTTCTCGCTGGAAGTAACGAGTGCGGGCAATCGGTCGGTTCACCGAGGGTCCGTCAGCCTTACCGGCGGCGAACCAGCTACGCTTTCAACGGTCACCTTGGGCAATGTGGCGCCAGGTCAGTGGCGCGCTCATCTCAAGGTCGAGCCGCAAAGCTGTCAGGCGTACGAGCAGGTCCGAACGTCCTTCTGATAACGAGCCGCGCGGCAGTGCCATTGCCGCTCCATTTGATGCCCGTTAGGGCAGCATCGACCAAAAGCTTGTCTGGGTGGGAAATGTCGTTGGCTTCCGATACGCGGCGCCTGAGGGAAATCACATGGGGTGACCGCCTTCTCCTGGCGGAGGCCGCGGCGATACTTGCCGTCGCTTCGGTCGCGATTCAGCTGCTGCCATTCCGCCGCATCGTCAGCGCTGTCACACGACAGGGTCCGCGGACGAGCGACGAAACTCGTTCCTCAAGGGAAATCGCCCGGGCGCAATGGGCGGTGGAGGCCTGTGCGCGGCGTCTTCCTTGGAAGATCGTGTGCTTTCAGAAGGGTCTTGCAATGCAGATGCTGCTGCGTCGCCGCGGCATCGCGACCGCGCTTCACTACGGCGTAGCCCAGGACCAGGAGCGGGGGCTCAGCGCCCACGTCTGGGTAACATATAAGGGCGAGGCTATAATCGGCGGTGACCGCGCTGCGGAATTTACCTGCCTTGCCACATTTCCGTCCCGCGCATCTTGATCACTCGGTCTGCTATGGTGCCGTCGATCGCCCGAAAGGCTGGATGATGCTGCCTGCGAAGGGAGAGCAGGCCTTGCAGGCGGCGCGGAGCTACAGGATATTCGGGCTACTTATTCAGTCCGAGATCGTGCTGCCCGACCTTGATGAGGTTGAAGCGGGCGGGGCTCCTGACGTGGTGATCCGCATCGGGCCTGTTCCTCGGCTGATTGATGGGGACGAACCGCATGGCCTTTCGGTGGTCGCGGACGGAGCGATTCTGAACATCGTGACGGCGGGACGCTACTGGATACGTGGCGGCTCCGAAATCGTGGTGGAGCCTTGCTCCGGATCGACGGAGCGTAACCTCCGGCTCTTCCTGCTCGGGTCGGCTTTCGGAGCCATTCTTCATCAGCGCGGGCTACTACCGTTGCACGCCAATGCTGTTGAAATCGGAGGCCGGGCAATCGCCTTCATGGGCCACTCGGGCGCAGGGAAGTCGACGCTTGCAGCCTGGTTTCATGACCGCGGCTTCAAGATTTTGGCTGATGACGTTTGCGTCGTCAGAATCCACGAAGGCAAAGTCCTGGCGCAGGCGGGCATTCCACGGCTGAGGCTTTGGAAGGATGCGTTGGAACGGACCGGACGAACCGCGGAGGAATTCGAAGCTTCTTTCGACGATGCTGAAAAATACAACGTTCCTACCCGATCCCGCCCAAGCGGGGACAGCATCGAACTCAGCCATCTGTATCTGCTTTCCAAGCCGCAGGATGGCGGGTCCGCTATCGAGCGCCTGCAAGGCATCGAGGCTGTGGATGCGCTCGTCGCGAACACCTATCGAGGGCGCTACGTGCCGCTCATGGGGCAGACCCAGCACCATCTCCGCGAGTGTCTGAACTTGGTCGGGAAAGTTGCTGTTTTCCGAGCACAGCGTGTCTGGGGGATGGAAGGATTCGACGAACAGGCCCAGCTGCTGGAGGAGCATGCGAGGGGATTTCTCACGCAGCGCTGAAAAGCTCAGGCTATGCGAAGTGACGGAATGCTCGATCCCAATCCCACCGCTGAGTTGGGCCGAGAAGTCGCGGCGGCTATCGCGCCACTTCTTCGATGAGGCCTTCCTGTTTCAGCTCGGAGAGAAGGTCGACCACCTCCTGCTGGCAGGTTGATTCGTCGATGTCGTAGTCATCACGCAACGCCGTGCAGATCTCGCTCACGGATTTGGGCTCCTGGAGCATGCGCCAGATTTCCGATGCGACAGCATTGAGCCCGTAACATTGCCCACGTTCGATGTGGAGCGCGACGATTTCCCCATTGACGTCCGCTTCGAGCAGTTCCTCGCGCCGTACGAGCCGTGTGTTCTGATCCATGCACTTCGCCGTTCAAGCCTGTGGTTTGGTGAGCACGCTTATAGCGCCGGGGCACCACCCTCAACCCGTTTTGGGAAGATGTCAGCCGGCATCAAAGGGAAGCCAGCGAGCCCCGAAGCCGCAGCGGTCACCACCGCTCCGCGCTCTTGGAAGTCGGAAGCCAAGTTCGGGTCGCTCCAATGCCTTACCCCTGCAGCAGCTTGCGGCGCTCTTCGTCCAGCGCCTTCTGGCGTGCCATGTCCGCCTGCCACGCGCGCTCGAAATCCGCGTAGCTGTCCGGAAGCTCTTTGCCCTCTGCCCGGTAGTCCCGCACCATCCGAACCTTGCTTTCCTGCTCCAGATCAGCGCCGAAGATGCGTTTTTGTGCGTCAGCCATCGGGTCTCCGGGCGCATAATCGGCGGCCCGCAAAATCGTGTCGTACTTGGCCCGATCGGAGCCCATGTAATTATAAAATTGTTCGGGCGTCATCTTCGCCGTTGCTGGATCCATCATCGCCAGCCCGGCCATCGCCACTTCATCGGTCGCTGCATCATAGGGGCGCATCTTGGCGGCAGGGCCGATATCGGGATCGGCTGCAACCCGCGCGCGATACGCCTCCGCTTTGGCCCAGCTCTCCTCCTGCTCCCGCAGCTGCTGCTGAACCTTAGCCGGAAGTTGATCGAAGGTGACGCTTTGCCCATTATAGGTGATGCTGGCGGCAAGGTAGCGGCTCTCTTGCCCCAGGCTCCCAGAGCTGCTCGCCACTGCCGCGCCGGTGCTGAGCGCCGCCGGATGTGGAGCAATGGGCTTTGAGGGACCACGCAAGCCGGCGGGAGTGGCAGCGTTGCCGCTCTCCTGCACCGCCTGAAGCTGTTCGTGGAAGTTGGCGCTTTGGCCACCCTGATCGAACAGCTTGTTCCACTCGGGTGCTGCCCCGATCGAGCCTGTTCTCGTGATGTCCATTCGCTCGTCGCCCCTCCACTAACTTGCTGTCGCATTTTCTGGCCTGCAGGCAGCCAATGCGTCGTCGGGCAGCGCCGCTCCCGACATGGTCCGACCGGAAACTACGACGCAGTGGTAACCATTTCCTTTATGGGTGCCGGATTTGCGTCGCGTTCAAGCTGCTATTCGGCGTCTGCTTACCCATCCACGGGGGCAGGGGCGCCGTCATTGCGCGGTGCCGAAAGCGTCCCTCTCCGCAATCGCGTCGGCGTTGGTGACGATCCGGTCGTGAACATGGCCAATGTGCCACGACAATGCATGATCGAGATAGACGCCGAATCCCGCTTCATTGACGCGCCTGAAAAAAAACACGTCTTCGGCCACGACTTCGAGCCCTTCGCCAACCATCTCCAGCGCGAACAAAGGCCTGCCGGGTGCCTCTTGGCGCAGCGCGTGAATGACATTCATGTCGATGAGGCAAAAGCCAAGTCCCAAATGCCGCACTTGAACGACTTCCCTGCTTCTCGCCAGATCCTCCGTGGTCCAAACGAATTCCCCATCCAGGGAAACGGCGGTGGGCCAGGTCGGTTTTGCGCGCCTTGGATAGTTCGCGCCGACGACGGGCAGATTGAGCGACAGGAGGCGGAGCAGCGCGTCTTCCGGGAAGGAATGGTCGGCGTCGATCCAGAGCAGATAATTCGCCTGCCACTCCAACGCGTCTTTGACGAGTGTGTTTCGACACCGCGGAAGTACCGAGCTTTTTCTCATGAACACTTCGAAGGATGGCGGAGTGACAACATTATTGAAGCTGATGCTCGAGCCCGCCGTCCGCAACAGCATCTTCGAGAGACTGCGTGCGTAGGCCGCCGTCACGTCTGCATAATGCGGGGTACAAATCGCTATTTTCATGGATGCCCTGCGGCATACGTTCGCCGAAAGGAATAGCAAGGTCGATCCGCATGTGGGGGGCGGCGTCAGCGTGAGGAGGTGAGGCCGCCGCTGATCGACCCGCAGGGGCTAGATGTAATTCTTCAGCTGCCGACGTGCATGCGGAATATGCCTACAGCCTGGCCAAGATGGTTATGCGGACGATGCAGGCGCGGATCGTTTGCAATGGGCTGCTGCAGGAAGCGCGCGGAAAAGCGGCTTCGACAACTCTTTAACTAATTAGGTACCGACCAACAAACACGCCCCGCCCCGCCACGGTACAGTCCCCCGCGCTTGCATGGTAAAGAATCGCTTGCGCCAAGCGATTGAGTTGGGCAGGTTTTTCTGGGGCGTTTGTTTCGCCTCCTGAACGGGGGCGCGAGGCGTTGCGGAAAAGGGTGGTGTTTCTGGCGGCTGTGGCAGGCGGGGCGCTGGCGCTCGGCTCGGCGCTGCACGCGCAAAAGCCGCCTCCCGATCCCGACGCCCCGATCGTCTCAGACGAGGAATTCGAAAAGCAACTGCCGCCGCTCGACCCCGAGCTTAGTCGCCCGCTGGAGCCGATCGAGAATTTCGAATTGCCGCCTGCGGTTCCCGGTCAGACGCCGGAGCTGCTGCCGGACGCGCCGGTCCAAGACCCTGCACTGACCGAGCCGCTGCCGCCGATCGCGACGTTCGATGTCACGACGCCGCCTCCGGCTGCCGAAGGCGAAGAAGAAGCCCGGCCGGCAGCGGTCCGCTATACGTTGGTCGTTGAAGGGCTCGAGGAAGTCGAGCTCGAAGGCCGCTTCCGCGAACTTTCCGCGCTTGAAGATGCCGATGGCGAGGCAACCAACGGAGCGCAGATCGCTGCGCGCGCCCGAGAAGACGAGGCTATGGCGATTCGTCTGCTTCGCTCGGAAGGCTATTATGACGGCGTCGCAACGGTCTCAATCGAGCAGGTGCCCGAGCAGGCCGGTCAGCTTCGGGTGGTGGTAAATGCTTTGCCCGGCGACCGCTACAAGCTTGGCACGATCACGCTCACCGGCGGCGAGACGGTGCCGGCGGGGCTTGCCCAGGAAGCGCTGAAGCTCAAGACCGGCGACCCGATCGTCGCCGCCCAGATCGAGGGTGCCGAAGCCAACATCCTGTTGCGCTTGCCCGAGCAGGGTTATCCGTTCGCTGAGATCGGTACGCGCGACGTGCTCCTCGACCCGGACACCGACATTGGCGATTACACGCTGCCGGTAACGCCAGGTCCGCGCGCGCTGTTCGCCGGCTATACGACGGAGGGCGATCTCGCCTTCAGCGCCGAACATGTTGGCGTTCTCGCGCGCTTCAACCGGGGCGATCTGTACGATCGTCGCAAAGTGGACGATCTGCGCGAGGCCATGGTCGCAACCAGCCTCTTCGCCACCGTCACGGCGGAACCGGTTCGCACCGGCCAAGCTGGGCCGGACGGCACCGAATATGTGAACATACTCGTCCGCCAGGACGCGGGGCCGCCCCGCGCGCTTACCGCGAGCGGGGGTTTCAACACCGGGGAGGGCCTTCGCATCGAGGGCGCGTGGGAGCATCGCAACCTGTTCCCGCCCGAAGGCGCGCTTCGTGCCGCCGCCGTGGCTGGCACTCAGGAGCAGTCCGTCAATCTTTCGTTCCGGCGCTCGAACGCGGGCAGGCGGGACCGTTCGGTGCTCGCCCTGATCGAGGCCGGTCGGCGCGACTACGCCGCATTCCGCGGCTACACGGCCCGCCTCCAAGGCCTCATCTCGCGCGAATCCACGCCCATCTGGCAGAAGCGCTGGACGTGGGCCTACGGCGCGGAACTCATCGCCACCAACGAAAGCCGCATCGGTGAGCCGAACCTCCGGGTCGGCGATGCCTTTTTCATCGGCGGGCTCATCGGTCAGCTCGGCTACGACAGGAGCAACAGCCTTCTCAATCCGACCGAGGGGTTCCGTCTGCTCGGGCGGATCAATCCCGAGGTCTCGCTGCAGAACCGGACCACGCCCTACATTCGCAACCTCATCGAGGGCAGTACCTATTACCCGGTTGGCGATAGCCTGGTCATCGCCGGCCGCGCGCGCTTCGGCTCTATCTTCGGCATCGAACGGGACGAGCTTGCACCCTCGCGGCGGCTCTATGCGGGCGGCGGCGGATCCGTGCGCGGCTTCGGCTACCAGCAGCTTGGGCCGCGGGAGGTGGTACCCAACCCCAAGTTCAACCCGGAGAAACCCAAAAAGGCGCCGCCGACCCTCTCCATTCCGCTCGGCGGCCGGAGCCTCACCGAATTCGCGCTGGAAGGGCGGTACCGCTTCGGTGATTACGGCGTTGTCGCATTCGTCGATGCGGGCCAGGTGACCGCGAGCGAAACACCCGGATTCTCCGACCTCCGCTTCGGCGCGGGCGTCGGCGGGCGGCTCTACACCAATTTTGGGCCGCTTCGTGTGGACGTCGCCACTCCGATCGGCCGCCGCAAGGGCGAGCCTTGGGTCGCTCTTTATATCTCGATCGGACAGGCTTTCTGATGGCGGATTCGGGCGTATATCGGGAAGGGGCAAGACCCGCGCGGCACCCGATACGCACCGCGGCGAAGTGGACCGGAATAGTCGTCGGCACCCTGCTGCTTCTTGTGGCCGCGCTTGTTTTCGGAATAAATACGGAGGTCGGCCGCCGCTACGTCGTTCGCCAGATCAACAATCTCGAAATGGCTTCGGGCCTCGACATCGACGTCGGCCGGATCGAAGGCTCGCTCTACGGCACGCTGACCATCCATGACCTGACGCTGAAGGACCCCAAGGGCACCTTCTTTACGGCGCCGGTTGCCGAGCTCGACTGGCGCCCATTCTCCTACTTCCGCAATCACGTCGACATTGAAGCGCTGAACATTCCCGAGGCACGCCTCGCTCGCCTACCCGAACTTCGCGAAACCGGAGATCCGGACGCTCCGCTTCTCCCCGACCTCGACATCGACATCGGACGCTTGCGTGTGGGACGGCTGATGCTGGATCCGCCAGTAACCGGGCAGCGGCACCTCCTCAGCCTGAACGGCAGCGCCAGGATTGCCGACGGCCGGGCGCAGGTGGCGCTGAATGCCGGCGCGATCGCAGCGCCCGGTTTGGCGGGCGGCGACCGGCTCGCCCTTCGCCTCGATGCAGTGCCCGATGCAAACCGGTTCGACATCGGCGCACGCGTGCAGGCTCCGGCCAACGGCTTCGTTGCGGGGATGACCGGTATCCGCCAACCGCTGGTGGCCACGATCGGCGGCCGCGGAAGCTGGACGAACTGGCAGGGGCGTGCGCAGGCGGTGCTCGGCGGGCAGGGCCTAGCCAATCTCGCCATCAGCGGCCGCGACGGAACCTTCACCGTCGCTGGACCGGTGCGCCCATCGCTGGTGGTCCCCGCCGCGCTTCAGCGGCTGGTCACGCCTGTCGTGCAGGTCAATCTCGTCACGACCCTTGCTGACCGCCGCGCCGACACCCGGTTGCGGCTCAACTCTGGCGCGCTCGCGCTTTCGGCAGAAGGGCTGCTCGACCTCGGCCGAAGCCGGTTCGGCAACATGCGCGTCTCGGCGCGCCTGCTTCAGCCTGGCGCGATCGCGCCCAACCTCCGCGGCCGTGACGTTCGGATCGGCTTGACCCTCGACGGCGCCTTCAAAACGCCCGTCGTTGCCTACGATCTCCAGGCGGCGGCCCTGGGCTTCAACGAAACGGTCGTCGAAGGCCTGCGGGCAACCGGCCGCGCCCGCATCGACACCGATCGGATGACGATCCCCATTTCGGCCCGCGCGCGCAGGATCACGGGGCTCAACGAAGCCGTGGGCGGCCTCCTCACCAACGTTGCGGTGGACGGGACGCTCAACATCAGCGGCTCCAGGATCCTTTCGGACAATCTGCGGATCCGGTCGGATCGCCTGAACGCCACCGCAATCATCGCCGCGGATATGGCACGCGGCCAATATACCGCCGGGCTTCAGGGCCGGATCAACAATTTCCTTGTTCAAGGTATCGGCCTTCTCGACATCAACAGCAACATGGATGTCGTAAGCCAAGCCGGCGGCTTCGGCATCCGCGGCCGCGTTGCCGTTCGGACGCGCCGGATCGACAACGCGTCGGCCCGGGATTTCCTCGGCGGTAACGCCACAATCAGCGCCAACATCGCCATGAATCCGGCCGGCGTCATAACCTTTGACAGGTTGCGCGTTGCCGCGCCGTTGCTCCGAGTCACTTCCGGAAGCGGGACGTACAGCCCGGATGGACGGATCAACGTCAGGGCCGCGGGCGTATCCACCGCTTATGGCCCGGTTGCCGTGGTCGTCACCGGCACCGTCGCTCAGCCACAGGTCCAGATCCGCGCAACGCGTCCCGGCTTCGGCATCGGCCTCACGGATGTTTCTGCACGAATCAGGAGCACGGCGCGCGGCTTTGAAATCAGCGCAACCGGCCAGTCGCAATATGGCCCCTTCTCGGCCGACGTTCTTGTTCTGATGGGCAGAGGGCCGCTAACGCTCGAAATAAGGCGTCTTCTCTTTGCGGGCATCACTTTTGCCGGACGCGTCGTGCAAACGCCCGGAGGGCCGTTCGCGGGCACGCTGTCGATGAACGGCT
>JADDQD010000116.1 GCA_016781555.1 Pseudomonadota bacterium | reverse complement strand
CCTTGGAGAAGATTCTCCTGCCTCTGTTGCTGCGCGGCTGGTTGCTGCCCGCGCGACAGGCGCTCGATCACGCCGGAGAGTGAGGCTTCGGAGTCGATGAGGAATTGCCCCGACACGACAACCACGTCGTTGAGGTTCAGACCCCTACGGATCTCAGTCTTGTCTCCGACGGTCCGCCCCAGTTCGACCTCGACAGGAATGAACCCGCCGTTCCGCTCAACGATGACAACATCGCGCCGGCCGGTCGAAATGACGGCCTCGGCTGGAACCACCAGTCCGCCCGTGGCCGCACCTCCGATGTTGAGACTGGCAAACATGCCGATCTTGAGGCGCCCGCCGGGGTTGGCGAGCGTCACACGGACACGTGCCGTACGGGCTTCGGGATCAAGCGTGGGGAAGATGTAGTCGATGCGTCCCTGCCGCGTTTCGCCTGGGTAAGAGGCGAAAGAGATCTCCGCCGGCCGCCCAATCCGGATCTGCCCAAGCGAGACTTCCGGCACCTCCGCGACAACCCAAACCTGAGACAGATCGGCCAAGGTGAGGATCGATTGGCCGGGTTCGACGCGGGCGCCGGGACGTGCGCCGACGGCCGTCACAATCCCGGAACGGGGAGCGAACACACCGTAGGTGCGCTGGGGCCGCCCTCCCCGGTCCAGATTGCGGATAGCCGCCTCTGGCAGCCCTAGCAGCTGTAATCGCTGACGCGCTGCACTGCGCAAGCTCGGCGTGATTGTCGACCGCCGGATCTTGAGGAGTGCGACATATTCGTGCTGAGCGCCGAGCAGTTCCGGCGAATAGACGCTCGCCACCCGAGATCCTCTGCCAACCTGTTCCCCGACCGCTCTGACGGCGAGCTGTTCTACGAAGCCGGGCGTGAGCGTCTGAACCTCAAAGATCCTTCGCTCGTCCGTCTCCACCCGGCCCACGACGGCAATTGCCGCCGCCAGGTTGTCGAACGTCACTCGCGTGGTGCGGACCCCGAGATTCTGCTGCACCTGCGGCGAAATCTGAATACCAGCGCCTCCGCCCTCCTCAGCATATTTCGGCTGGAGGTCCATGTTCATCGACGACTTGCCCGGAGCGTTGTAGCGCTCCATCGGCAGCATGGGATCGAACCAGTAGAGGACGGTTTTGCCGGAGCCGTCTTGCACGACGGCGTTCACGAGCTCTCCCTTGCCAGCACCGCCGCCAGCTGCCTCGTCACCTGACAAGACAGCGTAGCCGACACCGGCGCTCGCCAACGCCAGCGCCACACCCCCCGCAAGAAGCTTCTTGTTTCTCGAGGTTCCGAACCCAGTGCGAACAACGAGCAGCTTTTCCTTGATGGTCATCGCGCGACATCCTGCGTGAGATAGATGAGCTCGGCTGCTGCACGAGCGCGACGTGCCCGCTCCTCGACCGCCTGCACGCTTGTCTCGACGTATCGCTCGATGATCGTGAGCGGCATTTCGAGCGTGCCCTGACCTGCGCCGTAGCGCGCCTCCGCCGCCGCGAAGGATGCTTCGAGAGACGGGATCGCCTGGCTGCTGAGAATCGAAAGCTGCGCTTCAGCGCTCTTGTATTGGGCCAGCGCAGCGCCGTAGGCGCCGCTGAGCTCCCGTTGAGTGTCCTGGCCTCGCAGGCGAGCGGCCTCTGCCCTCGCTCCCGCTTCCGCTATCCGGCGGTTCTGCCGGCCAGCCCTGTTGATCTGTAGTGGAATCGTGACTTGTGCAGTCACGAGATCGCCGAACTCGGGCCTCCAGCCATAGGATACGGACCAGCTGATGTTCGAATTTCGCTCCGCGCGGGCGACATCGACCTGCCGCTGGGCTGCCTGTTCCTGTGCTTCGGCCACCTCCACCGCCGGATGGTCGTCCAGATCAGCCGTCGTTTCGATGCCGGGGGGAAGCTCCAGCGTGGGAATGACATCGGGCAGAGGCCGCTTGGCGAGGCTGCCGATCCAGCGGGCCAGATCAGCGCGAGCGCGCCCCTCTTCACCACGGGCAGCAGTTTGCCGCGCTTGGGCGAGTGCAATCTCGGCCTGCATCTGAAGCGCCAGCGCCGGCGTCGAACCGCCGGTCGGGATCACCGCCTCCATGACTTGGTGGCCGACCCTGAGGTCAGCAATGAGCCGGTCGAGCAGGCGCTGCTTGGCCCGTGCTTCGACGGCGTTGATCCAGGCCATCATCACTTCGCGCCGGATCCGCCGCTCTTGCGCCGTGCCTTGCGCGCGACTGACGAGGGCTTCGGCCCGCAGACGAGATGCCTCGGCCACCCGCGTGGAGCGCCGGACCTGCTCGCGCATCGCGCCAACCATGTACATGGTGAAATTGTCGGCTGTGGGGCTGAAGGCCTTGTTCCCCGTCACCGGGAAGTCCCTCACCCCCACCATTAGTTCGGGGTCGGGGAGCGTTCCGGCTGCTACAGCAGCTTCCTCAGATGCCTCCGCCTCTCGCCCAAAGGCTTCGATCGTGGGCTGATCGCCGAGCGCCAGAGAAACAGCGTCCTTAAGGCTGAGGGTTGGTCCTGTGGCGACGGGAGTCACCTTATGCTCGGTCGGCCCAGAATGCTGCGCTTGCGCGGCGGCGACAGACGGCATTCCGGCAAACAGCAGAACGAGAGCGTTGGCATTCAGTAAGCCTCGCACGAAGCTCGCACGAGCTGCTGGCACGACTGTGCACCGCAGAGTCACTCGCTTGGCACGCTGCGAATTCGTGGTGATCATGTCTTTTGGTTCCTCGCTTCGGGAGGGTGCGGTCGAGGTGGGCGATCGCACCGCGCCCGTCACTGCTTGGCTATGGATGTCAGCGTGTACGTGCTTCCAGACTTGCTGAAAGCGAACGTCACGCGATCACCAGCCTTGATGCCGTTCAGAAGCGCAGGATCGCTGACCGTGAAGGGCATCGTCATCGCCGGCCACCGATGGATTTGATTTTACCATGGGAGATCGTCACCTCATTGGCCGAGATGCTGTCCATGGTTCCAGTGGCAGAATGGGTCTCAGCCCCGTTCTCAGCTGACCGTCCGGCTTCGGTGCTGGCTCCGCCTGCACCGCTCGCATTTTTGTTCGGTTCCTCGGCGCCGCAGGCGCCAAGGGCTACAAGCGCGGCAATCGCGCCCGCCTTCATAATGATGTTCATGCTCGTACTTTCTTCGCACCGGTACGCAGCTCGCCTCGGTAGATCCGAGCGTAAGGCTCGGCTCAGCAGGAGACGCGTTCTACGTGTTGATCTTGGAGAGAGCGCTAGAGGCTCTCGTGACGGCGCAGCATGCGCCGCTCAGTCGCTCGATCAGGCGGAGAAAGTTCGCGGAGGTGGGTCGTCCATCGATAGCAGGATCGACGGAAGGCTGCCGGCGACAGGCTGCCAGGCAGCGATAGTGACAGGCTCTGCGCCATCTTGGCCGAGGCCCGACATCGGAAGAACAGCCGAGGGACAGGGAGTCGCGCATTCCGGGCTGCAGCAGTCCATCTTCTCGTGGTCGGCCGTCATCCCGCCGTCTGCGCCAGACATCGTACAGCTTACCGACGGCGCGGCGATTGCCGCACCGGGGCTGCCGATCAACGACAGCGCTATAAGAATGGCCAGAATTAGCCTCATCGAACTCCCAATACACGCATGCTAGCCAACGCAAAAGTCGACTTACCGTCGGAACTGCACGAATACGTGCGCAACCTGCACGCGCGAAGTCTGCTTGCCTCTTAGACTCTGATCCCTGGACATCGGTTCCAATTCGGCAATTTTGCCTTTATCAGCCTTGCCACCATGGCAGGGTCAAGCGCTATCTCAAGTTCTGAATTGCGCCTCACCTCCCGGAAATCGTTTCGGAGTGGCACGGGTTCAATGATTTCTCAGAGAGCAATCCTCCCCGACTTCAGGGATCCATAGCGATCTCGTCGTCCCATGCTTTGACGGCCCGGCAGATCAGGAACGCGCATTAGAGCGTCGCGTAAGCGCAAACTGTTGGCTTGGAGCGCCCTGGCAGTCCTGCTGGTGGCGCTTACGGCCTATCTCGAATACCGCTTTCAGTTCCGGGCATCGATGTACCCTGTGACAGCCGATCCCTACGTTCCATGCCCGGAGGGCACCAAACCGCAGCCCGATCAACGCCACGTCTGTGTGCCGCGTTGGCGGCTGCCGCGTTGCAGCCATGGAGGTTCGGCAGCTTGTAGGTCTTGGGAGACCGCCGAGCTGCAGTTCCGGAGAATCAATCCGTAGCCCCTTGACCCTCCCACGGTGTCAATCCGCATATTGGTTCCGTGAAATGTGCTGTCATCCCGGCAGGCACTCAAGGAGAGCAAGCATGAAGATCATCAAAGTCGCCGCACTGGGCGCGATCACCGCCCTCGGAATCAACACCGCAGCGCTCGCCCAGCCTGCCAATACCCGGCCCCAAATGCCTCAGATGACCCCCGAACAGCACCGGCAGATGATGTCGACCGGCGGCATGATGGGCCGAGGCAACATGATGATGAGCGGCACCGACATGGCCCAGATGATGGATCATTGCCAAAAGATGATGACGATGATGGGCGACAAGTCAGCTGAGGCCCAAAAGCCCGCGCCGAACAACCGCTAAGATCTAACCCAACGAAGGGCGCGCGCAGGTCGCCACCTGCGGCGCTTCTTTATTGCAACAAAGCGGACTCCCGTCCTCTTAGGTCACATAAGGCGAGGCCGCACCGCCACGCAGCTGGCGTTTAACAAACCACACCAGCAGCAACGGCAACACGATCCATTGCAGAAAGGGTGTGAGGCCGATCTCTAGGCCGGGCACGATCGGCATGGTTTCAGCATAGCGCCATCCCCATGTGGGGTGGTCAGAGACAGTGGCCAGCCGTTCCAGAAGTACAGTGATCGCCACGCCGACCGCGAGCAACACGATCAGTGGCATCGGACGGCGCTTGAAAAACCACCACCGATCTCGTGCTACGATGGCGGCGCTCCAGTACGCGATGAGCATGATGACGCCGTCGCCAACAGTCGCCCAGGTGCAGACCTTCACAGCCTCCCAGTGCGCCGCTGCCGCCATCCCCTGGTAGAACGGCACCTGCATCAGCTCCCACGGATAGTTCAGCAGCACCGCGAAGACGAATACGTTGAACTCGGGCAAATCTGTGAACCGGCCTAGGTTAACTGTGCGCTTCAAGCCGCATCTCCCTGCCAAGACCCTTGCCGTTCAAACTGGCCGCGCTGTGTTGGCTCAAGCGATTAAACTACGCCCGACCGATGCCAACTCGTGGATTGAAAGCTCCACAGCGACCGGCTCGCTGCATCCGCATACCTCCCTCTGGACAATGGGCGCAGCAATCCCTTCCACGCGCCGGCATAGCTAAATTTGGGTGCGCCGGCACTTGAGTGGCGGCCGGGCGCCGGCGCGCCGAAGATCACTGCTGTATGGACCGAATGGCTTCATCGCAGGCTTGCGCGCACCGACGGCATGATTCGGCGCCGATCCCGCAATGCTCGTGCATGTGGGCGTGCCTCTCGCATTCATCGCCACAGAGGGTGCATGCCATGCTGCATGCCCGCAGCGCCGCCAAAAGCGCCTCTTCGTTGCTACCCGTGCGACGGGAGGCTAACGAGCCGGCGGCGATGCAGAGGTCCGCACAGTCCAGATTCAAGCGGATGCACTGACGCATCTGGGCCACCATCTCTTCAGCAAGACAAGCATCAGCGCACGTTGGTGCAGACCTGTGCACAGGAGTAGCACTCCTCCAGGCAGCGGATCAGCGCTTCGTTGACGTTCCCTTGGACGTCAGGGTGGCTCGAAATGATCTGCAGAGCATGCATAGTATATTCTCCTCGAAAGGCGGATGGGGCCGTGCGCTGTAGAGAGGCTCATCTGCGGTTTGACATCATGTCAGGGTCAAGCCCTTTCGGCTGCCGTTGCGGAGGCAGCGTCTTGACCCTGACATCATGTCCGACATCATATCCCGGTCGACTCAGACGAGGAGACCAACGATAGACGCGCAAACAGGCATGCACGCGGCCGGCATCACCCTCATGCGCGGAGACCCGCGCCTTGTTGCGGACGCCATCGACATCACCCGCCGCACCTACTTTTAGATCCGCCAGGGCCGTTTCTGGGCCTTCGTCTACAATGTCGTCGGCGTACCTCTCGCCGCGCTTGGCTACCTCAGCCCTATCATTGCCGGTGCTGCCATGGCACTGTCCAGCGTCAGCGTCGTCGCAAACGCGCTCACGCTACGCCGCTGGCGCGCTTCAACAACGTGAGGACTTCGGTGAATATCGGGCAAGCATCGAAGCAGACGGGCGTCAGCCAACGGATGATCCGCCATTACGAAGCGATCGGCCTCATCCCCAAGGCGGCGAGGCGGGACTCCGGCTACCGCGATTATGACGAAAAGGATGTTCACACGCTGCGGTTCATCCGTCGAGCACGTGATCTCGGCTTCCCCATCCAGGAGATCGGGAAGCTCCTGGCGCTGTGGCAGGATCGTAGCCGTTCAAGTGCTGACGTGAAGGCAATTGCAATGTCGCGAGCTGCAGAGCTCAGACGAAAGGAGCTCGAAATTCACGCCATGCGACGTTCACTCGAACAACTCGCCGAAAACTGTTATGGAGATAATCGCCCAGACTGCCCGATCCTCGAGGATCTCGCTCTTGATGCCTGAATTCGCTGCTTGGACGAATTTCCTCAGACTTGTGTCATTCTTGCTGGTCACCGCGGCGCTGATCCTGTCGCCGCTCTCTATGACGAGCGGAGCCGGCGCCGCAATGCCGCACGCGCGATGGCAGCATCAATGACGTGTTCACCGCGATAGGCTTCACCGGATGGCTCATTTACCCGTGACGCTCACTCGGTGAGGCAGCATAACCTAGCAGGACGCTCGCTAATGCCCGGCAGGGCTTCAGCGAGTTGACTCTCCGGATCTTGATCAGCCGCAGCACAAGATCCCTGAATGTCCGTTTTTGGGGGGAGCGGCCCGCCGGGGGAACGGCAGGAATTGGCGCTTAGCTGACATTGGACACCGCTCGTCCTTCCAGCTCACTCTTCCACCGTGCCTGCCTTCAAGGGCGGTACCTCATGTAGCAGACATGTATCGGAGACGGAGCGACAGTCACTTAGAACGCGCAGAAAACCTCGAAAAACTGCGCAATAGACCGACAACCGCGGTTGACGTGTTTACGCCCTCAAGAGCATCTGAAAGGCGGATTTCTGCGGTTTTTGGATGGTAGCGGAGGAGGGACTTGAACCCCCGACACGCGGATTATGATTCCGCTGCTCTAACCAGCTGAGCTACTCCGCCCCAAGCATTGCTTCCGTGTAGAAAGCCAGCGTGTCGGGCCTATAAGCAGGCCGGCTTTTCCGGTCAACCGGGTCACCGCCCACCCCGGAACCGGTCCCGCCCTCCTGTCGTTGCAGAACTAAGTTGGCGTGCGACGGAGACTGTTCATGGACTTGCTCACCCCCCTCGAGACTTATTGCAGGCTCATCATTCGCGCGCGTGAGCTGGAAGCGCAGGTCCCCGCCTTGGATCCTGACGAAGATCCGGACAATGTCGACGATTTCGACGACGAACAGGAGGACCAGGCGCTGTCGGTGCTGGAGGACGAACTGAATTCCGGCGTCGAGGAGGAGATGCGGGCGCTGCTCGACGATCTCGCAGACGATCAGCTGGCTGAAGCGCTCGCATTGGCCTGGGTCGGCCGTGGCACCTTTGACGTCAGCGAATGGGACGACGCCTTTGCTGAAGCAAACGACACCGATCCTGAATCGTCGATCGATGAGCTGCTCGACATGCCGCTTCTCGCATCGCACCTCGAAGCTGGTCTCAACGCGTTCGACTATAGCTGTGAGGGCGTCGGCCAGAACGACTGACCCTCGCAGCGCCTGCAGTCTGCGGCCTCACCTGCGAAAGACGTGGGTCCTGATCGGCTCCCAAGGACCGCCAAGATAGCGCCACGAGCCGATGCCTTTGATCGACAGTGGCCGGGGCTGAAAAGTCGCCCGCAAGCTTGTCTGCAAGCGGCGCGCCTCCCGCGGCTCGACCTTGTTCTGGATGGTGATGTGCGGGCGCCACGGTGCCGAGTCCTGGGGCGTCAGCATTCCTCGGAACGCCTCGGCCAAATCGTGGCGAATGTCCTCCAGTTCCTCGCTTTCAACCCGAAAGGCCGTTCCAGCGCCGAGATCGATCACTCCTGCAATGCGGGCGCGCGGCGGAGGGGTTGTGGTATAGGTGGCAAGGCGCTGCCCAAGCTCCCGCTCCAGGTTTGGTGGCAGGTGGTGAAAGAGCGTTAGATGCGCCGGAACCCGGTTGCGCTCGGGCGGATAATGCGTGCGGCGTAGCTCCTGCAGCCAGCCGTTGTCGCCGTCGCCGAACAAGGCGGTGACGATGATCGGGGCAACCACTCCGGTCAGATTTCCACCTGGCTCCCGAGTTCGACGACCCGGTTCGGCGGAAGCTTGAAGAACTCCATCGCGCTTTCGGCATTCCGCAGCATCCAGGAGAAGAGTCTTTCACGCCACAGCGCCATGCCCGGCATCTTTGCGGTGGTCAAAAGCGTCTGGCGAGCGAGAAAGAAGCTTGTGTCCATCATCTTGAAGGCCGGCCCGCACTGCTCGACACGGCCAAGGGCTGCCGGGACGTCCGATTCCTGCATGAAGCCGAAGCGGATGACGAGCCGGTAAAATCCACTGCCGAGGTCGGCGAGTTCGAATGCGTGACCCTCCTCGACGTACGGCACGTCCTCGATCTTCACCGTCAGCAGCAGCACCCGGTCGTGCAGCACCTTGTTGTGCTTGAGATTGTGGAGAAGCGCGTGAGGCACACCCTCTGCGGAGGTCGTCATGAACACGGCCGTACCAGGCACCCGCACCGCGCTCTTTGCCGCCGACTTAACGAAGATTTCCACCGGCATGGAGGCTTCGCGCATCCGCGCAAGCATCAGCTGCCGCCCACGGGCCCAGGTGGTGAGGAAGGTGAACGCTACGACGCCGACCAGAAGCGGGAACCAGCCCCCGTCCGGAACCTTGGTGAGGTTCGCGGCGAAATATGCGATGTCGACGATGAAGAAGATGGCAAGCAGTGGCACCGCTACCAGCGGGCGCCAGTTCCAGAGCGACAAAAGCACGACCGTCAAAAGGCAGGTGTCGATAAACATCGCACCCGTCACTGCGATCCCGTATGCGGCAGCCAAGTTGCTCGAGTTCTGGAAGAACAGGACCAGCAGGATGACCATCACCATCAGAGCCCAGTTGACCACTGGGATGTAAATTTGACCAGCCGCCGATGCGCTGGTGTGCTGGATCCGAAGGCGTGGGATGAAGCCGAGCTGCATTGCCTGCTGAGTGACCGAAAAGGCTCCGGATATGACGGCCTGGCTGGCGATGATCGTTGCCATGGTCGCGATAAGCACCAACGGCAGCCTGAACCATTCGGGAGCGAGCCTATAAAACGGGCTCTGGATCGCGCTTGGTTCGGCGATGAGGAGTACCCCCTGCCCCAGATAGTTGAGCATCAGCGCCGGAAGGACGAAGTAAATCCAGCCGGTGCGGATCGGCCGCCGGCCGGAATGCCCCATGTCCGCGTAAAGCGCCTCGGCGCCGGTCACGGCGAGCACCACCGATCCCAGCGCGAGGAAGGCGCGCCATCCGTCGATGAAGAAGAAATTCAAGGCATAATAAGGGTTCAGCGCTGCGAAGATCGTCGGGTCTCGAAGAATGCTGAGCGTGCCGAGCACTGCAAGGGTGACGAAGTAGACGGATACGACGGGGCCGAACAGCGCGCCAACCCTGGCCGTTCCGACTCGCTGGATGAGAAAAAGGCCGACGAGGATGACGATGGCGATCGGCACCACCAGCGGCTGCAGCCCGCGCTCGACAATGGTGAGCCCTTCGACGGCCGAGAGAACCGACACGGCCGGAGTGATCATGCTGTCGCCGTAGAAAAGTGCGCAAGCGAACACGCCCAGAAGGACGATACCGCTCGTCCATCGAGCCTTTCCTCCGGTCTTCCGCGAGATCAGGGCCAGCAGCGCAAGGCTGCCCCCTTCCCCCTTGTTGTCGGCCCGCATCAGAATCGTGACATATTTCAGCGTCACGACCAGCATCATCGACCAGAAGATGAGCGACAGGACACCGAAAACATGGATCCTGTCCACGGCAAGCGGATGGTGGCCGGCGAAGGTTTCGCGAAATGCGTAAATCGGGCTGGTGCCGATGTCACCGAAGACGATGCCGATCGCTCCAAGCGTCATCTTGAGGAGACCCTCCTGATGAGCGTGGGCGTTGGCCGCCGGATCGTCCGCGGGCATTTGTGGGGCGGCGGCAGTGTCGGTCATTGGCTGGAAAGGCGGAACGCCTTGAAACCTCTCGATGAAGCTCTGGCCCCGCCAGGAGCCGCGCAACTAGCATAGGCCTTGTGGGCTAGCAACGGCGACAAAGCGGTCTGTCCCTTCTATAGACGCCCGATCTGAACCTGGGATGGAGTCGAAGATGCGCGTCGGCGTGCCGAAGGAAATCAAAGTTCACGAATATCGCGTCGGGCTGACGCCGCCATCGGTGGCGGAACTGGTGTCGGCTGGACACGAAGTGATCGTGCAAACGCAGGCAGGTATGGGCATCGATTTCGATGACCAGGCTTATGTGAATGCCGGCGCGCGTATTGCGGGAAGCGCTGCGGAGACTTTCGCTGCTGCCGACATGATCGTGAAGGTGAAGGAACCCCAGCAGCAGGAGATCGCCCTGCTCGAGTCGCGCCACCTCCTTTTCACCTACCTTCACCTTGCTGCCGACAAGCCGCAGGCGGAGGGCCTGATGCAGTCGGGGGCGACCTGCATTGCTTATGAAACCGTGACCGCGCGGGACGGCTCCTTGCCGCTTTTAAAGCCGATGTCGGAAGTCGCGGGTCGCATGTCGGTGCAGGTCGGCGCTCATTATCTGGAAAAGGAGCAGGGCGGCCGCGGCGTGCTCCTCGGCGGTGTTCCCGGCGTTGCGCCTGCAAAGGTCGCGATCCTCGGGGGCGGAGTCGCTGGAGTCAACGCCGCGCAAATGGCGGTCGGCATGCGCGCGGACGTCACCATCTACGACATCTCGATGTCCCGGCTGGCAGAGCTCGACATGTTCTTCAGCAGCCAGATCAAGACGGCTTATGCCTCCAAGGCGGCTATTGCCGCAGCGGTTCAAAGCGCGTCCCTGGTGATCGGTGCCGTGCTCGTTCCCGGCGCGGCAGCCCCGAAGCTGGTCACGCGCGACATGCTGAAGACGATGAAGCGCGGCTCGGTGCTCGTTGATATTGCGATCGACCAGGGCGGATGCTTCGAAACCTCGCACGCAACCACCCATGAAAACCCGGTCTATGAGATTGACGGCGTGATCCACTATTGCGTTGCCAACATGCCGGGGGCCGTTGCCCGAACCTCCGCATTCGCACTCAACAACGCGACCCTTCCATTCGTTCTGAAGCTCGCCAACCGAGGCGCTGAAGCGGCCATGAAAGCCGATCCTCACCTTGCGAACGGCCTCAACGTTTCGGGGGGCAAGATCCGTCACCAGGCGGTGGCTGAAGCGCTTGATCTGCCGTTCGAACTAGCCTCCTGAGAGCGGGAACAGAAGCGGAACATGGCCGTTGGTGCGGCAACTGCATCGGAAAAGGAAAAGGCCATGTCCGACAACAACAAAGGCGAGCCAGCAGGCAACCCGGTCAAGGATCCGGAAAATTGGGTGACGGGCGACGAGCAGATGACTGGTCCGCAGGCCTCTTATCTGAAGACGCTCTCGCAGGAGGCGGGAGAAGAGATCGATCCCGGTCTCACCAAGGCCGAAGCATCGAAGAAGATCGACGAGCTCCAGCAAGAGACCGGACGCGGTATCGATCACTAGGGTGAGATCAGGTGAAAGCACTTGGTGGCTCTGAGAACCGTACATGAACGAGCTGGGCCCGTTCCTGGTTCAACTAGCCAGGAACGGGTCCGAGCATCCTCCCCGCTCAGTGCAGCCAACGGATCTGGTCCGCACGATCAGCTGGAACAGCCCGCCTGCTTGGGTCAGGATTGGCTCTGCCGCGGAACAATGCGGAGCTAGCGCGGGGCTCCGCGCATTTCTGCCATAGCTCGGACTTGCGCTAGCAGCTGAAGCTTTTCCTCGACCATCGGACGCCATTCGGCATCCGGCGGCGCGGTAGCAAGAAGGCTTCGCCAGAGGCTCTCCGCTTCCTCGAGCTTCCCGCTTTGAGCAAGGGCCAGTCCGTAGAAGAACTTCGGACCGGGATGCTCCGGCGCGAGCCGGGAGGCACGCTCGAAGGCAAGCTCGGCTGCCGGACTCAGCATGCCACCGGCGTGAATGACCAGCGCGTTGCCAAGGCCCACCCAAAGGTCCGGATCCTTGGGGTGCGCGCGGAGGGCAGCGCGGATCACCCCTGCAGCACTTTGCGTGTCGCCGATGCGATGAAAGTGGTCGGCGATGGTGAGCCAGCGCGAGGCGGTGTCGAAGCGCCCGAGCAGCGCCTCGCGGGTCGCTGCAAAGGCCGTGTCGGGCAGGTTTTGCCGCACGGGGGGCGGCACCGGCTTGCCGGCCAGGCCGGGGCTTCCCTGCCAGGCATAGCCTGCCATCGCAACAAGCAGCGCCGATCCAACGAGCTGAAGCGCCACACGGTCGAAGCCTGCGAGGCGCCACAAAGCAGCAAGGACCACAGCCGCGAAGGCAAGGATCAGAAGCCAGCCCATCAGCGGCTTTTGCGCCGAAAACGGCCGCGTGCAAGATAGAGGCCGCCCGCCAAGAGCAGGATCGGCGCGGCCCAAAGTGGCCAGGTCAAAGGTTCCACGGGGGGATCGTAGCTGACCCAGTTTCCGTAACGTTGCACGAGCCAGCTACGGATTTCCTCTGGGGCCTCGCCCGCCTGGATGCGCCGCCTAACCATGGCACGCATATCAGCCGCCATTTCCGCGTCGCTGTCCGCGATCGACTGGCCTTGGCACACCAGGCAGCGCAGTGTCTGCATGAGTCGGGCTGCGGCCGCCTCCTGCTTTGGGTCGGGAAGCTGCGTGTAGGCATATTGCGCAGGCGGCATCACCGACTCGGCAGAGAGTGGAGCAGCGCTGAGGAGGAGGAGCCAGACCGCCGCCATTGCCGAGGGGCTAAGGCCTTTGGTGATCACCGCGCAGCCTCGTAGGCTTCAAGAACTTCCGTCACATTCTCAGGGCGGATGTCACCAATATGCTGGTGACGGATGATGCCATTGCCGTCGATGACGAATGTCTCCGGGACGCCCGATGATCCGAGTGCAAGCTGAACGCTGCTGTCGCGGTCGGACCCGATCCGCTGGTAGGGATCGCCCCATTTCTCCAGAAACTCAGCGACGTCCGCAGGCCTGTCGCGGATGGCAATCGCGTCGATCGGCACACCGCGCCGGGCGAGCTCCATGAGCTGCGGTGCTTCGGCGATGCACGGGCCGCACCAGCTTGCGAAAACGTTGAGCAGGCGAGGCTCCCCCGCCTTGAACCCTGCGCTAGCGAGCCCTGGGCGGCCCGGCACAGCCTCGGGCAGCGTGAAGGTGGGAACGGGCTTCCCAATCATCTGGGAGCGGATGGTCCGCTCCGCCGGGCTGTAGAGGCCAAGCGCGACCGTGACCACCAGGACCACGAACAAGCCAAGCGGTACCCAGAGCACGACCCGCTTCATAAATAGGCCTCCTCCCAGCTTGGCCGCCTCTCGCGCCGCACCCGGCCGATGATCGAGAGGATGCCGCCCAGGGCGACGAGGCCGCCGCCAAGCCAGATCAATGTCACAAAGGGCTTCCACCACAAGCGAAGCTGCCAGCGCCCCTGCTGATCCGCTTTGCCGAGCACGGTATAAAGCTGCCCATCAACCAGAGTGGCGATCGCGGCTTCGCTGGTTTCGGTAACTGGCGCGCTGAAGGTGCGCGCCTGCGGCCTCAGGACCAAAGGCTCGCGGTTGCCGCGCCAGGCAGTGAGCGTCGCCTCGTTTGCGGTCCAGTTCGGTCCTGCAATGGGATCAACGGCCTGGAGCCGAACCGAATATGGGCCGACTGCCACCCGCTGCCCAAGGGATGCGGCCACCAAAGTTTCCTTCGTGAAGGCTGCTTCGCATGCCATGCCGGCAAGACTGACTGCGATGCCGAGATGGGCGACCACCATACCCCAGGTAAATAGCGGCGTTCGCCTGAGATTGCGCTTCCACAAAGGCGCGATGCTTGCTGCCGCTGTGCCAATCGCGAGCACAAGGCCCAGCAGCGGTAGAATAGGCATGCCAGGCACGAGCAGGAGGATC
>JADDQD010000032.1 GCA_016781555.1 Pseudomonadota bacterium | reverse complement strand
ACCATGAGCGGGTTTCAGCACGCTCTGCGCGAGCGGGCGCGTCGGATCGAGCCAGCGGCGATGGACGCCAATGTCCAGCTCGCGGCCGTCCACCCGATCAACTGCAAGCCAATCGACAAAGTCGGGATCGCCGGGGCCGCCGAGCCTCCCCGCAAGCGCGATCCACGAAGACAGCGTCTGAGTGCGCCAGGAAATTCCACCGATGGCGCCTTCGATGCGCGCGCGCGCCGGTGCATCAAGCCAATCGGGTGCGTCCTCCAGCACCGCTTCGAGGCGCTTGGCCAACGCCATCAGCGGCCGGAGCAGGAACTCCATCGCTTCAACTGCGGGCGCGGCAGCCTCGATGAGCGAGGGATCAAGCTCCGCGATTTCCGTTTCGAGGCCGTAGCCTGCATCCTGCGCCGTCGCCCGCGCGTAAACGGTGCTTCGGACGGCGGCGAGCAGCTTTTCGACCGGCCCGAACGGCAGAGCTTCGCCGATACGCTGTAGCCACGCATCGGAGGGGAGCGCCCCAGCGGCCTGGATCGCCGCGTCCAGCGCCAACGCGCCGTTCTCGTCGTAGGAAGCAACATCGGTGAGCCGTGCGGCCAAGCCTCGCCGACGGCCACGTGACTTGCCCTCGGGCCCGATGATCCAGCGGCGAAGCTCGATCGTCTCCTGCCCGGTCAGCGCCGCCCCGAACGTCGAGTCCGCCGCGTCGAACAGATGATGCCCCTCGTCGAACACGATACGCGTCGGCGGATTGCCCGTGTCGCGCCCGCGGGCGGCGTTCACCATGACGAGGGCGTGATTGGCAATGACGAGGTCGGCGTCCATGCTCGCACGGGTTGCTCGCTCGATGAAGCATTTCCGGTAGTGCGGGCAGCCGGCATAGACGCACTCGCCTCGCCGGTCCGTCAGCGCTGTCGCTCCCGCGCGCCGGAACAGGGTCGGCAGCCAACCCGGCATGTCGCCGCCAACCATGTCGCCGTCGCGCGAAAAAGCTGCCCAGCGCGCGACAAGCTGAGCGAGGATCGCCGCGCGCCCGGCGAAACCGCCTTGGAGGGCGTCTTCCAGGTTGAGCAGGCAGAGATAGTTCTCGCGGCCTTTGCGAACGACCACCCGTTTCTTGCGCTGTTCTGGATCCGGGTAGATGCGTGCGCTTTCCCGATCGAGCTGACGCTGCAGCGCTTTGGTGTACGTCGAAATCCAGACTGCCCCGTCAGCTTTTTCTGCCCATAAGGAGGCGGGGGCGAGATAGCCGAGCGTTTTTCCGATCCCGGTGCCCGCCTCGGCGAGGAGGAGGTGAGACTGCCCTTCCCCCTCACGCGGCGCGAAGGCGTCGGCGGCTGCGGCTGCATAATGTTGCTGACCTTCGCGCAGTTCGGCTCCTCGGCCGGCAAGAGCCGCGAGCCGCTGGACGGCTTCCCCCGGATCCACCCGCACAGGTCGCGGCTGCGCACGGCCGGCACTTTCCTCCCATTCGGGAAGCTTGGAGAATAGCCACCGTTCGTCGCGCTCGGGGCGCCGCAGCCGCTCGGCCACTGCCGGCGCCCATGGCCAACGAAGTCTGTAAAGCGACTGGGCCGATGCCCAAGCCCCTTCCCGCTCCGGCCATTCCCGTTCCAGCGTCTGCAGCAATGCCCCAGCCGCCGCGAGCAGAAAGCTTGCCGCCTCCGAATCAGCCTCCGGCGGAGCGAGGCTCAGCGCGTGCGCAAGCCCCTTGGGCGTCGGTACCGCGAACCGTGCTGGGTGGACGAATGCGAAAAGTTCAAGCACGTCGAGGCCGGACAGCTCGGGATAGCCGAGCCTTTGGCCGACCAGCGGCGCGTTCAGCAGGATCAACGGCGTCTCGGCCGCGCGTGCGATCGCTTCGCCCCTACCGATTGCCTCCACCTCGCCTCCCGTGTGCGCCATCCACACACCGCCGTGGGTTGCGTAGAGCGCGGGATAAGGCAAAGAAGCGGCCATCCCGCCTAGATGGAGCGGCCGGAACGAAAGGGCAACGGGTGTCGGTACCTCAAGAGCTTCGCGATGCAGCGTTGGTGGCCAAGGCATGGCCGTATGAAGAAGCACGCAAGCTCCTCAAAAGGTATCCGAATGGCCCCGATGAGCGCGGCATTGTGTTCGAGACCGGCTACGGCCCGAGCGGACTTCCGCACCTCGGCACCTTTCAGGAAGTTGCGCGCACGCTGATGGTGAAGCATGCGCTTGCCGAGATGGTGGACTGGCCTAGCCGCCTCATTGCTTTTTCCGATGACATGGACGGCATGCGCAAGGTGCCGCCGAACGTGCCGCACCAGGACATGATGCGAGAGCATGTCGATCAGCCGCTGTTCAAGGTGCCGGACCCGTTCGGCTGCGGGCATCCAAGCTATGCGCATCACAATAATGGCATCCTCAGGCAGTTCCTCGATGATTTCGGCTTTGAATATGAGTTCCTGGCATCGAGCGATTGCTACAGCTCCGGCCGCTTCGACGAGGCCTTGCGTTCCGTGTTGCGCAACTATCAGGCGATCATGGAGGTGATGCTGCCGACGCTGCGCGAGGAACGGCGTCAAACCTATTCGCCCGTGCTCCCGATCAGCCAATCAACCGGCAAGGTGCTCCAGGTTCCAATTCAGGTGGTGGATCCGGAAGCCGGACTCATTCTCTACACGGAGCCGGAGACCGGCGAAGCGGTCGAGCAGTCGATCCTGTCGGGCGGTGCGAAGCTCCAGTGGAAGGTCGACTGGGCGATGCGCTGGGTCGCGCTCGGGGTTGACTATGAAATGGCGGGTAAGGACCTGATCGACAGCGTGGTCCAAAGTTCGAAGATCGCGCGCATCCTGGGCGGGCGGCCTCCGGAAGGCTTCAACTATGAAATGTTCCTCGATGAGAATGGCGAGAAGATCTCGAAGTCGAAAGGGAACGGCCTTACTATCGAGGAGTGGCTGACCTACGCGCCGCAGGAAAGCCTCGCCTTTTACATTTTTCGAGAGCCAAAAAAGGCGAAGCAGTTGAGCTTCTCGATCATCCCAAAAGCCGTCGACGAATATCATCAGTTCTTGGCAGCCTATCCCGACCAGCCCTGGGACAAACGCCTTGGAAACCCCGTCCACCACGTCCATGCGGGTGCGGTGCCGCCGCCGCGGATGCCGCTCAGCTTCGCTTTGCTCCTCAACCTGGTGGCGGTTGCCTCCACCGACGACAAGGAACTCCTTTGGGGGTTCGTCAGGCGCTATGCCCCCGAGGCTTCTCCCGAAACCCATCCGGAACTCGATGCCTTGATCGGGTATGCGCTGCGCTATTTCCGTGACTTCATCGCCGGGTCTCTCCGCCGTCGCGCGCCTGACGAGACGGAGCAAGCAGCGCTCCGGGCGCTCGACAGCCGCCTTGCCGCGCTCGACGCCGAGGCAAGCGCCGAGGCGATCCAGTTCGAGGTCTACGAGGTGGGCAAGGCTGCCGGGTTCGAGAACCTCCGCGACTGGTTCAAGGCTCTCTACGAAACCCTGCTCGGCACCAGCCAGGGTCCCCGCATGGGCAGCTTCATCGCGCTTTACGGGATCGAAAACAGCCGCAGGCTCGTCGCAGAGGCGCTACATGGGGCCGCCGCCGGAGTGGAGAGCTAGGTTCCGATCCAGAAGATGCGCCGCAACTTCGGCGCGGGGTGCTTCAGCTTGATCAAGGTTTAGGCGCCTTTTCCGAAAGCTATGAAGAACATCTCCGCAGCCGTCGATCCGTCGTTCCAGAACTCGTGAGCGACCCCAGGGGCGACGCCAATCGATTGCCTTGACTGCAGCTTAGCGGCCTTGCCGCCGATGCGCGCTTTGGCACCGTAAGCAGAAGAACGCGGTCCCCGAGCAGCAGGAACAGCTTCTTCATCAACTTCTCCGGGTCGCGATCCAGCTGTCGAGCTTGGTTTCGAGCACGGTCAGCGGGAGGGCGCCCGTCCCGAGCACCTGTTCGTGAAACGCACGAATGTCGAACCGATCGCCCAGTGTCTTTTCTGCACGCGCCCGCATCTCCAGGATCTTCAGCTGGCCGATCTTGTAGGCAAGCGCCTGGCCTGGGATTGCGATGTAGCGTTCGACCTCGGCGGTGGCGTCGGTTCTTCCCATGGCGCTGTTGTCGAGCATGTATTTGATCGCCTGATCGCGGGTCCAGCCTTTCGCGTGAAGCCCGGTGTCAACCACGAGGCGCATCGCCCGCAGCATCTCGTCGTCCAAGCCACCATAACGTTGATACGGGTCCGTTCCCATGCCAAGCTCGTCCCACAGCGTCTCGGCGTACAGCGCCCACCCTTCAACAAAGGCGGTGTTGCCGCCAAAACGCATGAACTTGGGCAGGGCCGTGTTTTCCTGCGCAAGGCTGATCTGGAAGTGATGGCCCGGCGCCCCCTCGTGAAGGTAGAGCGTCTCCATCCCCGGTGTCGTCCGCGATGGAAGATCATAAGTGTTGAAGAAGAAGACACCCGGCCGCGATCCGTCGGGCGTGCCCTGCTGATATGAGCCGCCCGCGTCGGTCTTTTCGCGATAGGCTGGGACCGGGCGGATTTCGAGCTTGCTCTTCGGCAGTGTCGAAAAGAGCTCTCCGATCCGAGGCTCCACCGTCTTGCCGATCTCATAATAGCGGTTGGTCATCCACTCCTTGGACTTGGGCTTGAATTTAGGATCGGTACGGATGTGCTGAAAAAATCGGCCAAGCGTGCCCTTGAAGCCGACACGGTTCTTGATCGACTCCATTTCGGTCCGAATGCGGGCGACTTCACCGAGCCCGAGTTGGTGGACCTCGTCCGCCTGGAGCGGCAGGGTAGTATTCTGCTCGATCAGGAACCGGTAAAGCTGGGGCCCGCCTGTCATATGAACGAGGCCGACGCCTTCCCGCGCGGCGGGCAGATACTCGTTCTTGAGGAAGTCGCGGAGGCGGATGAGCGCCGGCCGAATCTCCTCGCGGATGACTGCGGCATGAGCAAGGCGCAGCCGCGCCTGTTCGTCGGCCGGTATGGCGCTCGGGAACTTCTTGACTGGGCCGTAAAAGGTGGAGCCTTCCACCCCCTGGTTAATCTGAAGATCGAGCTGGTCGATCATGTTCCTGACGATGAGCTTCGGGTGGACGATCCCTGCGGCCATGCCCTCACGGAAGCGGCCGATCGCCCGATCGAGAAGCCGCGGATATTGGCGGTGACGCTTCAGATTGTTCTCGAAGTCTTCAATCGTGTTGAACGGCGCCGCTCCCTCGCCAGAGGCGATGTCGGGGTAAAAGGTGTGAAAGCCGAAGAAATGGTCGAGCGGACGGACCGCCGTCAGTGCCAGCATTTCGGGCGCGTAAGCACGCAGGCTCATCTCAGTCTGCTGCCTGAACACGTCGTAGGCTATCTGGTCGGTGGGAGAGAGCGCCGCCTTGTTTATCGTGCCGAGTTGGCGGAGCTCCCGCGCCGCAGCTGCGCGTTCGGCGGCGTAGTAGGCGTCGCTGATCCCGTCGCCGAGTTCACCCGCGTAACGCAGATCACCGCGCACGAGGGCGTTTAACGGATTGCGGCGGAGATTGTCCTCATCGCTGGCATTGAACAGCGCCTGAAGTTGCTCTGCCGCGTTCTGGCGCCTTGGAACGGCTGTCGCAGGAGCAGCCGCTGGCGACGCGAGTGGCGCCGGCTGCGGCTCGGGCGAAAGGGTTGAGCAGGCGGCGAGCAGGGCCGAGCCAGCTGAGGCGGCGAGGAGCGAGCGTTTCATCAAACCCTTTCAATGTGTGTTGGCGGTCTAAGGCGGCCGAAGCTCAGCAGCAAGTAGACGCGGTCAGCGGCAAAGGACTGGCCTCACCAGACGTCATCCTTTCGTGCGGATCTGCTTTGGGAGCAATCCGGCGCCTGCCGGCGCGGCAAGCTCCGCCATCGAACGCACGAGATTGCGATTTCCTGAAACGGGCCACGGACTCAGAGGCGATTTTGAGCCATAATCGGGTCCTCGACTCGGGGAAACGCGATGACTGGTGAGAGGGTTCGACTGGCTTCAACGATGGTTGCAGGCGCTTTCGTGACCGTTCTGCTGGTCATGGCCTCCATCTGAAAACGCCAGGCGCGTCAGCGGGAGGGTCCCTGGTCCTTGGGACTGCCGGCCCCGCAGGAGCCCACGCGCCGCCCCGTCATTTTCCCGCTGAAGGTCATCCGGCCATTGTCCCCGACCGCGGTCGTCGCAAAGCCGACATCATAGCGGTCGCTGTTGACCTTGCCGGCCAGCTCGAAGGTGGAGTCAGGCCCCTCGATCTGGTTGGGGCAGGTGCCGGCGATTCTTACCTGTCCGGCGGCGAGGTTTGCGGTTGCGATCGCGCAATCCTCACCCAAGTCGCGCGCAAAAAAGCGCACTGGATCCTTGGTTTCCGATGAGCCAAGGCAGAGCGTCTGGGTCTTGATAGGGCCCAAAGGCAGATCCACCAGCGGTCGTCCATCGAGCGTGGCGACGCCTGGCGTGTTCCGGATCTCCCACAAGCCGGAAGCAAGCGGAGCATCGCCAGCCGCCAGGAGCAGCGATGATGCAGCCGCGATGGTGAGCACGGGCACTTGCTTCCGCTTCATGTTGGCGCCTTCTCTATGAAACTGATTATCTGAAGCGCATTCAAGTGCTTGCGCTGCTCTGGCACCGTTGCGGCCTTCCCGGCTTGGTGTCAATCGCGTCGAACGGCGGTGCCGGCGAGGCACACGTTCGCTCCGCGGGATCTCACGGGCGGCCAATCCGCAACACCAGGTCGGTAACGGTGAGTTCGTCGAGCTTGTAGACGCGGAGTTCGGCCGACTCATCCTCAAAGCCCAGCTTACGAAAGGCTTTGCGGTGTCTCGCTTCCATGATTGCATCTTCAAAGAAGCGTGTCTGCCCTTCGCGCTTGGTGATACCGGTCCAGCGGCTTGAGGCGAGATCAAAGGCGACACACCGATCGAGCAACTGCAAGCTTGGCGCATCGGCGAGCGCGCTGAAGCAATTGCGGCTGAGGCGAGCCGCCGCCGCAGGCGAACCGTGGAGAAAGAGAAATTCCGAGTCGGCGCTTGCGTTGAGGACGATGGTGGTATCGACCGGCGGCTGGTTGGCTGTCTCAGCTCGGCTGCCGGGCTCGGCAGCGACCGCCACGGCGGCGAGCCGCGGTTCGGCTGCGAAGGATTCGACGAGAAGAACTCCAAGGGGAGCAACGATAAGGGCAGCCGCGACAAAAGCCGCAAGCCGCGCAAACCCGCCGAAATCTCTCGCGGGCGCCTTCAGCATCATCTCGGACGCGAGAACGACGGGAATGCCACCCGGGGTCGGCACCGCTCGCCGCCGCAGGCCAAGAGCCACATCATATTCGGCGCGCTTCGCTCCATCTCGGAGAACCGAGTAAGCCCGGTTCAGCTCCTGCGCTTTTTCTTCCCGCCTGGGGTGCTGGGGACCAGGAGCATCGGGATGGTAAAGCTTGATGAGCTTCAGATACGCGTTGCGAATCTCCTCCGCGGTCGCGGTCGGGGCTACGTTCAGAATGCTGTAATGGTTTGCCATCGGCAGCTTCGCTCAGGTTTAAATGCTCTTGTAATCAAGGCACTTGGCTCCTCGCCTCCCACGAATCGCGGCCCTCCGCAATGGGTTCCGAACCTGATCACGGCATCTTCCCTCAATCCAAGGTCTGCTGCTCCATCCTCTGGCGGGCCTGCTTGGCTTCGCGGCAGAGTTCCTTCAGCTGCCGGCAACTCAGTTCCAGCGCCTCCACGGTCCGGATCTGCTGCTCCACCACATAGGGGTCTTTCAAGACATCTGGCGAGTAGAAGTCCCGCGCCGCACGGCGCGGAGCCGGAGCACCCTTCGCGGCACTCGCGGCCGGCCGATCATTCTGGAAGCGATCACCAGCGAACATGATCCCGGCAGGGAAGGCGAACATCGCTCCCAACAGCCCGGCACAGCCAGCCAGACGCCAGTCTTTCTTCATGAGGCACCTGCGCTCCTCTCAGCCATGGGCAGACTGGTATCCCTGCGCGGTCGCGGGTCCGGCCTCCGGCGCGCCGCGCCCTGCTTCTGCCAAGCACAGCTCGACTGCTTCGCGCAGCGACCGCGTATAATGGTCCGCGCTTATCAAAGCACGTGCCTTGCCGCTCGTGAACACCGGATCGCTTGCGGGCCAAAGGCCTACCAGGATCGGAACCCCTCGAAAGCGGCGCCGCAACCGAAGCAAGAGTGCGCGCAAATGCTCAGGCGTGCCCACAAGATCAAGATAGGAGATGCAGATCATCTTCACCGTGCCCCGGTCGAGCGCATCGATCCGGTTGCGGGAGACGGCTTCATGGGGCAGCGTTTGCGCGCCAAGTCCGTGTTTCTCGAGGAGCTGGGCGAGCATGTTAGCCGCGGCTTCGTCGAGCGGCCCCCGTCCGGCGACGCACAACACAGCGCCTGGCGCGGTCCACTCGGCCGGGAGCAGCGGCACCGCACCGTCGGCCGGCGGCGGCGCGGCGGGAAGATCCTGCTCCGCCAGCGATGGAGGCAGCGTGTCCGTTTCCGCTGCTGCTTGCCCCTGCGGAGCATCGGCATGGCTGCCGAGGTCGCCGACCAGCGCAGTCACTGAATCCCGCATCTTGGCAATTTGCGCGGGGGCCAGCGCTCCACGGGCAGCATCGGCGGCGGCGATCTGCAAGCCTCTCAGCGCGACTTCGTCATAATAAGAGGAGAGCGAGCGCTCCTGGAGCAGCAGCTCGGCCTGATCGAACACCTCGTCCGGGTCGCCGGCCAGCATGCGCTGATAAAAGCTTTCGGGCGGGGTGAGCGCCGGTCGGTCTCCCAGCATTACGTCGAGAAACTCGAGCCGGTGAACATGTCGGCCAAGCACGACGAGGCACAAGGTGAGCGGCGTTGATAAAATGAGGCCGATCGGTCCCCACAGCCAAGTCCAGAAGATTGCCGCAACAATCACCGAAACTGGCGAGAGGCCGGTCGAATGTCCGTAGACGAGCGGCTCGACGATGTAGCCCATGAAGGGCTCGGCAACAACGAACAACCCGATGGTCCACAGCGCCATCGACCAACCGGGATCCACGGCTGCGGCAAGAAGCAGCGGCGGCAAACCCGCGATGAAGGCGCCGATATAAGGGATGAAACGCATCAACGCCGCGAGAATCCCCCACAGAACCGGCGAAGGCACCCCGATCAGCGACAGCCCGATCCCGATCACCACCCCGAAGGCGGTGTTGAGCGCAAGCTGCGTGAGAAAGTAGCGGGACAGCCGCGCGGCCGCGTCGTCCATCGCAGTGGTGGTGCGATGCAGGTCCGAGGAGCCGAACAAGCGGATCAGCCGGTCGCGCAGATCTTCCCGCTGCAGCAGGATGAAAACGGCAACAACCAGCACTATGACGGTGGTCTCGAGCGGAGCGAGGATTGGCTCCAGCACGCTCGCGGCAATCTCCCAAGGCGAAGCTTCTTCCGTGATGACCACGGGCACCGGCTCGCGCGCGACCGATCCGGGGACAGCGGGCACTGCCTTGGCAGGCGCTTCAGCGTCGGGCGCAGCGGCCTCGAACTGGCTAGAAAGTCCGCCCAGGAGCTGCGGCAGCCTGCCTAAGGTGGAGGACCGCGCAAGCTCCACCTTCTTCTGCACCGTCTGGGCATAACGCGGCGCGTCCCGCGCGAGCCCGGCTAGCTGCGAACCGATCATGGTGCCGAGGCCGCCAATTACGCCGAGTGCCACGAGCACAGCGAGCAGCACGGACGGTACTCGCCCTGCCCGCAGGCGCTGGAGCAGCCCGACCAGTGGCACAAGAATGAAGGAGAGAAGCACCGCAAGCATGATCGGCACCAGCACGTCGCGCGCAAAATAAAGCGCGGCCACCACGGCAACTGCGGTGGCGAGCCCCGCAAGCACCCGGAGGCTCGGAGCGTCTGCGGGCGCCACCTGCGCGGGCTCAGGCCCATCGGGCGCGGGTTTGGCAATGTTTTTTCTCCGATGCCGGCACCGCGCCGGAATATTAAGTCAAGCCCAGCGACGAGCCGCGGACATCCTCGGGCGGCCAACGCCGGAGAAGCCGTTCGGTTGTCCGTTTTTCAAACTCGAAGAAAATTGCCCTTCCTCACCTGCGACGGGCTATCGACTTCCTGCAAGACGAGCCCCGGCAGGTCAGGCGAAGGCTTATCAGGATGCAAGGAAGCTTTGGCCACGAACGACCCGCACTGAGTAGCGTCGGGCGCGCGCATCCAAGGTCGACTTGGTCGAAACCCGAGGGGCAGCCGCGGGCGGACAGCTTGTGGTCAGCTAGAAGCGGGTAAGTTGCAAATTGGCGGGCAAGTTGCTCGCGCCAACTCTCGATGCGGGATGAGCCTCTGTGGCGTTGCAGATTGACCAGGAAAAGCGAGATCGCCTCAAATCGGCCGTCGCCGTCGCCGCATTCCACGCCTTGCTCGGCTATGCATTGATCAACGGGCTTGGTTTCGAAGTGGTGAGGCAAGCCGGCGCGGAGTTCAAGCTGTTCGACGTCACGGAGGAACCGCCCCCTCCGCCCGCAAAGCCGGCCCCGCCCGCAAAGGTGGAATCGAAGATCGCGAAGCCAAAGGACCCCGAAGGTGCAGCTTCGCCCGCCAACCTCAGGGACACGCCATCGCCGATCGTCGCACCCCCACCGGTAATCCGCCTCGAAGTACCTTCACCGGTTATCGCAGCGCCTGTTGCCGGCCAGGGCAATGCCGACGAGGCGGGCGCGGCGGACGTGCCGGGTCCCGGCACCGGGAGCGGGGGCGAAGGGAACGGGCTCGGTAGCGGTGAACAAGGCACCGGCACCGGCGGCGGTGGGGGTGGTCGCGGAACCAGGGCCCGTCTGCTGAGCGGAAGCATCCGAGACTCGGATTATCCGCGCTCGGCACTGCGTGCACAGATTGGCGGAACCGTATATCTGCGGTTCGTGGTGGCCCCAAATGGCCGCGTCAGCGAATGCGCCGTCACCCGCTCCAGCGGGAGCGGCGAGCTGGACGCTACAACGTGCCGGCTGATCATGCGCCGCTTCCGCTACAGGCCGGCACGGGACGCGCAGGGAAGAGCCATTGCAGACGTCATCCGGGGCGAACATCTCTGGGAGCTGCGCGCACCCCCTCCCCCGGTCGAGGTCGAGCCCGACATCCCAGATCCGGAAGCGTAGAGCAGCGTACGGATCTGTCGCCAACCTGGCCCGGTCACGCCCAAAAGCGCGCGCGAACTCCGAGCACATTTATGATCCCAGCAAAGCTCGTCAGCTTGCGCCGACTAGCTGCAGAACCCTCAGCGGTGGCGGCGGCGAGTTGCCGCTGCCGGCTCCCGGTGAAGGACCGTCCCTGCCAGAGAAGGCCGCTTGTCGTACTGCCGCCTGTAATTGGCGACGCGGCAGAAGGTCAGACAGGCGCTTAGCGCCAGGAAGAGGGTAAGATACGCAAACACGAGCATGACACACACTCCTTGATGAGGAGATAAATACTTGGCCGAACCTGCCGTTCCTGGCAGTCAAGTGAGGTTAATCTTGGCGCGCCCTGCTGTTGTTAAGCTGCGACGATCGGCGATCTTATTCAGCGGACTGCGTCTGAAACACCTCTCCGGCCTGTTCGCGGCTGCCGAAGAAGACCCGCGTGCTTCATCCCCAAGGCCGCTCGCGATACCATTTCGTGATGATGTACTTCGTTCCAGCCTGGACGGGCATGCCTTGATGCAAGCTGTTGTCGTTGGGTTCGCCAGCGGCATCGAGATTGTTCCAGGTGACCAGATTGCCGGCCTTGGGAGCGATTTTGACCTTGGCGTTGGGAAAGTTGGTGTGCCCGCCGGCTTCGGGTGTGTTCAGGAAGATCATCGCGGTCCACGTCCGCTGACCGCCGATCCGCTCCTGCTGGGGCCAGTAAGGTTCGCTCGTATGGAAGAAATCATGGTGGGGCTTAAACTGCTGGCCGGGAGCGTAGCGCTGCCCCTGGATAGTTTCGCCATGCGCCGGGTCGATCCCCATCAACGCCCCGATGCGCGCTTCGACGCGGCGCGTCAGGGGATCGTCCGGGTCAAGGTTGCAAGTTTCGCTGGTGCGGAATTCAGGGTCGGGATGGTCGGCCAGGATCTTTGACGGCTCGCGATACGCGTCAATCCTTTCAATCAGGGCAGTGCAGTCGCTGGCGGGAAGAAAACCGCGAAACACGAACAGATCGAGCTCTTGCGCCGGAATTTTGAGAACGCCGGCTGTGCTTTGTAGCCGCGCCCGGACAGCGGCGCCAATTTGGATCCTCTGGGCTGAGACCATGGAGCAGTTCAGTCGATCGTGCGGCCGCGGACCATCACATAGTCAACCTTTTCGAGGGCTCGAACGTCTTGAAGGGGGTCACCGCTTACGGCGATTAGGTCCGCCGAGAAGCCGGGCGCGATGCGGCCCACTTCGTTCTCGATCCCCAGCAGCTTTGCAGCGGCGGTGGTGGCAGACGCGATTGCTTCAGCCGGCGTCATGCCGACCAGGTTCACAAGCTGCGCAAACTCCTGGGCATTTCGGCCATGCTCGTAAACAGCGCTGTCCGTGCCGAACACAATCGGAACGCCTGCCGCCCGTGCAGCGCGTGCGGCCTTGCCGACTTCGTTCAAGGTCATGCGGACTTTCTCGGCCACCTGCGGCGTGAACGCGTTCCTCGCCAAGCCCTCGCGAATACCAGTGTAGGCCATCAGGGTTGGCACCAAGGCAGTACCCGCGGCCTTCAGGGCACGGATGGCGGCGGCATCGGCAAACGTGCCGTGCTCGATTGAGTCGACGCCTGCTCGGGCTGCTGCCTCGACGCCGCGGGCGCTGTGCGCGTGCGCCGCGACCTTGAGGCCGAGGCTCTGGGCGGTGTCCACGATCGCCTTCATTTCAGCATCCGTGAAGTGCTGGCCAAGGCCGCGAGCCTGCTGCGAGAGGACGCCCCCCGTAGCGGTGATCTTTATGAGGTCGGCGCCGGCCCGGGAGGCCTCGCGAACGCGAGCGGCGCATTCCTCCGGCCCGGTGCAAGTGTTGCCTCCCCCGAGCGCGCTCAGCACTTCGGGGCGAAAGCCCGACACGTCACCATGGCCGCCAATGATCGAAATGGCGGGGCCGGACGCAAGAATTCGGGGGCTGGCGATAAGGCCCTCCTGCGCAGCTCGGCGCAGGGCAAAGCCGACCAGGCCAGGGGCGCCCACGTCACGGACGGTGGTGAAACCGGCACGGGCCGTGAGGCGGGCGTTCTTGACGCCAACAATTGCTGCATATTCGTCCGCATCGACCGCTTCGCGCCAAAAGGGTTCGTTCGGCTCCCCGGACAGGTGAACATGTGTGTCTATCAGCCCTGGGAGAACGGTCTTGGTGGAAAGGTCCACCAGCCGTGCGCCGGCCGGCGCGGGCATCAAGCCTTGAGCAACGCTCTGGATTTTGCCATCCACGATTGTGATGGTGGACGGCCCTGCAGGGCGGCGCGAAGCATCGGCGATGAGCCGACCGGCGTGAACCACCACGACCTGCCGCTGTTCGGGCGCCGGTGAGGGTGGCTGGTTTTGCCCCGCTGCAGGCGCAGCGAGGAGAAACGTCGGAACAAGAAGCGCGTAGCGGCGGAGCATGGGGACCTCGGGTGGCGGACTGAGGGTGGTTAGAGCACTTCCCGAAAAAGGTGGGAACCAGTTTTTCGGTCCGGATGATCCGGTGCACTCTGCCCCGGCAGTCCACCCACTGACTGGGGACGTTGGCCTGATGATCTGCATAGAACCAGCGCGGCCGCCTTCGGCAGGCGCCCTTTTGCCGAACCCGGCCCGAGCTGCTCCCGAAGGACGACCCTTTTACAAACAGAAAACCCGGAGCTCGCGGGCCCCGGGCTTCTTAATCTGCCGTCCTCAGCTCATAGCAGCCAAAGGCGGCCCTGCTGGGCTGGTCGGTTCTGTGCTACCAGAAGAAGTTGTAGATCACGTCGATCACTTCGCCGGTATAAACGTCGACCAGCAGGACGTCGTCATAATAGCGAACCCAGCGTGTGCCTGGGTAAGCCTGCGGCAGACGGTATTGCCACGGATCGCTGATCCAGTAACGGCTTGAGTAGAAGCCCGGATCGAGCTGGTAGCCGATGCCGAACCGACTGTAGGAATAGCCCCTGTACGGCGCGTAATAGAAGCCCGGGCTGAAGATGCTGCGATTGTAGGTGCGATAATTCTGCCAATCGTAGCGGCTGTCGTTGCGCCAGCCGGTGTCCCACTGACGGTGATAGCGATTGTGCTCGCGGTTCGCTTGGCGGTGGAAGCTGCGGTGCTCCCGCCGGGTCGGGTCGCTGCTGTGCAGTTCCCGATGCTCTTGGTTCAAATCCCGGTGCACTCCGCGGTGGGTGCCGCGATGGACCTGGACATGATCCTGCTGGACCTCCCGGTGGAAGCGGCGATGCTCGCGCCGTGTCGGATTGCTACTGTGAAGATCGCGGTGCTCGCGGCGAAAATCGCGGTGGAGCTCGCGATGCTCGTTGCCGGATTCGACATGCTGGGCCG
>JADDQD010000171.1:11932-28202 GCA_016781555.1 Pseudomonadota bacterium | reverse complement strand
GGTGACGTACTTGTGGCGGAGACGAACAAGCCGCCTCGTGCCGAAAAGAAGCAGGGCGGCATCAAATCCTGGATCGCAGAGAAGTTCATGGAGAAGGCGGGCGCAGGCGTTCCCAGCGCCAACCGTATCACCCTGCTTCGGGATGCTAACGGAGACGGCGTGGCGGAGATCAAGACGCCGTTCCTCACCGGTCTCTACTCGCCGTTCGGAATGGCCCTGGTCGGGAGCACGCTTTACGTCGCCAATGCGAACGCCGTGGTCGCCTTTCCCTATCGGGAAGGAGCCACCAGGATCGATGCACCAGCTCGCAAGATCGCTGATCTTCCTGCAGCCCGAAACCACCACTGGACCAAAAGCCTCGTAGCCAGCCCAGACGGCGCAAAAGGCGTCGGCTCAAACAGCAACGTCGCCGATCACGGCATGGCGGAGGAGCATCACCGCGCCGCAATCTTGGAAATCGACGCGAAGAGCGGCACCACCCGATTGTTCGCTTCGGGCCTTCGCAACCCGGTCGGCTGGACTGGGCGCCGGAAACCGGCCAATTGTGGGTTGCCGTCAACGAGCGCGACGAGCTTGGCAGCGATCTGGTTCCCGATTTCATGACCAGCGTCCGGCCTGGCGGCTTTTATGGCTGGCCGTGGAGCTATTATGGCCAGAACGTCGACAAACGGGTCGAGCCGCGCCGGCCCGACATGGTCGCAAAGGCGATCAAGCCGGATTATGCGCTCGGGCCCCACACCGCCTCGCTCGGCCTCACCTTTGCGGAGGGCGCGCAGCTTGGGCCCTCCCTCGCCAGCGGCGCCTTCATCGGACAGCATGGCTCGTGGAACCGGAAACCGCCAAGCGGCTATAAGGTCATTTTCGTGCCGTTCCGCGGTGGACGGCCTTCGGGTCGCCCGCTCGACGTCCTGACGGGCTTTCTCAGCGCGGGAGGCAAGGCAATGGGAAGGCCTGTGGGCGTTGAAATCGCACAGGACGGATCGCTCCTCGTCGCTGACGATGTCGGCAATACAATCTGGCGTGTTAGCGCAAGCGCAAAGGGAAGATGAACTTCGAGCATATCAGGCTAGAAACCAGCCCCGCGGCGGTCGCGACGATCACGCTTTCGCGGCCGGAGAGACTGAATGCCCTTGCGGCACAGACGGTGGACGAATTTCGAGCGGCGGTCAGGGAGGTTACCCGCTCAGACGCCCGGTGCCTTCTCATCACTGGCGAGGGCCGCGGCTTTTCGAGCGGAGCGGATCTGGCGAGCGGCGCCCTCCCCGAAGACGCCGGAGAGGCGCTCGAAAAGGGATTCAACCCGCTCATGGAAGCGCTTTTCGACCTTGCTGTTCCGGTGGTTGCCGCCGTCAATGGTCCGGCGGTCGGGGCAGGTTGCTCGATCGCGCTTGCCGCAGACGTCGTCATCGCCGCCCGCTCGGCCTACTTCCTCCAGGCCTTCGTCAATATTGGGCTGGTTCCGGACGCCGGAGCCACCTGGCTCCTGCCCCGCCTCGCCGGGCGCGCGCGCGCGATCGAAATGATGATGCTGGGCGAGCGCGTGTCTGCCAGCCAGGCGCGGGAATGGGGGCTAATTTCGCGCGCCGTTGAAGACGAGCATCTTGCCTCTGAAGCCGTGCTCCTGGCTACCAACCTTGCCCAAGGGCCCACCGTGGCACTCGGCCTGATTCGCAAGCTCGCCCGCAACGCCGAGCAGCTTACCCTCACGGAGGCCCTCGCGGCCGAACGGTCGGCCCAGCGAGAAGCGGGGAACACTCAGGATTTCAACGCGGCCGTCGCCGCGTTCCTTGGAAAGCACCAGGTAAGATTCGAGGGGCGCTGATCCTGGCCCGCCCGGATTTGCCTCCCCCCGCGACCCCGCCTAAGGAAAACAGACCTTCCGGCTACCAGGTTTCGAAAAGTCCATGGCCACCAGAATTGATGAACTTGAAGCGCGCCGGCACCAGGCACGGCTTGGCGGGGGCGACAAGCGGATCGAGGCACAGCATTCCAAGGGCCGCCTCACCGCGCGCGAGCGGCTGACGGTGCTGCTCGATAAAGGCAGTTTCGAAGAATATGACATGTTCGTGGAGCACAATTGCTCCGAATTCGGGATGGAAACGCAGAAGTTTCCCGGGGATGGGGTAGTCACCGGCTCGGGCACCATCAACGGGCGCCTGGTCTACGTTTTCGCGCAAGATTTCACCGTGTTCGGCGGCTCCCTTTCCGAGCGCCACGCCAGCAAGATCTGCAAGATCATGGATATGGCAATGAAAGTCGGAGCGCCTGTGATTGGCCTCAACGATTCTGGCGGCGCTCGAATCCAGGAGGGGGTCGCCTCGCTTGCCGGCTATGCCGAGGTATTCCAGCGCAATGTCCTCGCCTCGGGTGTTATCCCGCAGATCAGCGTGATCATGGGCCCTTGTGCCGGGGGTGCCGTTTACTCGCCCGCAATGACCGACTTCATCTTCATGGTGAAGGATAGCAGCTACATGTTCGTCACCGGCCCGGATGTCGTGAAGACGGTCACCAACGAGGTCGTGACCCAGGAGGAACTCGGTGGGGCCGTTACCCACACAACGAAATCCGGCGTGGCCGATGTCGCCTTCGAAAACGACATCGACGCGCTCCTCGCCACGCGCGACTTCTTCGATTTCCTGCCGCTGTCGAACCGCCATCCGCTCCCGGACCGCCCTTGCAGCGACCCGTGGGACCGCATCGAGGAAAGCCTCGACACGCTTATTCCGGACAGCGCCGCCAAGCCTTACGACATGCACGAGCTCATCCGAAAAACCGTCGATGAAGGCGACTTTTTCGAAATTCAACCGAACCACGCTGCCAACATCATCATCGGCTTTGGCCGGATCGAGGGACGCCCCGTAGGTATCGTGGCCAATCAGCCGATGGTGTTGGCGGGCGTTCTCGATATTGCCAGCTCAAAGAAAGCCGCGCGCTTCGTCCGCTTCTGCGACGCGTTCGATATCCCGATCATCACGTTCGTCGACGTGCCCGGCTTCCTCCCGGGCGTTGCGCAGGAGCATAATGGCATCATCAAGAACGGCGCCAAGCTCCTCTTCGCCTATGCCGAAGCAACGGTACCTAAGATCACGGTCATCACGCGCAAGGCTTATGGCGGCGCCTATGACGTCATGTCCTCCAAGCACCTCCGCGGCGACTTGAACTATGCATGGCCGTCCGCCGAAATCGCGGTGATGGGCGCAAAGGGCGCCGTCGAAATCATTTTCAGAAAGGATATTGGCGACCCGGAAAAGATCGCCGCCCGCACCGCCGAATATGAACAGCGCTTCGCAAACCCCTTCGTGGCAGCATCGATGGGCTTTATCGACGAAGTCATCATGCCCCATTCAACCCGGCGCCGCATCGCGCTTGGGCTACGCAAGCTACGCGACAAGCAGCTCGAAAATCCGTGGAAGAAGCATGACAACATTCCGCTCTGAGAACACGCTGGTTGGCCTCGTCGCCGGGGCAGTCGTGCTGCCATGGATCGCCTGGACCCTCGCCCGTGCCATGAAGGACGGAAGTCTGCCCATCGGGCGGAGCTACGTAAGACGCGAAGAGCGACCGGGTCCCTTCTGGGTGCTGTTTGGGTTCTATGCGCTGTCGGCCCTCCTCGCCCTCGTCATCTGCGCCGATCTGCTGTTTGGCCTCAAGGTGAGGCTATGACCCTCGGCCGCCTCAACCATGTCGGCGTCGCAACTCCGTCGATTGAGAAGAGCATCGCAGTCTATCGGGATTTTCTTGGTGCAACCGAAATCGGCGAGCCGTTCGACGTTCCGGCGCAAAAGGTAAGGGTCTGCTTTGTCGACACGCCGAACAGCCAGATCGAGCTTCTGGAGCCGCTGGGCGAAGGCTCCCCGATCGCAAAGTTTCTCGAAAAGAATCCGGCGGGCGGGCAGCATCATGTCTGCTTCGAAGTGCCCGACATCCGGGCGGCTACGGCTGAGATGGCCGCCAAGGGCGCCAGGGTGCTGGGCGAGCCACGGATCGGCGCTCACGGCACGCCCGTCATCTTCCTGCATCCTAAGGACACGGGCGGAGTGCTCGTCGAGCTGATGGAGAGCCCTCAGGATGCGCACTGAGGCTTGCCCCCGCTCCGCTCCCCCTGAGCCTGTCGGAGCTTGTCTTGAGCGACGCCGCGGGCGGCGTCGAACGCGGCTGTCCTTGACTTGTGATGCAAGAGGAAGAGCAGGCCTTCGACAGGCTCAGCCTGAACGGACACTAGCATGAGCGAAAAGCCGACGATCGAGCAGAACACCGGCGAAGATTCCGGTGCGGCGCCAGTGCAGGGCCGCCTTTCTCCCCCTGCTCCGCCCCACCCGGGCCTCGCCGACTGGGAGGCCGCCGCCGCGAAGGAAGTCAAGGGAAAGGACCTCACCTGGCACACGCCCGAAGGGATCCCGGTCAAGCCGCTCTACACCGCGGACGACAGCGCCGGGATCGATCCGGGCCTTCCCGGCTTTGCTCCCTTCACACGCGGCCCCTATGCCTCGATGTACACAGGCCGGCCGTGGACGATCCGTCAATATGCCGGCTTCTCGACGGCTGAGGATTCGAATGCCTTCTATCGCCGCAACCTCGCGGCCGGGCAGAAGGGGCTGTCGGTCGCCTTCGATCTCGCCACCCACCGCGGCTACGACAGCGATCATCCCCGCGTTTTGGGCGATGTCGGCAAAGCCGGGGTCGCGATCGATACGCTGGAGGACATGAAGATCCTGTTCGACGGCATCCCGCTCGACCAGATGTCGGTCTCTATGACGATGAACGGGGCGGTTCTCCCCGTCATGGCTTTCTATATCGTCGCCGCCGAGGAGCAGGGCGTCCGCCAGGAACAGCTTTCTGGGACGATTCAAAACGATATTTTGAAAGAGTTCGCGGTCCGCAACACATATATATATCCGCCGGGACCTTCGATGCGGATCGTCGCCGACATCATTGCCTACACGTCCGCGCATATGCCGCGTTTCAATTCGATTTCGATCAGCGGCTACCATATGCAGGAAGCGGGAGCGACGGCGGTTCAGGAACTCGGCTTCACGCTCGCCGATGGCATGGAATATGTCAGGGCCGCGCGCGCCAAGGGCCTCGAGGTGGACGCCTTCGCCCCCCGCCTGTCGTTTTTCTTCGCGATCGGCATGAACTTCTTCATGGAGGTCGCCAAGCTCCGCGCCGCACGGCTCCTTTGGCACCGGATCATGGACGATTTCGGCGCGAAGAATGCCAAGTCGAAGATGCTGCGCACCCATTGTCAGACCAGCGGCGTCAGCCTGACCGAGCAGGATCCGTACAACAACGTCATTCGCACCACGATCGAGGCTATGGCGGCTGTGCTCGGCGGCACTCAGTCGCTTCACACCAACAGCTTCGACGAGGCGATCGCTCTCCCGACCGAGACGTCCGCGCGGATCGCCCGCAACACACAGCTGGTGATCGCCGAGGAGACGGGGATCACCAACGTCGCCGATCCGCTTGGCGGATCCTTCTACGTGGAAGCGCTGACGAAGAACCTTGCCGACGCCGCTTGGGGCTTGATCCAGGAGGTTGAATCAATGGGCGGCATGACCATGGCGGTTGCCCAAGGCATGCCGAAACGCCGCATCGAAGAAGCTTCGGCGGGGCGCGCCGCGCGGGTGGATAAAGGGGAAGACGTGATCGTCGGCGTCAATCGCTATCGGCTGAAAGACGAAGCACCGATCGATATCCTTGAAGTCGACAACGCCCGCGTTCGCGCCGGCCAGATCGAGCGTATCGAGCGCATGCGTGCCTCCCGAAACGGAGGGGCCGCGCAGGCAGCCCTAGATGCGCTTCGGGATGGCGCACGCGGCGATGCCAACCTCCTCCAGCTTTCAGTGGAGGCGGCGCGGGCGCGGTGCACGTTGGGCGAGATCTCGTCCGCTTTGGAAGACGTGTTCGGGCGCTACGACACCGTTCCCGAACCGGTAAGCGGCATATATGGAGGAGCCCATGCCGGCGACCCTCGCTGGGAGCGCGCCGGCGAGGGCGTCGCGGCCGTGGGTCGCCGGTTGGGCCGCAAGCCCCGGATGCTGGTCGCGAAGATGGGGCAGGACGGCCACGACCGCGGTGCCAACCTGGTCGCCTCTGCTTTCGCCGATCTCGGCTTCGACGTGGTGCCCGGCCCGCTTTTTCAAACCCCAGAAGAAAGCGCGCGCCTCGCCGTCGAGCGCGATGTCGACGTGGTCGGTGCCTCTAGCCTTGCTGCCGGCCACAAGACGCTCGTGCCCGAGCTTATCAGTCAATTGCGTGACCTAGGCCGGTCCGACATCAAGGTAGTGGTCGGCGGAGTCATTCCCGCCCAGGATTACGAGCTACTCCGGCAAGCCGGCGTCCAGGCGGTCTTCGGCCCCGGCACCAACCTCGTCGAAGCTGCTGCCGAAGTGCTGAAGCTTCTCGGCCACAACCTGCCCCCTCTAGAGGAAGCTGCTGAATGAATGAACCTTTCGGGCACCCCCGCCCACACGGCGAGCCAGTTATTGTTGATTGCCCCCCGGCAGAAAAGATGGAGTCGGACTTCCGCGGGAACGACGGGTTGCGGACGGACTGGACCCGCGAAGAGATCACCGTTCTTTTCGATCTGCCGTTCCTCGATCTCCTGTTCCAGGCTCAGCAGGCGCACCGCCGCTCGCACGCGCCGAACGAGGTGCAGCTTTCCACCTTGCTGTCGATCAAGACAGGCGGCTGCCCCGAGGATTGCGGCTATTGCAGCCAGTCCGCTTTCGCGAAATCCGGCCTCAAGGCCGAGAAGCTGATGGATGTGGACGCGGTGCTGGTCGCAGCAGCCGAAGCGAAGGCTTCCGGCTCCGGGCGTTTCTGCATGGGTGCAGCTTGGCGCGAGCCGAAGGACCGCGACATGGACAAGATCTGCGCGATGGTTTCAGGCGTCAAAGCCATGGGTCTCGAGACCTGCATGACCTTGGGCATGCTCAGCGAGCCACAAGCGGAGCGCCTCGCCGAGGCTGGCCTCGACTACTACAACCACAATCTCGACAGCTCGCCGGAATATTATGCGGAGGTAATCACCACGCGGACCTACCAGGAGCGTCTCGACACGCTTGAGCGGGTCCGCTCGGCGGGCATGTCGGTCTGCTGCGGCGGCATCGTCGGCATGGGAGAGACCCGTCAGGACCGCATCGGGTTCCTCCACACGCTTGCAACCCTGCCTGCCCATCCCGAGAGCGTGCCGATCAACGCGCTGGTGCCGATCCGCGGCACGGCGCTCGGCGACCGGCTCATCGAGGAACAGAATACGAGGATCGACGACATCGAGTTCGTGCGCACGGTCGCCGTTGCACGCATCACCATGCCGCGCTCGATGGTGCGTCTCTCCGCCGGGCGTGAAAGCATGAGCGAAACAACGCAGGCGCTCTGCTTCCTCGCCGGCGCAAACTCCATCTTCACCGGTGACAAGCTGCTGACGGCTGGGAATGCCGGCGCGGGAGCTGACGCGGCGCTGTTCGAGAAACTGGGGCTCGTGCCCATGACGAGCGAAGAACCTGCACGCGTGGCGGCGCAGTGAGCAAAGGCTCATCCCCATCGCTGCTTAGACGCGTTGGCCTTGTACTGGCGCTTTGGTTTTTAACAGGCATGGTCGCCGGAGTGGTCGGAGCGATCACATTCTACGGGTCGAGTTGCGCTTTCTACGAAGGAGCGGCGACAGTTCCCTTCCTATGCCGCTACTCCGGTTCACTGCAGCTTGCCCTCTGGTTCACCCTGTTCAGCGGCTCAATTGGGCACTTGGTTGTTCGGCGAAGGTTTTAGTCGATGTTCAAAAAGATATTGATCGCCAATCGCGGTGAGATTGCCTGCCGCGTGATGCGCACGGCGCGGAAGATGGGCATCGCGACCGTGGCCGTTTATTCCGACGCCGATGCGCGCGCGCCGCACGTGCGCATGGCGGACGAGGCGGTCCGGCTTGGGCCCCCACCCGCGAGCGAAAGCTATCTGAACGCCGACCTGATCCTGCTCGCCTGCAAGGAAACCGGCGCGGAGGCGGTGCACCCGGGCTACGGCTTCCTCTCGGAGCGCGAGAGCTTCGCGCGGTTGCTTGCCGACAACGACATCGCCTTTATCGGACCGCCGCCGAACGCAATCGCCGCGATGGGCGACAAGATCGAATCGAAGAAGCTCGCAAAGGCGGCGGGCGTAAACGTGGTTCCTGGCTACCTCGGCGATATCGCCACCACAGAGGATGCGGTGCGGATCGCCTCCGACATTGGCTATCCGATTATGATGAAAGCCTCGGCCGGCGGCGGCGGCAAGGGGATGCGGCTCGCCTGGTCGGAACGGGACGTGCGCGAGGGCTTCGAGGCCACCAAGCGCGAGGGGCTGGCGAGCTTCGGCGACGACCGCGTCTTCATCGAAAAATTTATCGAATCGCCCCGCCACATCGAAATCCAGGTGCTGGGCGACCAGCACGGCAACATCGTCTATCTCGGGGAGCGCGAATGTTCGGTGCAGCGCCGCCACCAGAAGGTCGTGGAGGAGGCCCCCTCGCCCTTCGTCACGCCCGCGATGCGACAGGCGATGGGCGAGCAGGCGGTCGCGCTTGCGCGTGCGGTCGGCTATTACTCGGCCGGCACGGTGGAGCTCATCGTCTCGGGCACCGATCCGACTGGCAAGAGCTTCTACTTCCTCGAGATGAATACCCGGCTCCAGGTGGAGCATCCCGTAACCGAGCAGGTGACCGGGCTTGATCTGGTCGAACAGATGATCCGCGTTGCGGCGGGCGAGAAGCTCGCTTTTGATCAGGACGGCGTGAAGCTCAGCGGCTGGTCGATCGAGAATCGCGTCTATGCCGAAGATCCCTATCGCGGCTTCCTCCCCTCCACCGGCCGCCTCATTCGCTACCAGCCACCGCGCGAGAAGGAAGGCGTCCGGGTGGACGACGGCGTGTTCGAGGGCGGCGAAGTCTCGATGTTCTACGATCCGATGATCGCCAAGCTCGTCACCTATGGCGACAGCCGCGAGGAGGCGGTCGATCGGCAGATCGAGGCGCTCGACCGCTTCGTCATCGACGGCATCGGCCACAATGTGGATTTCCTGTCGGCGCTGATGCAGCATCCACGCTTCCGGGCGGGCGAGCTCACGACCGGCTTCATCGCCGAAGAATATCCGGAAGGTTTCACCGGCGCCCCCGCCGACGACCAGCTGGTCGAGGATCTCGCCGCAATTGCCGCGTTGGTGACGGTCAAGACCACGGCTCGCGCCCTCTCCATCAGCGGACAATTGGGCGCCCCAGTGCCTCCTCCGCAAGAGCATGTCGTTCGCATCGCCGGCCGCGAGCACCGCGTCCGCTTCGATAGCTTCGAGGGCGGCTACCTCGTCTCTGTCGATGACTGCCAAGGACGCGAGCTGATCGGTCGCTGGCAGCCGGGCCAATCGCTGTTCAAAGGAACGGTTGATGGCCGGAGCCGCACCGTACAAATCGCCCGCCGCGGCCGGCAGTGGCGCCTGACGATACGCGGAATGAGCCACTTGGTCGATGTGCTTCCCGCCCACGTTGCCGAACTTTCACGTTTCATGATCGAAAAAGTCCCACCGGACCTGTCACGGTATCTGCTCTGTCCGATGCCGGGCCTTCTCACCGCGCTTCACGTGGACGCGGGGGACAAGGTCGAAGCGGGCCAGCCGCTTGCCGTTGTTGAAGCGATGAAGATGGAGAACATCCTCCGCGCGGAAAAAACCGGCACTGTCAAGAAGGTGGAAGCTAAACCGGGCGATAGTCTCGCAGTCGATGCAGTGATCCTCGAATTCGATTGAGCGATCAGGCCGCTGCCCGGTACCAGTCCCGCCCAAGCCGCCTTGCCGCAAGGAAATAGAGAAACGAGCTCAGAAGGTAAAAGCCGAGCGTATAAAGGATCGAGTAGCGCAGCGACTCCTGGCCGTACGCGAGCGTCATCTGATCCGACATTTCGCCGACGAACCAGGTGCCAAAGCCGATCCCGATCAGATTGTTGATGAAGAGGAAGCTCGCCGAAGCAGTGGCGCGCATGTTCGGCGGCACGATGTGCTGCACCGCGGCGATGATCGGCCCCAGCCAGGCGAGGCCCAGCATCTGAGGCAAGAGGAACAGGAACCAGGCCGCCGTCAGCGACGGCGCGAACAAGCCTGCCGCATAAGCGGGTGCGGCAAGGAGGAAGCAGACGGCAGGGATCAGCGCATAAGCGCCGGGATTGCCCTTGCCGACGCGATCGCCGATCCATCCGCCCAGCCATGTGCCGATGACCCCGCCGATCAGCACGATCGACCCATAGAACCAGGTCACGTCCGTAAGTTCGAGTTCGAAGCTGCGCGCGAAAAACGAGGGCAGCCAGAATATGAGGCCGTAGCCGAGGATCGACCCCGATGCGGCGCCGAAGGAAAGCAGCCAAAAGCTCGGCTTGGCGGCGAGCGTCCGGAACACCGTCGTGAACGGCGGCGCGGCGTCCGTTGCACCGGCGCCGGTATCGAACCCACCACGCACCGGGTCCTTCAATGCAAAACGGACCAGAGCGGCAATCGGCAGTCCGATCAAGCCGACGATGATGAAGGCTGCGCGCCAGTCTACGTTGGTCGCGATCCAGCCGCCGAAGAAGATGCCGAGCGCGGATCCGATGGGGATCCCGAAGGAAAATATCGCGAGCGCCCGCGCCCGCCGCTCAGGCGGGAAATAGTCCGAGATCAGCGAATAGGATGGAGCAACGCCGCCCGCTTCGCCGACCCCGACGCCCATGCGGGCAAGGAACAAGTGCCAGAAGTTCTGCGCGAACCCGCACAAGGCGGTAAAGCCGCTCCAAACGGCCACCGCGGTCGCAATGATGGTGACTCGGCTTTTGCGATCCGCGAGCCAAGCGATGGGTATGCCGAGGCCCGTGTAGAAGAGCGCGAAGGCCAGCCCGCCCATGAGGCCAAGCTGACTGTCGGTGAGGCGAAGATCGGCTTTGATGGGCACTGCAAGGATGCCGATGATCTGCCGGTCGATAAAATTGAAGATATAGGCGAGGAGCAGAATGGCGAGCACCTTGCCGCCGCCCTTGGACCCTGCGGCCGCCGCTCCCCCAGTCATGCTCCTCACCATAAATTTCCTTGAAGTGGTTTCAGGCTGAACCAGGCTGAAACGTGGATCTTGGTCCCACTGGAGCCGAAAGCCTAGAAGTTCAGCCCCAGACTCACGAACACTTGGCGCGGATTGCCGTAAAAGGCGGTCAACGTTCCTTCGCGGCCGAGGCTCGGAACGAAGTTTCCGGCTGCGTTCCTGATCAGTTCGCCCGTAACCGGATTGGCGGCAAGGAATGTATAGCCGGACGTCCTATATTCCTTGTCCGTCAGGTTCTTGCCGTGAACGCCGATGCTCCACCGGTCGTCTTCCGACCGATAGACAATGCTGGCGTCCAGCAGAGCATAGCCGGGCTGGTCGAGGAACGGGTTCGGGATCTCAAACTGGGTGGTCCTGCTGCGATAGGACAGGGTCGTGTTGAAGTTGAGCCTGCCCGGGCCAACGGGCGTCTCGTAGCCCAGGGTTCCACTTGCGGTCCATTCCGGCGTATTCTGGACTTTGCGGAACTCCGCCACATCGACTGGCATGCCTTGACCCGGCCGCCCGGGCACGGGCACGTTGGCGATGAATTCCCGATATTCGGCGTCGATATAGCCGAGCGTTCCCGCCAGCGTCAGGACGTCGCCCGCCATTGCGAAGTCGGTCAACAGCCTGCCGCTTGCTTCCACTTCCGCGCCCTGGAAGCGGGCCTCGCCTGCATTGGTGGTGACGCCGCAGAAGGTCGCCACGCCGCCGACCACGCAGCCCGAAGATCCGGGGATCTGGACGTCCGTATAATCTGCACGGAAGGCGGCAACGGCGACGTTCAGACGGCGCTCGAACAACGAGCCCTTGTAGCCGATCTCATAGCTGTCAACAGTCTCGGGCTCAAAGCCGATGAAGGCCGCGACCTCATTTTGCTCTCGAATGCCATTGCGATTTAGGTCGGGAGCGTTGACGCCGACGCCGCGCGGATCAAAGCCACCGCCTTTGAAGCCCTTCGAATAGCTGGCGTAGATATTCTGGTTTGGGGCCGGCTTGAAGCTCACCGAAGCGCGGGGCGTGAATTCCTTGAAGGTGCGCTTGCCGTTGAAATCGGTGCTCGGCGTCCCAAGCCGCCTTCCTGCGCCGCCGAACAGCCTCGATCCGCCGCCGAGATGATTTTGGCGCAAGATGCTCGCCTGACGCTGGTCCGAGGTATAGCGGCCGCCGAGCGAGACGCTGAACTGCTCGGCGAGGTCGTAGGTGAAGTCGCCGAACACCGCAAAGGTCTCGGTTTCCACGTTGGCGTCGGTGAAGGCGGCAAATCCGGGAATGGTGGTGAACAGCCGAACGTCGAAGGCGGTGCGCGCACGCGCATCGAGGAAATAGCCGCCGATGAGGCCGTTGAGCTGGTCGCTTTCGAACAGGATCTGCAGTTCCTGGCTCAGCTGCCTGTTGTCGTAGATGGCGGGCACGTCGAGATCGACGGCCGGCAGCGCGTCGAAATCGATCGGGCTAGCGCTATAGTCCTCGCGCAAGGCCGTGATGCTGCGCAGCGTGAAAAAATCGGATAGCTCGACTTCGCCGAACAGCTGGATGCCGTACGATTCTACCTCCTGCTCAGGATCTCTCAGCCCACCCCGCGTGTCGAACACGTCGTTCAGCACCGGCGCACGCGAAGCGAAGCTGGGGATCAGCCGGTGCCCGCCGCGGGCGTTGCTCTCGTCCTTGGTATAGTCAGCCGAGAGCCGGAAGAAGATGTTGCTCTCGTTGTTGACCTCGGCCGACAGGCGCCCGGCCCAAATGTCGCGGTTGTAATTCTCCTCACCCGTGGTGAGATTGTCGCCGAACCCGCCGCGGGAGAGACGCGCCAGCGAGCCGCCTAAGCGAAGGATGCCGGCGCCAACCGGCGTGCTCGACGTCACGATCCCGTCCGCCTGCTCATAGGTGCCGAAATTGGCGCGCAGGCGCACCATCGGCCGATCTTCGATCCTGCGAGTCACATATTTAACAGCACCGCCGATCGTGTTGCGGCCATAAAGGGTGCCCTGAGGCCCGCGCAGGATTTCAATTCGCTCCACGTCGTAAATATCCAGCACCGCCCCTTGCGGCCGGTTCAGGAAGACATCGTCGAGATAGATGCCGACGCCCTGCTCGAATCCGGCCACCGGGTCCTGCTGGCCGACGCCGCGGATGAAGGCGGAGAGGGTCGAATTGGTGCCGCGCGTTGCCTCCAGGGTCACGTTGGGCGTGGTGTCGGCAATGTCCGTGATGTCGAGCGCGCCTTGAGCCTCGAGAGCTTCTCCCGAATAAGCGGTGACGGCGATCGGCACGTCGACCAGGCTTTCCGCGCGGCGGCGGGCGGTGACGACGATCTCGCCGGGCCCTTCGCTCACCTCGGCTCCCGTGATCGAATCCTGGTTCGCGGCCTCGTTCGCTTGTTGCGCCTGCTGCTCGTCGGTCTGGGCAAGGGCGGGAGCGGCAGCGGCCAACGCGATCAGCGCGGTGCCAACCCTGAGGGCAGTGGAAATTTGTTTGCGGGCCATGACGTCTTCTCTCCTCATCAAGCTGTAGTGTGGGCTTCGCGGGTTTGGGGCAGGCCTGCCGCGAACTCCCGGATCAGGCGGTTGAAAAGCTGTGGCTCCTCCATGTGCGGTGCATGACCGGAGCGGTCGAAGCGGATCGCTCGGGCGTTGGGGAGCACGCGCTGCAGATGTTCAGCGGTTGCCGGGCCGTAGAGCTGACTGTGGGCACCATGGACCACCAGACTTGGCTGGGTGATCCCGGTCAGCGCGGCGCGAAAGTCCTCTTCTACGAGCGAGGACCAGAGGTCCTCGACCGTGCCGGCATCGTTCCGCGCGAATTCGGCGCTCGTCCAGTCGGCGAGTTCCCGAAGGTCAGCACCGATCGGCTGCGCAAAGATGGCCTGGCCCGCGTTGCGCGCGAAGCTGGTGAAATCTTCCCGCATGGCCTGCGTGCGCGCGTCGCACGCCTCACGCGTCAGGCCGAGATCCCAGCTGGCCTCGTTCATCACGCGGGGCGTCATGTCGATGATGACTGCGCCCGCAAATCGTTGGCCCGCAGGGCCACCAAGGACCTTCCAGAGCACCGAAGCGCCGAGTGACCAGCCGACACCGATCGCCTCCTCCAAGCCAAGCTCTTCGGTAAGTTCGGCGACATCATTGGCGAGCTGAGTGATCGTCGGCGCCTTGCCATCGGCTTTCGACCGTCCATGGCCGCGCAGGTCTATCCCGATCAGCCGGAACTGCCCTGCAAGCTCCCGCTGACGCGCGAAGAAGCCGCTATGCGCCATCAGGCCATGGAGCAGCACGAGCGGACGACCGTCGCCGATATCCTCATAGGCTATGGCTGTGCCGTCCGATGCCGCGAAGTAGTGCAATTATTCCCCCGTCGACCGGCAGCCCTCCCCGGCTGCGGTCGGTCTCCTGCTTGCCACGAGCTGAAACATGAGTCAAGGTTCAAGTTTGGGGAGGAAGTTGCTTATGGCAGACGCAACGGGCACGATCGAGGCCATGCTTGGAAAGGTTCCCCGTACAGAGCGAGGGCGAAAGACGCTGCGCCGTGTGCTCGAGGCCGCGGCTCTTGAGTTTGGCGAACGCGGGTATCACGACGCGGCGATCACCGGCATAACGCAGCGGGCAGGTGTCGCACTCGGCACCTTTTACACCTATTTCGATAGCAAGGAGAAAGTCTTCCGAGCCTTGGTCCGCGACATGAGCCAGGCCACGCGCCAACATGTCGCGGAAGCTGTCCGCGGTGCGCCAGACCGGCTTACGGCGGAGCGGCTCGGGCTTGAGGCGTTTATCGGCTTTGTTCGGCAGCGCCGTGAGCTTTACCGCATTATCGAGGAAGCGCAGTTCGTCGCCGAGGACGTCTACCGCGAGCATTATCTGACATTCGCTGAGGGCTATAGCCGCAACCTCGCGGCCGCCCGCGAGCGTGGCGAAATAGCGGAAGGCGCGGACAGTGCCGATGAGCCGCGCGCATGGGCGCTGATCGGCATGAGCGTGTTTCTCGGCATGCGGTACGGGATCTGGGAAGAGGATCTATCGCCTGCCGAAGTCGCGGACATCGCCATTGATCTGGTTTCTGAGGGCTTGAGGAAGCGAAGCTGATGATCGGCGATCTTCCCGACGTGACGGCAAGGCGCGCCGAGCTCTCGCCAGAACGGGTGGCGCTGGAAGAAATCGCGACCGGACGGACTGTGACCTACCGGGATCTTGATCGAAGCGCTTGCCATTTGGCGGCATTGATGACTGCCAACGGGATCGGGGAAGGCGACCGGGTTGCGGTGCTCTGCCGCAACCGCATCGCTTTTTTCGAGCTCCTGTTCGGCTGCGCGAAGGCTGGGGCGATCCTGGTCCCGTTGAGCTGGCGGATGCCTCCCGCGGAGCTCGACCAGCTCCTCGAAGACTGCGCCCCGTCCCTGCTCTTCTATGGCGGAGAGGTTGCCGAACTGGTCCACGCACTGCGGCGCGCGCCGCGTGCGATGGACCTCGATGTGCCTTATGCGGATCCTGGAGGCGAGCAACGCTTCCGCGCAACCTGGCATTCAGAGCAGGTCTGGTATCTCCTCTACACATCGGGAACGACGGGCCGCCCGAAGGGCGTCATCTACAACTTTCGGATGGCGCTCGCGAACTACATCAACATCCGGACCGCAATCGACCTCGTTTCAACGGACACGACGGCTTGCTTCCTGCCGCTGTTCCACACGGCGGGGATCAACCTTCACGCTTTGCCGACCCTGATCGCTGGTGGGCGCGTGATCATTCTGGACGGCTTTGATGCACAAGCGCTGGTGGAGCTTATCCAAGCGCAGCGATTGAACGCGATATTCGCCGTTCCTACCATCTACCAGTCGCTGCTCGATCATCCCGCTTTCGTGGCGGCGCCGCTTCAGTCGGTGCGTCACTGGGGGTGCGGCGGCGCCCCGCTTCCCGACAGGCTGGTCGAGCGCTACCGGGCGCTCGGTGTTCGCGTCTGCAACGGCATGGGGATGACCGAAACCGGTCCAACCGCCTTTCTCGGGGCTCCAGTTCATGCGTGGGAGCGGGTCGGCTCGGTTGGCAAGCCGCAGCTCCTGTGCAGCGTGCGCATTGTTGATGAAGCGGGCAAGTGCGTCCCGGATGGCGCTGTCGGCGACCTCCTTTTTGGCGGTCCGGGCGTAACCCCCGGCTATTGGAAGAACGAAGAGGCCACCCGGGAGGCCTTCACTGCCGACGGATGGCTTCGTTC
>JADDQD010000171.1:0-11893 GCA_016781555.1 Pseudomonadota bacterium | reverse complement strand
CATCGCCGGGCGGCGGAAGGAGATGTTCATCTCGGGCGGCGAGAACGTCTACCCAGCCGAGGTCGAAAACGTGCTCTGCGCACACCCAGCCATTTCGGAAGCAGCAGTTGTCCCCGCATTCCATCCGACGTGGGGAGAAGTCGGCCGTGCCTTCATCGTCCCGATCGCAGGCGTCGCCGCCCTCGACACTGTCGAGCTCGAGGCCTTCTGCCGCGGCCGGCTTGCCGCCTTCAAGGTGCCGAAAAGTTTTGAGATGGTGGCGGACTTCCCGCGCACGGCGGCAGGAAAGATCCAGAAGCACCTGCTGAGCTGACGCTCGGCCGCCTGATCGCGACGAGCCGTAGAGAGCAGCCCGCCATACCAAAGTGCTTCAGACCTCCATCATCGCTCTGATCACCGGCATCAGTTCATCACGTCCGAACGGCTTTGCGAGGAACTGAGCGCCTAGGGGCACGTCGTCTGGCTCTGGATCGAAGCCAGAAATCACCAGGATTCGGACGTCAGGCCAGGTGCGTGCAACCTCCTGAGCGAGCACGCCGCCGCCTACCTTTCCAGCCATATGGATGTCGGTGATCAGGAGATCCACCGCCGCCTCTTCCAGCATGTAATAAGCATCGAAAGGGTTGGAGGCAGCGCGCACCGCATAGCCTTCCTTGTTGAGCAGCCCAGCGATCACGGCACGAATCTGAGGATCATCCTCGACAAGCAGAACGGAAAGGGCGGACGGAGCGGTCACAAGCATTCCTTCTGAAGGGCCTGCTCTGGTGCGCCAGCAAGCCCGCCATGACAAGGGATCAGGTAGACATCGTCCCAAGACGCGCGCGTGCAACATTCGGCAACGAGATCTCTTGCATCGTCCGTGCCGCTGTGGTTGGCAGAACTTGGCGAATTGGCGGTGCAGAAGCGATGCAGAAAGGGCACAGTCGCCGGCATCAATGGTTGGCCCGCCGTTTACCCTCATTATCTGAAACTTCATCCCGCTGGATCGCGTTCTCGCACCATGCCTCGCTTTTACTTTCATTTTGAGGATGGGCACTTCCGCCGGCGCGACGCCGAAGGCATGATCCTGCCCGACGCCGAGGCGGCCTGGTATCACGCGGTCCGCAGCGCCCGGGAATTGTTCGGCGAGGACCTGCTGCGCGGCGATGTCCAGCCGGGGCTTCGGGTCGAGATCGAGGACGAGGAGGGCAGACCGGTGCTCGCCCTGACGGCGGACGAAGTCGCTCGCATCGCGGTTTAGTCGCTCGAGTTTTGGGGCGAACGCCCTCTTGAAAGCCTCCAGATAGGTACTAATTTTTCTTTGCCGGACGCCGAATGGGTCCAGCAAAGACCGAGGCTGCTCGCTGCTTTGGGCGCCTCTCGTAACCAACGTTGCTCAAGGAGGACATTTGGATATGAGGACCAACTTCGACTTCGCTCCATTCCGCCGCTCGACCGTCGGCTTCGACCGGCTGTTCGAAATGCTCGAGAATGGCGGCACCACTGGCGGCGCCGAAAGCTTTCCGCCCTTCAATCTTGAGCAGGACGGGCCGGATCACTACCGGATCACGCTTGCAGTTGCCGGCTTCCGCCAGGAGGAGATCGACATCACTGCGCAGCAGAACCTGCTGGTCGTCTCCGGCCGTAAGCAGGACAACGGTGAGCGCCACTATGTCCATCGCGGCATCGCAACCCGCTCATTCGAGCGACGCTTCGTGCTCGGCGACTATGTCCAGGTGAAGGGCGCGGATCTGCGTGATGGTCTGCTCTCGATCGAGCTTGCTCGCGAAATCCCCGAAGCGATGAAGCCCCGCAAGATCGCGATCGATGGCGGCACCGCTCAGGTGAGTATCGGGGAGCAGCGGGCCCAGAACGAAAATAACGACCAGCAGGCGGCCGCGTAAAAGCAGTCGTTGCGACCGACCGCTCCGGGGATGCCCGGAGCGACCCGAGGCGCATGCACTCCGCCTCATGAACCAAGGAGGATAATCATGAGCGTCCGTGATTTGATCCCGTGGAATCGGCAGAGCAGCGGTCGCCCGGAAACACGACACTCAATTCGCTTACCTGCCCCGGCCATGGAGCCGGGGCAGCCTTGCTTGTTATCGAATTCTAGGGAGGAGAGGATCGTGTCTTCCAGAACATGTCGATCGATCGTCCCGATTCTGCTCGGCTTCGCCGAAGCTGGCTCTGCATTCCTCGCGCATGTGGCGGTTGGATCAGCCGCGATGCTGCTCGCGGCGATAACCGCCGACTGGCAATCGCAGGGTCCGCCCGAGATCCGGGCATAAGAGGGGGTGGGCGCGGCGGTCCGCACGCTGGTCCTGCTCATCAGCCTCACTCTTGCGGGGATGGCTGGCGGAGCTGCCTTCTGGTGGCTCTACGCGCAACCCGGCGCAGCGGCACGGGCTGAGCTGCCTCAGCCGATCCCGGTGGATGCAGTGCCCTTGAGCCGGCTGACGCTATCGCCGCTCGTCGACCGGGCGGCGCCCGCGGTGGTCAACATTGCTGTCCTCCAAGCATCTCCGCTCGAGCAAAATCCTTTGCTTCGAGATCCTTATTACCGCTTTTTCTTCGGTCTGAGAGAAGAAGCGCTCGCGCCCCGGCTGTCCGCCGGCTCAGGCTTTATCGTCGATGCAGCACGCGGCCTCATCATCACCAATCATCATGTCGTCGAAGGCGCACGCGCGATCGAGGTGACGCTTGCCGACCAGCGCCAACTCGAAGCGCGACTGATCGGCAGCCATCCCGGCACCGACATCGCGGTTTTGGAAGTTCGCGGCCGCGGTTTGAAGCAGCTGCCGCTCGGAAACTCCGACCGACTGAAGGTAGGCGATTATGTCGTGGCGATCGGAAATCCATTCGAGATTGGCCAGACGGTCACTGCCGGGATCGTGAGCGCACTTGGGCGCGGCCGGCGCGGCGGCCCTGCCTATGTTCAAACCGACGCTCCCATAAATCCCGGCAACTCCGGCGGGCCTCTGATCAGCATGCGCGGCGAAGTGATCGGCATCAACAGTGCGATCATCGGGCCGGGGGAGGGCAATGTCGGGATCGGTCTTGCGGTCCCTTCCAACACCGCCCGAGAAGTGATGGAACTTATCCTGCGCGAGGCTGGAGCTGCGCGCAGGCGGCAGCCCTTGGGCTTGCCGCTTTAGACAAGCATCCTTTTATGTGAACACGCCCGCCGCGCGCAGCGCGCCGCGGAACGGGCGTGCTTCTGACCCGTTGCAGTTCAACCTGTAGGCTTACCCGTTCTCAAATGAGAAGCAGGAGCATGTTGATGACAAGAAAGATAAGGCATGCGGCGCTCGTGCTCGCGGCGATGGCGGTGCTCAGCCCCGCGGCACTGTCGGCCCAGGCTGCGCCGCAGACGGACCGCGACCCGAACGTCGGCACGGAAACGCAGGAGCGGCTGGCCGAAGATCAGACCAACGACTTCGACTGGGGCGTTTTGGGCCTGCTCGGCGCCCTCGGCCTATTGGGCCTGAGGCGCAAGAAGCCGACCGACTGGAGCAGTCCGCGTTGAAGGGAAGAAACGTGATGCGAAGCTTCGCAACAATCTTGGCTGCGGCAGCGCTGGCGGCGCTGCCACCCGCGGCGGCGACGGCGCAGGGCACCGGCGGCGGCGGTGGAACCACGGGCGCGGCTGCCGGAACCACGGGCGGGGCTGGCGGCGCAGCCGGCGCGGCCGCCGGGACGCAAGGCGGCACGCCCGGAAGCGGCGTGGGAGCGGGTAATGCCATCGACCTCTCGCTGGGCAACCAGGCGGAGCGCCCACCCGGCACGGGCGAGGGGATTGGAAATGCGGTTGACCTGTCGTTCGGCAACCCCCGGCCCAAAAAGCGGGACCGTGGCTTCCCTTGGGGCCTTCTCGGGCTCATTGGTCTTGCTGGTTTGCTGCCACGACGGGGCAGCCACACGCCTGACTAAAGGCGCGCCGCCGCGGCGGCAGGACTGCCCCTCGCGGTCGTCCATGCAGAAAGACCGCCAGGTGGCAAGGCCGCATTCGAGACCGTGAAGCTCAACGGAACCGAAGGGCGCGAAGCGCAGTTCGGACGGCATGACTGTATGCGTCAGCGTTAGGGTGCGTCCTTGCCCCTGATCCACGACTGGACCGATTTGCTCCTTCGCCTCGGCTTCGGCACCCTGGTCGGGATGGTGCTCGGATTGGATCGAGAGCTCCGCGGCTTCGACGCAGGGCTTCGGACCCACGGCCTTGTCGCTTTAAGCTCGGCAATGCTCACCATTTCCTCGCTGCTGCTTTTCCAAGATTTGAAAGAGCTGGGTGGCGACAGCGATCCACTCCGCGTTATCCAGGGCCTCGCTCAGGCGATTGGATTCATTGCAGGCGGCCTTATCTTCGTACGCGGCGGCGGCGTCATGAACATGACCACCGCTTCCAGCCTCTGGACCGCCTGCGCGGCGGGGATCGCGGCCGGCGCGGGACAGTTCCTGTTGCTTGGGCTCGCTTCTGCGATGGCGCTCGTGCTGCTGAGCCTCGTCGGTGCCCTGGAGCGGTTCCTGCCCAAGCGCGAGCCTCCAACCGGGTCGGACGCCGAGCAGGCCTCGCTTCCGAACCGGCGCGCAAGGAACGATCCCTCACGGGGGGATTGACTTTTTGGCGTGCAACATCCATAAAGTGGATCAGCGAAGCATTATTGCAGCGTGAACAGGCGAAACGGCGCTCACGAAAACATTTCGTGCCTCCCTGCCCGCCCCGGCTCTGCTTCGTAGTTTCTCAGTCTTCCCCTTTCACGCGGGTTGGCCAACGGGCCCCCGCAAAGCTTTTGCTGTGCAGGGTCCCATAACCCGCCGCGTTTCCGCGCGCCATTCCGGCATGCGCGGGCGCCGCACATCATGTGAGTTCCTTTTTCCATGTCATTCGAAAACCTCGGGCTCTCGCAGCCCGTTCTTCAAGCGCTCGCTTTGAAGGAATATACCCAGTCGACGCCGATTCAGGAGCAGGCGATTCCTGTGCTGCTCCAGGGACGCGACCTTCTTGGGATCGCGCAAACGGGGACCGGCAAGACCGCCGCCTTCATGCTGCCGTCGATCGACCGGCTCGTCGCCAGCGACAAGCGCCCGCAACCGCGCACGTGCCGCATGCTGGTGCTCGCGCCGACGCGCGAACTTGCCAGCCAGATTGCCGAAAGCGCCCGGGCTTATGGTCGCTTTGCTCATATCTCCGTGGCCACCGTGTTCGGCGGCACCTCGGTGGGCAAGAACCGCCAAGACGTCTCACGTGGCGTGGACGTGCTGGTGGCAACTCCCGGTCGTCTCATCGACCTGATCGAGCAGCGCTTTCTTGATCTCAGGAACGTCGAGATCCTGGTGCTGGACGAGGCGGACCAGATGCTGGACTTGGGTTTCATCCATGACCTGAAACGGATCGTGAAGATGCTTCCGGCAAAACGCCAGACCCTCTTCTTTTCGGCAACCATGCCGAAAACGATCCGGGATCTCGCCGACCGGTTCCTGACCGACCCGGCCGAAGTGGCGGTCGCCCCGGTCGCTTCGACCGTCGAGCGGGTCGATCAATATGTGACCTTCGTTCAGCAAGCTGAGAAGCAGGCGCTTTTGACCATGATGCTTCGCGCGGGCTTTTCGGAGCGCGGCAACATGGACCGCGTTCTCATCTTCACGCGTACCAAGCACGGGGCCGACCGGGTCATGAAGCTGCTTGGCGGCAACGGCATCGGGGCCAATGCCATTCACGGCAACAAGAGCCAGGCACAGCGCGAGCGCGCGCTGGCGGAGTTCAAGTCGGGCAAGGTCAAGGTGCTGATCGCCACCGACATCGCGGCACGCGGCATCGATGTGTCGGGCGTAAGCCACGTGATCAACTTCGAGCTTCCCAACGTGCCGGAGCAGTATGTGCACCGGATCGGCCGCACCGCGCGCGCCGGAGCGGCTGGTGTTGCCGTTGCTTATTGCGCGGAGGACGAGCGGCCGTACCTGAAGGGCATCGAAAAGCTCACCAAAGCCAAGATCGAGGTCGTGCCGCTGCCGCAGAACTTCCTGGCTGAAGCGAACCGGATCAAGACCAGCCGGGCTCCAGTCGTGATCGCCGAACGCAGCGAGGAGCGGCGGGAGGGTCCCCGCGGCCGCCCGGCCAAGCGCTTCCACGCCAAGCCAAGTCGGACCCCGGGCAGTTCCGGCCGGAGTTCCGGCGGTCGCCGGGTCGCGTCAGCCAGATGATTTCCGGTCCGGCCTGATCTTATCGAAACTCGTCCTCTTCGACGGGCGGAAAAAAAGGCTTGAGGTCGCTCACCGCGAACGAATTGCTCGAAAACATGCCTCCGCTTGAATAAGGCGGGGGCATGTTGCGTTTCATCACATTGGGCCTGGCCTTCGCCGCCGCGCCCGCCGCCGCCCAACAGGACGAAATCGTCGTGACCGGGCGTGGCCTCACCCAGGGGCTCGGCGAGGACGTATACGGCACGGTAGTCATAGGGCGGGAGCGGCTGACCGGCTCGGCATCGAACCGGCTCGAGGAGATCCTCCGGGAAGTCCCCGGGTTCCAGCTTTTCCGGCGCTCCGACGCGCGGACCGCCAATCCGACCAGCCAGGGAGCGACGCTGAGGGCGCTTGGCGGCAACGCCTCGAGCCGTGCTTTGCTGATCCTCGACGGCGTCCCGCAGACGGATCCGTTTGGCGGCTGGGTCAGCTGGCCCGCTTACGATCCCCGGCGCCTGGGCAGCGTGCGCGTGGTTCGCGGCGGTGGAAGCGGCGTCTATGGACCGGGCGCCCTGGCCGGCACGATTGAGCTCATCAGCGCCGACCCCAGCGAGCTAAGGGGCGCCACCGCATCGGCCGCTTACGGTAGCCGCGACGGGATCGATGCTTATGCCGGCGCCGGCCTGAGCTTTGGCCGCGGCTTCGTGAGCCTGTCGACAAGCTATGCGAGCGGAGACGGCTTCGTGCCGGTGATCCAAGAACAACGCGGTCAGGTGGACCGCCCCTCCCCTTACGAGCAGGCAAGCGCCTCGCTTCGGGCGGTGGCGCCGCTTTCCGAAAGCGTCGAGTTGCAGGCCAGTGGCCTCGTCTTCAGCGACGCGCGGGAGCGCGGGACCGCCTTCAGCGACATCAACACACAAGGTGCGGACGCATCGTTGCGCCTGGTCGGCGACGCGCGCTGGGCTTGGTCGGCACTTGCTTACGTCCAAGCGCGGGATTTCTATAACAGCTTTGCAAGCGTGAATGCAGCGCGAACGACGCTGGTTCAAGCCGCCGAACAGTTTAACGTACCGTCGACCGGGCTCGGTGCCCGGGTGGAAGTGCGGTCGCCGCTCGGAAGCGGGTTAGAGCTGCGGCTGGGCGGTGACTTGCGCGTCGTTGAGGGGGAGACAAAGGAGCGTTTCAACGCGGCGACGCGCCGGCGCCTCGCCGGCGGACGAACCGCAACGCTCGGTGCCTTTGCCGAGGGCGCGTTGGAAAAAGGTCCCCTCACCCTCACTGCCGGTGGACGGATCGACCGCTGGCGGATCGAGGACGGGTTCCTCGAGGAGCGTCTGTTTGCGAACGGCGCTCTCCTCATCGACGTACGGCATCCGGAGCGTTCAGGCTGGGAGCCGACCGGCCGTGCGGGCATCGCCTTCCGGCCGAGTGGAGCCATCACGGTTCGGGCCGCCGCGTACCTGGGGTGGCGTCTCCCCACGCTGAACGAGCTCTACCGCCCGTTCCGCGTCGGACCGGATGCCACGGCGGCCAATCCCGAGCTTTCCCCCGAGCGGCTCCGCGGCTTCGAAGCTGGGGTCGAGTATCGGCCGCTTTCGACGGGGCGCATCGGCATCACCTTGTTCGACAACCGGCTCGAAGACAGCATCGCCAACGTAACGCTTGGCCGCGGACCCGGGCTGTTCCCGGGCGTCGGCTTCGTGGCCCGAGGCGGAGAATTTCGGATGCGCCGGAACATCGACGCAATCGAAGCCCGCGGCGCCGAGGTGGACGCTGCGCTTCAGTTCGGCAGTTGGTCGCTTTCGGGCGGCTACAGCTTTGCCGATGCGGAGGTGCGCGCGAGCGGGCCTGCGTTGCCGTTGCGAGGGCTGAGGCCTGCGCAAACGCCGCGCCACAGCTTCGCCTCCACGCTGAGCTGGCGCGCTGTGGCCCGCGCCCGCGCCTCGGTGACGGCCCGCTACACCGGCGATCAGTTCGAGGACGATCTAAACGAGCAGATCCTCCCCGATGCACTCACCTTTGATGCGGCAGCCTCTTTTCCCTTGACGCGTTCATTCTCGCTGGAAGCTCGGGCCGAAAACATTACCGACGAGAGGGTGGTTGCAGGCATTTCGGGCGCCGGCATCATCGAGCGTGCGACGCCGCGGACTTTATGGATTGCCCTGCGCTATGGCAGGTGAGGTCTGGCGCACGAGGTCAAATGATTGAAAAACCAGTTGACTGTGCGGCGACCTTCAGCGATTTCCGCCCCAATGACTGCAAGCGCAAATTCGCAGGTTTGGCTCTGGTGGCGGGGAACGACTTTCCGCGGCGGAAGCCTGCGTCAATGGTGACTAGAGCCGTTTAAGGTTCAGTTCTCCACAGACCAGCCCGCCGCCCGGCGGGTTTTTTTTCGCGCTCTCGATCAGGAATGGCATCATGTATCAGAATGTAGCTCCTAACATCCCCGGGGAGATGCCCGTGAGCGCCGCCGCGGACGCCGCGCTGGCGCGGCTCTACGCGGGTGAAAACCTCGAATCGGACACCGCCGAAGAGCTGTTCGCCGAACTCGTGGCCGGGCGGCTCAACCAAGCCTCGATTGCCGCCATGCTGATCGCGCTCCGCTTCAAAGGCGAGACGGCTGAGGAAATGATCGGAGCGGCCAAAGCACTCCGGGCCGCTGATGAATATTTTCCGAGGCCCGATTATTTGTTCGCAGATACGTGCGGCACCGGCGGCGATGGATCCGCCTTGATCAACGTGTCGACGGCGGTGGCTTTTGTGGCGGCGGCGGCCGGACTTCCCGTGGCCAAGCACGGCAATCGATCCGTCACCTCGCCCTGCGGATCGGCCGACGTACTGGAACGACTTGGAGCCAAGCTCGATGTTTCGGCCGAAGTCTCGCGACGCGCGCTCGACGAGGCAGGCGTCTGCTTCCTCTTTGCGCCCCGCTATCACCCTGGCCTGCGCCACGCCGGGCCGGTGCGACGCGCGCTGAAAGTCAGGACGATCATGAACCTGCTGGGGCCTTGCCTCAACCCAGCCGAGCCTCAGGTGCAGCTCCTTGGCGTTGCCGAGGCGCGGCTCCTCGAACCAGTGGCGAAGACGCTCTCCTCGCTTGGCGTTCGCAAAGCGCTGGTGGTGCACGGGTCGGGTATCGACGAGATGGCCCTGCACGGCGAAACGCAGGCGGTGCGCGTCTCCGACGGTAGTCTGGAGGCGCTGACCATTGCTCCTGAGGATGCGGGGCTGGAGCGCACCCCGCTCGAAAATCTGAAGGGCGGCGGGCCTGAGGAAAATGCGGAGCGCCTCAAGGCACTGCTGGTAGGAAACGGCCGCGCCTCCGATATCGATGCGGTGGCGCTCAATACCGGTGCCTTGCTCTTCACTGCCGGCCTTTCCCCAAGCCTTCGCGATGCAGTGGCGACCGCGCACCAGGCGATCGCTTCCGGCGCCGCCTACGAACGGCTGCTGGCTTTCGTCGAGGTGACCAATGCGTGAGCCGGGCGGCGTGCTGGGCGAGATCGTTGCCCGCAAGCGCAAGGATGTTGCCGAGCGCCTAGCGGGGGTCACGCTTGAGGAGCTTCGGGGCAAGGCCGAGCCCGCCCAGCGGAGCCTCCGGTCAGCGCTCGCCCGTCCTGGCGCACGCTTCATCATGGAAGTGAAGCGGGTGTCGCCAAGCCAGGGCGAACTTCGCGGCGCCGCCGACCCGGCCGCTATGGCCCGCGCCTATCGCGGCGCGGCGGATGCGATCAGCGTCCTTACGGACGGCCCCTATTTTGGAGGCTCCTTCGAGGATCTGCGGGCGGTTCGGAAGGAATTCACCGGGCCGATCCTGGCGAAAGATTTCGTTGTGGACGTGCGCCAGGTGCCTGAAGCCCGATTGCACGGCGCAGACGCAGTGCTGGTGATGCTCTCGGTGCTCGATGACACCGAGGCGGCGGCGGTGATCGCCGAGGCGAGAAAGCTGGGCATGGATGCGCTTGTTGAAGCGCATGACGAGGAGGAAGTCCGGCGCGGCGTTGCGCTGGAGGCGGAGATTGTGGGGATCAACAACCGCGATCTCAAAACGCTCAAGGTCGACCTTAGGACCACCGAAAGGCTTGCCGGTCTTGTCCCTTCCGACCGGCTGGTTGTCTCGGAGTCGGGCATCGAAGGTCGGCCCGATGTGGAGCGGCTAAGCCCGCACGCCGACGCATTTCTGGTTGGATCGTCGCTGATGCGCTCGGATAATCCGGCACAGGCGGCGCGTGCGCTTGCCTTCGGGCGGGTCAAGATTTGCGGCCTCACCTTGGCGGAAGACGTGCAGCTGGCAGCAGCCCTCGGCGCCTCATATGCGGGCATCATAATGGTTCCCGGCACCCCGCGGGCGGTAAGCCCCGATAGTGCCGAGGCGCTTGCCGCAGCGGCCGCGACTGACGGCGCGCTCGTTGTTGGCGTCTTCCGCAATGAGGAGCTGAACGAGGTCGCGCAGCTGGCGCGCCGGCTCGGCCTTGGAGCCGTTCAGCTCCACGGCGATGAGGACGCCTCCTATGTAAAGGCGCTCAAGAACATGCTCCCGGAAAACTGCGAAATCTGGGCAGCCGATGCGGTTGGGGGTGAGGCGCTGGAGCTACGAACGGGCGCCGACCGCGTTCTGTTCGACACGCTGGTGGACGGGCGCTCCGGCGGCACCGGCCAGGCGTTCGACTGGTCGAGGGTGAAGCACCGGAGCGACCTTTCCGCCAGCATCCTGGCCGGTGGCTTGAACCCCGAAAATGCCCGCACCGCGGCCGAGCTTGGCGCGTTCGCGCTGGACGTCAGCTCAGGCGTCGAAGCGGCGCCGGGCCGCAAAGATCCGGACAAACTCCGTGCCTTTTTCGAAGCGCTCCGCCTGCCGGTGCGTGGGGAGATCACAACATGCTGATGACAGGCCGCTTCGGCGAGTATGGTGGCGCTTACGTACCCGAAATCCTGATGCCGGCGCTCGAGGAACTCGAGGCGGCATTCGTTGCGGCGCAGGACGATCCGGAATTCCAAGCCGAGCTTGCCGAGCTTCTCACCAAATATGCTGGGCGCCCGACGCCGCTCACCCGCTGCCGGCATCTTGGGTCCGAGCGGGCTCGCATCTACTTGAAACGCGAGGACCTGCTCCACGGCGGCGCGCACAAGACCAACCAGGTGCTTGGCCAGGGCCTGCTTGCGAAGAAAATGGGCAAACGCCGGATCATCGCCGAAACCGGCGCTGGCCAGCACGGCGTCGCCACTGCGCTTGCGGGCGCGCTGTTCGGCCTTGAGACGCGGATTTACATGGGCGCCCATGACGTCGAGCGGCAGCGCCTCAACGTCTTTCGAATGCAGCTTATGGGGGCCGAAGTGATCCCCGTCGAAAGCGGCGGGCGAACGCTGAAGGATGCCGTTAACGAGGCGCTGCGCGACTGGACGGCGAGCTTTGCGGACACGCACTATCTGCTCGGGACCGTTGCCGGGCCGCATCCCTTCCCGCTGATGGTGCGCGAATTCCAGCGCGTGATCGGCAAAGAAGCGCGGGCGCAAGTGCTCGAGGAGGAAGGCCGGCTTCCCGAGGCGGTGATCGCCTGCGTCGGGGGCGGATCCAATGCAATGGGCGCGTTCGCCGATTTCGTGTCCGACGCAGACGTGCGGCTGATCGGCGTGGAGGCAGCCGGCCGTGGGCTCGACGGGCACGAGCACGGCGCGACGCTTCTACGCGGTCGGCCGGGCGTCCTTCACGGCGCGGAAACCTACGTGCTGCAGG
>JADDQD010000237.1:10600-14499 GCA_016781555.1 Pseudomonadota bacterium | reverse complement strand
TCGGCAATCTTTCCGATCTCAGCCCCCGCGCGGCCGAAGTTCTGAAGGCGGCAGAGGTCGTCGCGGTCGAGGACAGCCGTGTCACTGCAAAGCTTCTCGCCCATATGGGCGTGAAGAAGCCGATGACACCGTACCACGACCACAACGCCGACCGGGTGCGGCCCGAACTGCTTGCGCGCATGGCGGAGGGCGCGGTTGCGCTCGTTTCCGATGCGGGCACTCCGCTCATCTCGGATCCCGGCTACAAGCTTGTCCGGGACGCGCGCGCCGCTGGTCTCAACGTGACCACCGTTCCGGGCCCATGCGCGGCCGTGGCAGCGCTGACACTGGCCGGCCTGCCGACAGACCGTTTCCTCTTCATTGGGTTTCTTCCCGCAAAAGGCGGCGCGCGGGCGACGGCGATCGCCGAAGTGGCCGCGGTGAAAGCGACGCTCATCCTTTACGAAAGCGGCCCTCGCCTGGGTGCGGCGCTTGCCGCGCTGAAGGAAGGGCTCGGGGATCGCCAAGCTGCCGTCGTTCGCGAGATCAGCAAGAGGTTCGAGGAAACGGTGACCGGCAGCCTGGAGGAACTCGCCGGCCGCTATGCCGACGCACCACCCAAGGGCGAGATCGTAATCGTCGTCGCACCGCCGGGTGAAGCGGAAGCGCCCAAGGCAGCGGACGTCGACGCAGCGCTTCGCGAAGCGATGGATCGGCTCTCCACTTCGCGAGCCGCGGCTGAGGTCGCGCAGGCGCTCGGGCTTCCCCGACGCGAGGTGTACGAACGGGCGCTCGCGCTGAAATGAAGCGGCAGCGCGCGGAACGGGGCGGGCGCCGGGCCGAAACGGTAGCGGCGCTCTGGCTTCAGCTTAAAGGCTGGCGCATCCTGGCTCGTCGGGCGCGGACCCCCGTCGGAGAGGTCGACCTCGTTGCCAGGAGGAGCCGCATGGTCGCTTTTGTCGAGGTGAAGGCCCGGGCCAGCACCGCGGAGGCGAGCGCCGCGCTCGATTCCTATCGCCTCCGCCGCGTCGCTGCCGCGGCAGCGGCGCTTGCCCCGCGCTTCGTGCGCGAAGGGGACGACATGCGGATCGACGCGATGTTCATCGTGCCCTGGCGGCTGCCGCGCCATATCTCCAACGTCTGGCACGGGTGACAGCCCGCCCCGCCTGCCCTAAGCGCGCGCGGGTCAAAGGAGATGCGCATGACGCTGCGAGTGGCCGTCCAGATGGACCCAATGGAGAGCATCAACATCGCGGGAGATTCCACTTTCGCGATCATGCTCGGCGCTCAGAAACGCGGCCACACCTTGTACCACTATGCCGCATCGGATCTCAGCTATTCGAACGAGCGCTTACGCGCACGCGCCCGCCCCGTCCAAGTGAGGCATGAAACGGGTAACCATTTCAGTTACAGCGAATGGCAGACGCTGGACTTGGCGGACGATGCCGACGTGGTACTGATGCGCCAGGATCCGCCTTTCGACCTCGGCTACATCACGGCGACGCACCTTCTTGAGCGGATTCAGCCCCACACCTTGGTGGTGAATGATCCCGCCTCCGTCCGAAACGCGCCCGAGAAGCTGTTCGTGCTCGATTACGCGCGCTTCATGCCGCCGACACTCATCACGCGTTCGCTGGAGGTGACCCGCGCCTTCCAGGCAGAACATGGCGATATCGTCGTAAAGCCGCTCTATGGAAACGCAGGCTCGGCAGTGTTCAAGATCGGCCGCGACGGAACCAATCTTTCCGCACTGACCGAGCTCTTCAACCAGGTCTGGGTGGAGCCTTTCATGGTGCAGGCCTTTCTCCCGCAGGTGACGAGCGGGGACAAGAGGATCGTGCTGATCGACGGCAAGGCCACCGGCGCGATCAACCGGCTTCCCGGCAAGGGTGAAATACGCTCCAACCTCGCCGCGGGCGGGAGTGCGGAAGCGACGGAGCTCACGCCGCGCGAGCAGGAGATCTGCGGTGCGCTGGGTCCGGAGCTGGCGCGGCGGGGGCTCCTGTTCGTCGGTGTCGACGTGATCGGCGGCTTCCTCACCGAAATCAACGTCACCTCGCCCACCGGGATCGTCGCCATTGACCGCTTCAACGGTTCCGACACGCCAGCCACCATCTGGGACGCAATCGAGGCGAAACTTTCGTGACGGATTGGATCGGCGATCTCATCGGCAAAGGCGGCTATCTGGGCGTCGCGCTTCTCATGTTTATTGAGACCGTTTTTCCCCCGATCCCGTCGGAGGTGATCATGCCGCTGGCCGGGATTGAAGCCGAGCGCGGACCGATGACGCTGCCGGGCGTGATCGCGGCAGGAACGGCGGGAGCAATGGTCGGAAACACCAGCTGGTATCTTCTGGCCCGCGCGCTTGGCATTGACCGGTTTCGCCCGTTCGTGCGCCGCTGGGGCCGCTGGCTTACCGTGACCTGGCGTGATCTTCAGCGCGCCGATCGCTGGTTCGACAAACGCGGCTGGCTGGTGGTTCTGATCGGCCGGATGACACCGTCGCTTCGCTCGCTCGTGTCGGTGCCGGCGGGCCTGTTCGAAATGCCGCTGAGAAGCTTCCTCGCCGCCTCGACCGTGGGGACGTTTGGCTGGACTGCCATGCTCGCTTTGCTGGGCCAGGAGCTGGGCGAGAATTACGAGGCAATCGGCGCCTATTTGGGTCCGCTCTCGACGGCAATCCTGGTCCTCATGTTCGGTCTATACCTGTGGCGCGTAATCCGCTGGCGGGCGGACCACTAGAGTGCTTTCCAGTCAGGTGGAATTACCTGACGGCTCGGAAAGCACGCCATGGAAGGTAAAGTAGACTCGTTCCGGTTCAGCATGAACGGGAACGAGTTTCGGTCATTGCGCGACTGTGCTCGATGCGGGAGTTCACGCACGCGGGTGCGCGTTGCGGTAAACATCCAGCAGATACGCGGTGTCGACGGCGGTGTATATCTGGGTCGATGACAGGCTGGCATGGCCGAGCAGCTCCTGAAGGGAGCGCAGGTCAGCCCCACGGCCAAGCAGGTGCGTGGCAAAGCTGTGGCGAAGAGCGTGGGGCGTCGTTCGGTCCGACAGGCCCAGCCGGACCCGCGCCTTCCGCACCGCACGGCGAACGAGCTCGCCATTTAGCGGCCCTCCACGAGCGCCGCGGAAAAGCGGCTCAGCGGTGCCAAGAGCGTAGGGGCAGAGCGCTGCATAATGCTCGATCGCCGATTTGACCGGTGCCAGCAGCGGCACGATGCGCGTCTTGCTGCGCTTGCCGGTGACGCTGATCGTCTCTCCGAGCGGAAGCACAGCGCCGGTGAGGCCCAGGGCTTCGGCGACACGCAGCCCGGATCCGTAAAGAAGCATAAGCACTGCGAAGTCGCGCGCGGCAATCCAGGGCTCGGCAGCATCCTCGGCAACGTCTTCGGCGAGCGCGACCGCTTCATCCGGCGCAATGGGGCGCGGAACGCTACGCGGCCTCTTCGGCCCCTTGAGCTTGGGAATGCCGGCCTCGCGACCCTCTTCGGCTGCGGCAAAAGCAAGGAAGCCGCGGATCGCCGACAGTTCGCGCGCAGCGGAGCTGTTGCCGAGCCCTTCGGCCCGGCGGCGCGTCAGAAACGCGCGAAGATCGGCGGCTTTGAGATCGGCGAGCGCCTGGCCGTTGACCGGACCGCCAGCATGCTCGGAAACAAAGGAAATCAGCCGGTGCGCGGTTGCAACGTAAGCGCGCACCGTATGGGGCGAGCGGCGGCGGCCGCCGAGGAGATGATGGTGCCACGCCAGTGCGAGCCCAGCTGCGGGATGCGCGGCGAGCTGGTGGCTCTTCAGGGGATCAGCCACCGGCTTATGCTGCGCGTCAGAACACGCCCGAGAAAGACGAGAAGTTCGGCGCCGTGGCGGCTTTCAAAGCCCAGCTCACCGCGCTGCCCAAGCGCAAGCAGGCCGCT
>JADDQD010000237.1:0-10558 GCA_016781555.1 Pseudomonadota bacterium | reverse complement strand
ACGGATCAAGCTGCAGGCCGGGCCGAACAAGGGATGGCCGCGCTTCACCCCGCGCAGGACGACGCCTTCGAAGCCGGAAAGCGAGCGTTCGATAACGCGAGGATCGACGAACTGGAGACCGGATGCGTCGGCGCGCATGCCTTTGTCCCCGGCGTAGAGCGCCACCGCGACGGCATCGAGGCCTAAGATCTGCGGCCAATCCTGGGTGATGATATGGATGAGGTGGTCGAACCCTTCGGCCTCCACTGCGGCGAGTACCGCCTCATGGATCGAGGCCACAGCGCCCGAATGTCCGCGGGCAAAGGCGATGAGGTCCTGATTGGCCTCCTCGGCCGCGGCTACCCGGGCACGAAGGGTCGCCAGCGCCCGATCCTCGAAGTTAATGACTTTGCCCATCGTTCAGCAGCCTAACGCGAACAGGGTTAAGAAGCGATGGACTTTGTTCTAGGCGATGGTCTGTCCCGTTTTCGCCCAGTCGCTCGCGAAGGTCTCGAGGCCGCGATCAGTCAAGGGATGCTTGAAGAGCTGATGGATGACGGCAGGCGGCGCAGTTATGACGTCGGCGCCGATCTTTGCCGATTCAAGCACGTGAACGGGGTGGCGGATGCTCGCCACCAGGATCTGTGTCGCATAATCGTAATTGTCATAGATGATCCGAATATCCGAGATGATCTGCATCCCATCAAATCCGATATCGTCATGCCGGCCAACGAACGGCGAGATGAAGGTGGCGCCGGCCTTCGCCGCAAGCAGTGCCTGGTTCGCCGTGAAGCAGAGGGTGACATTCACCATCGTGCCGTCCGACGTCAGCGCCTTGCATGTTTTAAGGCCATCAATGGTGAGCGGAACCTTGATGGTGACGTTTTCGGCGATCTTCCGCAGGATCTCCGCTTCGCGCATCATCTCGGCATGATCGGTGGCGACTACCTCGGCCGAAACCGGACCGGCAACAGCCGCAGCAATGTCGCGAACTACCTCGAGGAAGTTCTTGCCTGATTTGTGAATGAGCGACGGATTGGTCGTGACGCCGTCGAGAAGGCCGGTTTCAGCGAGCTCTCTGATCTGATCGATATCGGCCGTGTCGACGAAGAATTTCATTGTCGTGAGTCCTTGAGAATGTGCGCGAAGGCGGCTTAGCCTGAGATGAGCCGCGACGGCAATTGAGGGAGTGAGAGCATGCGCAGGATGGTGGCGGCACTGATAACAGTTGCGGCAATGATTGCGGCGCCCGCTCTTGCTGCCCCGCAGGCCTGGCTGGAGGCAAACAAGGGCGCCGTGCTGCGCGAATATGTCGACCTCCTTCGAATTCCAAATGTCGCGTCGGACCTTGGGGACATACGCCGCAACGCCGAACATATCTCGGCGATGATGGAGCAGCGGGGCCTCGCGCCGAGGCTGCTCGAAACCGAAAACGGCAAGGTGCCGCCGCTCATTTTTGGTGAGTGGAAAGTCCCCGGCGCGAAGCGAACGCTGATCCTTTACGCCCATTATGATGGCCAACCCGTCACGCCCGAGCAGTGGAAAGTGACGCAGCCGTTCAGCCCGCTGCTTCTTTCCGGCCGCCACGACCGGGGCGGCAAGCTGCTTCCCTTCCCCTCGCCCGGTCAGCCGATCGACCCCGAATCGCGGGTCTACGCGCGAAGCGCGTCCGACGATAAAGCCGGTGTGATGGCGATCCTGGCAGCAGTCGACGCCCTCAAGGCAGAGCGCAAGCGCCCATCGTTCAACCTCAAGATCGTGCTGGAGGGCGAAGAGGAAGCGGGTTCGCCGAACCTCCAGGAGCTGCTTCGACGGCACAAATCGGTGCTCGCCTCGGACGGCTGGATCATCATCGACGGCCCCGCGCATCAGTCGGGGCCGCCGCAGCTGAGCCTGGGCGTGCGCGGCGACGTCAATGCCGAACTCACGGTCTATGGGCCCGTCCGCCCGCTCCACAGCGGCCATTACGGCAACTGGGCGCCCAATCCCGGAATGATGCTGGCCGAACTTCTTGCGTCCATGAAGGATGAGAACGGCCGGGTCGCCATTGCAGGCTTCTACGACGATGTGGTGCCGCTTTCGGAGGCAGAGCGCGCGTCGATCGCCGCCGTGCCGCCTCCGGACGCGGCGCTGAAGCGCGATCTCGGCCTCGGCTGGACTGAAGGCGGTGGGGCGACGCTGACCGAACTCATCCAGCTCCCGTCGCTCAACATCAACGGCATTCGCAGCGCCGATGTCGGCGATAAGTCGCGCAACGTCATTCCCGCCACTGCAACCGCCGCTCTGGATTTGCGGCTGGTGCTCGGAAATTCGCCGCAAAGGCAGGTGGAGAAGGTCAGACAGCACATCCGGCAGCAAGGTTATGCTCTCCTGGATCGGGAGCCGACCATGGAAGAACGGCTTCGCTTCCCACGCATCGCGAAGCTCACCAGCGAACAAGGTTACCCCGCGGAACGGACGAAAGCGGAGCACCCGCTGGTCCGCGACCTGACGGCGGCGTTGCGGAAAGACGGTCAGCTTGTGGTCCTGCCCAGCCTCGGTGGAAGCCTGCCTCTCTACCTAATCCGCGAGGAGCTCGGCGCGCCGACATTGGTCCTCGGCTTCTGGAACCACGACAACAACCAGCACGCTGAAGACGAAAACCTTCGCCTCCAGAACTTGTGGACTGCCATTTCGGCTTTGTCTTCGGTGCTGACGATGAAGTGATGAAGCCCGAATTGGCGTCAGCGGCCCAGCACGCCGAAGATGCCGGCCAGCACCGGATCGTTGACCAACGAGGGATTGGCTCTGATCGCGGCTTCCTCGCGGCCGATAGCTCGGTAAATCGCCTCGGCGGCACTGGTCGCGACATGCTGCTGAAGGCCTGCAAAGTTGATGCCGGTGCCGGCCTGTATCGCCCGACTTAGAATGGCATTGTCCATGAGGCGCAGCGCATTGCCGACGCCGGGGAACAGCGCGTTCAAGATGGCATTGCCCATGCTGCGCTGCAGGAAGCCGGTCGCGGCGGTGGGGCCCCCTCGTACGATCGACACTGCGTCCGATATGCTCATTGTTCGGATGGAAGCGTAAACCACCGGCGCCGCCGCTTCGGCAGCGTTCGCGGCGGCGGCGTTTACCAGCCGAAGCAGCCGATCCTGGACCATCCCTACTCCAAGCAAGCCTGACAGAGCCGCCGTCACGCCGCTTCCGCCGAGCTGCGGCGGAAGCGGTATTCGCGTCAGCTCATCCGCGAAGAAGCCGTTTTCCTGCAACAAACCTGCAAAAGCACGCTGCGAGGAAATGGTGAGCAGTCGCCTGATTGCATCCTCAAGGCCAAGGCCGCCAAGGCCGGTGGCGCAGCCCGGAAGCGTGACAACAGGAATAAGGAGGCCGGCGCCGATCAGGCTCCGGCGGGTAAGCAACGCGTCCATCCGATTTTCTCCAATCATCGTGACGGCACGGAAACGGCTGAACCGGACCTTCTGTTGCATCCGACACCCGCGAGTTTTCAGTCACCTCACGTCCCAGGCGGCTGCTCAAGGTTGTGTTTTCGTTCGCGAGACTCGATCTAGCCGTGGATGAACCGCGCCCGCGTGATCCTTCTCAACGCCGCTCTGGGGCCGCTCGATTACCGCATTCCGAAGGACTTGCGCGTCGAGCCGGGCTCCGTTGTGCTCGCGCCGCTCGGCCCCCGCCAGGTGCCGGGCGTCGTCTGGGAGCCGGATCGGGCAGCCACCGACGACGTGGAGGAGAAGAGGCTGCGGCCGCTGCTCCAGATCTATGATCTCCCGCCGCTGCGCGAACCGCTGCGCCGGCTGGTGGAGTGGACCTCAAATTATTACCTCGCGCCTCTCGCTTCCGTGCTGAGGATGACCTTACCCTCCTCGAGCGCACTAGACGGCGCGAGAACTGTCACCGAATATCGGGCGACGGGCAGGATTCCCGAGCGGCCAACGCCGCAGCGCAGGCAGGCGCTGGAGCGGCTTGGTGATCGCCAGGGACTGGTGCGTGAGCTTGCACTGGCCGCAGACGTATCGGACAACGTGATCCGGGGCTTGGTGAAGGCTGGCGCTATCGAATCCGTAGAAGTCTCTGTGGACGATCCGTTCCCCCGGCCAAATCCGGATCACCGTCCGCCACGGTTGGAGGCCGCGCAGCGCGCAGCGGCGCGCGAGTTCGTGGGCGCGGTACAGGCAGCCGAATTCGCGCCTTTCCTGCTCAACGGGGTCACGGGGTCGGGCAAGACCGAAGTTTATTTCGAAGCCGTCGCGGAGTCGCTGCGCATGGGCCGTCAGACGCTCGTTCTGTTACCCGAGATCGCCCTCACCGAGCCTTTCCTGAAGCGCTTCACCGTGCGGTTCGGCTGCGAGCCCGTTGCCTGGCATTCCGGGCTTCGCCAGTCGCAGCGTCGCCGGGCCTGGCGGGCAATTGCGACCGGAGACGCGAAGGTGGTGGTGGGCGCCCGATCGGCGCTGTTCCTTCCCTATCGAGACCTCGGCCTCATAGTGGTCGACGAGGCGCACGAGACCAGCTTCAAGCAGGAGGACGGCGTTCAATATCATGCGCGGGACGTGGCCGTGATGCGGGCCAAGCTCGAGAAGATCGCGATCGTGCTCGCCTCCGCCACGCCTGCGATCGAGACGCGTCACATGGCCGAGATCGGCGTCTATCGCGAAATACCGCTTCCTGACCGGTACGGGGCGGCGGAAATGCCTGAGATCACAGCTGTCGACCTCATCCAGGATCCGCCGCCGCGCGGAAGATGGCTCGCACCGACGCTGGTGCGGGAAATAGAAGCCAATCTCGAGCGGGGGGAGCAAAGCTTGCTGTTCCTCAACCGGCGCGGTTACGCACCGCTGACGCTCTGCCGCAACTGCGGCCACCGATTTCAATGCCCGAACTGCACCGCCTGGATGGTCGAGCACCGGCTGGTGCACCGCTTGGCCTGCCACCATTGCGGGCACATGATGCCCCCGCCCCGCGCCTGCCCCGAATGCGAGGAAGTCGACAGTCTGGTCCCCGTGGGCCCGGGTGTTGAGCGGATTGCCGACGAAGTACGCGCGCTGTTTCCCGACGCACGCACCGCCATCGTCACTTCAGACACGATCTGGTCACCTGCCAAGGCCGCGGAATTCGTGGGGCGCATGGAAGCAGGCGCGATCGACATCGTTGTCGGAACGCAGCTCGTCACCAAGGGATACCACTTTCCCAATCTGACGCTGGTCGGCGTGGTGGACGCTGACCTCGGGCTTTCGGGCGGCGACTTGCGCGCTGCGGAACGAAGCTTCCAGCAGATCATGCAGGTTTCCGGCCGCGCCGGTCGCGGCGAAAAGCCCGGCCGCGTCCTCGTCCAGACCCATGAGCCGGCGGCCCCGGTGATCAGCGCCCTGGTCCGCGCCGATGCGGAAGGCTTTTACGAAGCCGAGACCGATGCCCGCCGCGAGGCGGCGATGCCGCCCTTCGGCCGTCTCGCCGGAATCATCGTTTCAGCGGAAGATCTCGCCGAAGCGACGGAGACGGCCCGTCTCATCGGCCGCACGGCTCCGCGGATCGAGAACATGGCCGTGTTCGGCCCCGCACCCGCGCCGCTGGCCATGCTGAGGGGGCGGCACAGGCAGCGCCTCCTCGTTCATGCCCTTCGCTCCGTTCCCCTCCAGGAGATCGTCCGGGATTGGCTCGGGAAGCTCGAATGGCCGCGGGGGGTTCGCGTCAGCGTCGACGTTGATCCCTATAGCTTTCTTTGATCCAGCGAAGTTCGCCAGGCTGCGGCGGCAATGCCGCGAACGCGGCGCCACACGACAGCGTCGCTACCCGCAATCTGTTCTTGCGGACCCGGCGTCGGCCGAATAGCTTCCTTTTGGGAAGGGGAATAAATAGATGCTCCGCAAAGCTTTGCTCGCTTTGAGCCTGTCGGTGGCAGCCGCGCCTGCTTATGCCGCCTGGCGTCAAGCCAGCACCGAACATTTCGTCATTTATTCTGAAGCCAGCGCCAAGGAGCTTCACGCTTATGCCACGCGGCTCGAGCGCTACGACCAGGCAATGCGATATATTCGAGGTCTCCCCGACGTAAAGCCCAGTCCGGCCAACCGTCTCACGGTGTTCGTTGTGCCAAATCTTTCCTCGGTGAAGAAGCTTTACGGCAAAGGGGGTTCGGGCGTCGCAGGCTTCTATAGCGGCAGGGCAACTGGCTCGATTGCCGTCACCCCCAGATCCGCTGGCGGCGGCACCCAGTTCGATCTCGACGCGGACATCGTACTGTTCCACGAATATGCGCATCATTTCATGATGCAGAACTATCCGGGCGTATTTCCGGCCTGGCTCATCGAAGGGTTCGCGGAGTTCAACTCAACCGCGCGCGTCGAAAAGGACGGCTCCGTCGGCATCGGCCTTCCTGCCAACCACCGCGCCTATAGCCTGGCCGGATACAACCCTCTCCCGCTCGATAAGATGATGACTGCTTCCAGTGCGGAGCTGAAGCCGGACCAGCGCGACGCCCTTTACAGCCGCGGGTGGCTGCTGACGCACTATTTGACGTTCGAGCCGTCCCGGAAAGGTCAGCTGACGGCCTATCTCTCTGCGCTGAACAAGGGCACCAACAGCCTGGATGCCGCGAAAGCAGCTTTCGGTGATCTGGTGAAGCTCGACAAGGAGCTGGTGAATTACCTGCATCGATCAAGCATTACTTATCTGAAGCTCACGCCAGACAGGATCAAGATCGGCCCGGTCGAGGTCCGGGACCTCAGCGCCGCCGAAGCATCCGTGATGAACGTCAGGAGCCGCTCGAAGCGCGGCGTTGACGACGTGGAAGCCAAGGCGCTGGTGCCGCTGGCGCGTGCCGCCGCGGCGCCCTACCCCCATGACGTGCTGGCCCAGGTCACGCTCGCCGAGGCGGAATATGACGCAGGAAACCTCCCAGAGGCCGAAGCGGCCGCGGGCCGGGCACTCGCGGTTGATCCAAAATCGGTCGAGGCGCTGATCTACAAGGGACGTGCCAAGGTTGCGGCGGCAGCCGCGGCAAAGGCAGACGCCGCCGCTTGGAAGGAAGCTCGGAAAATGGATCGTCGCCGCCAATCGGCTTGAGCCTGACGATCCAGAGCCGCTGCTGCTTTATTACAGCAGCTTCATGGAGCAGGGCCAGCAGCCCACCCCGACCGCAGCTTTAGGGCTGGTGCGCGCGCTCGAGCTTGCGCCCCAGGACAAAGGGCTGAGGATGATGGTGGCGCGGCAGCACCTGATCGATGGAAAAGCTGATGAAGCCAAAGCGGCGCTGGCGCCGATCGCATACGACCCGCATGCCGGCGGCATGGGCGAGGCCGCATCGGCCATCATTGCGGCGATCGACGAAGGCGGAGCTAAGTTCGCCCTCCAGGCGGCGGAGAAACTTGGCAAGCCAGAGGAGAAAGGCGCCGAGTAGACACGACTTCAAAGGTCCAGGCGGGGTTCCGCGCTCCAGGCCTCCCGCTCCAGCAGCTTTGCCTTGCGTTCCAGGCCAAAAGCAAAGCCACCGGCTGATCCGTCGCCCCTCCGCGCGCGATGGCAGGGGATGAGCACCGCCACCTTGTTTGCCCCACAGGCGCTTCCGGCGGCGCGGGCGGCGCCCGGTTTTCCCGCCTTCACCGCCAGCGCCGCATAGCTGACACTCTCCCCCGCTGGGATCCGTGAGAGCTCGCGCCAAACTGCCTCCTGGAATGCGGTGCCGCGGACATCGAGCGGCAGATCGTGCGGTCGCTCGGGCGCTTCCACTGCTGCGACCGTGCGGCGAACGAGCTCAGCCATTGCCTCGCCGCCTGGCGTGATAGTCGCCTTTGGGAAGCACCTAACAAGGCCCGATTCGTCCTCGTCGAAGGACAGCCTGCAAATCCCCTTTTCGGTCGCCGCAACCAGCATCTCACCTAGGAACGTGCGGGCTTTCGCCCAGGCGATCGTTTCTCCGCTGCCGCCGTCGCGCCACGCTGAAGGCGTCATCCTAGCCTCCCCTTCGCCTCCGCGTAGAAGCAGCTCGGGGCCCCATAACCCGCCTCGTACACGGCATCGATCACTCTCCTGTTGATGGCCAAGCTCCTTTCAACCTTTCGTGACCGCTTCGCTCGTGCATATTCGGCCGGCGTCACACCCGTCATGCGCTTGAAGAGGCGGTGAAAGTGATGCGGCGAATAGCCAGCCGCCCGCGCGAGCTCCGCCAGCTTGGGTACTCCATCGGCGGCATCGATGTGCGCGAGCGCGCGGGAAAATGCTTCCGCTTCGCGCGAAACCTCGTCGGGACTGCAGCGAAGGCACGGGCGTAGGCCCGCCTGCGCAGCCTCAGCGCCACTTCCAAAGAAGCGGACATTCTCTCGCCGCGGATGCCGGGCGGCGCAGGAGGGTCGGCAGTAAATGCCGGTCGTGAGCACTCCCGTGACGAAGCTGCCGTCGCAACGCTTGTCCCGGCGGGTTACGGCTGCCCAGGCACTCTCTTCGTCGATCGGAATTTCAGCGTCCATGCACCCACTATACCCACCGCTGCAGCGCCCGCATCCCGATCCTTGCTTTCAAAGCCGGGTGGCCTCCGGCAGTTGCATCGCAGCAAAGCCCCTGCTAGTGGCCGCGCGACCCATTTGGAGGCGCTGGGAACTTCCTGTGCAGCCCCCTTTTTGCATGGGTTTATGGGGCAGCAGCCTTCCTTTACGAAGGCGCTTGTGGGGCTCCATAAAATCCGATCTGGGAGTTGAGGCACGCGTGGAGAATTCCGGCGGCATTCAGGCGAGTTTGGCAGGTCGCTACGCGACTGCCTTGTTCGAATTGGCCCGCGATGAGAGCCAGCTCGAGGCCGTAGGCGCGAGCCTCGTCGCGCTTCGCGGCGCGTTGCGCGAGTCTGACGATCTGCGTGAGCTCACGACCAGCCCGCTGATCGGGCGCGATGACGCGCTGAAAGCGATCACCGGTGCCGCAGCGGCGATGCGGCTCGATCCGATCACGTCCAACTTCCTGGGCGTGCTTGCGCAGAACCGCCGGCTTTCGCAGCTTCCTCAGATCATCCGCGCCTTCAACATGCTGACCGCCGCGCATCGCGGCGAGACAACCGCTGAAGTCACCTCCGCACATCCGCTGAACGACGATCAAGTTGCTGCGCTGAGGTCCAATCTCAAGAACCGAATCGGCCGCGACGTGGCAGTTGATCTTAGCGTCGATCCCACCATCTTGGGTGGGCTCGTCGTCAAGATCGGCTCGCAGATGATCGACGGCTCCATCCGCACCAAACTCAACACCCTCGCGCAAGCGATGAAAGGCTGAACATGGACATCCGCGCCGCAGAAATTTCCAAGGTCATCCGTGACCAGATTGCCAGCTTCGGAACCGAAGCGCAGGTGTCCGAAGTCGGGACAGTGCTCTCCGTCGGCGACGGTATCGCTCGCATCCACGGTCTCGACAACGTTCAGGCCGGCGAGATGATCGCCTTCGCAAACGGCATCCAGGGCATGGCGCTCAACCTCGAAGCGGACAATGTCGGCGCCGTGATCTTCGGCAACGATTCCGAGATCCGTGAAGGCGACACCGTCAGCCGCACCGGCACGATCGTCGACGTCCCTGTTGGGAAGGGCTTGCTCGGCCGCGTGGTGGACGGGCTCGGCAATCCCATCGACGGCAAGGGCCCGATCGCCGCAGCGGAGCGCCGTCGCGTAGAGGTGAAGGCGCCCGGCATCATTCCGCGCAAGTCGGTTCACGAGCCGGTGCAGACGGGGCTGAAGGCGCTCGATGCGCTTGTTCCTGTCGGCCGTGGCCAGCGCGAGCTGATCATCGGTGATCGCCAGACCGGCAAATCGGCTGTGGCGCTCGACACGTTCATCAACCAGCGGCAGGCCAACCAAGGCAGTGATGAGGGCCAGAAGCTCTACTGCATCTACGTTGCGATTGGGCAGAAGCGCTCCACCGTGGCGCAGATCGTCCGCGCGCTGGAAGAGAACGGCGCAATGGAATATTCGATAGTCGTCGCCGCGACCGCATCCGAACCGGCGCCGCTCCAGTTCCTCGCGCCCTACACCGGCTGCACGATGGGCGAATATTTCCGCGACAACGGCATGCATGCCGTCATCGTGTACGACGACCTGTCGAAGCAGGCGGTGGCCTATCGTCAAATGTCGCTTCTTTTGCGCCGTCCCCCGGGCCGTGAAGCCTATCCAGGCGACGTTTTCTATCTCCACTCGCGCCTTCTCGAGCGTGCGGCAAAGATGAATGAAGCGAATGGCTCGGGCTCGCTCACCGCGCTCCCGATCATCGAAACCCAGGCCGGTGACGTGTCGGCTTACATTCCGACCAACGTCATCTCGATCACGGACGGCCAGATCTTCCTTGAAACCGAGCTGTTCTACCAGGGCGTCCGGCCGGCCATCAACGTGGGCCTCTCGGTGAGCCGCGTCGGCTCCGCCGCGCAGACCAAAGCCATGAAAAAGGTCGCGGGTTCGATCAAGCTGGAGCTCGCCCAGTACCGCGAGATGGCTGCGTTCGCCCAGTTCGGATCGGATCTGGACGCGTCGACGCAGAGGCTCCTTAACCGCGGGGCGCGCCTTACGGAGCTGTTGAAGCAGCCGCAGTTCAGGCCGATGCCGGTGGAAGAGCAGGTCGT
>JADDQD010000284.1 GCA_016781555.1 Pseudomonadota bacterium | reverse complement strand
GACGAAATGGCCGGCGCGGTGCGGCGCGCGCTTGCCGAGAAGGAAGGAAGCATACTCGCTTTTCTTCCGGGCGTCGCCGAGATCGAACGAACAGCCGAGCGGCTCGATGAGCTCCCCGCCGGTGTCGAGCTCCACCGCCTCCACGGCTCGCTGGAGCCGGGCGCGCAGCGCACGGCGATCGCCGCGTCGCCCCCCGGCACACGCAAAGTGGTGCTGGCGACGTCGATCGCCGAAACGAGCCTGACGCTTGAAGGCGTGCGGGTGGTGGTGGACAGCGGCCTCGCGCGCCGCCCGCGATACGACCGCGCCGCAGGCCTCACTCGCCTGGTCACCGAGCGCGCGAGCCAAGCCTCCGCTACTCAGCGTGCGGGCCGTGCCGGTCGGCAGGCTCCCGGAACCGTTTACCGCCTTTGGGAAGAAGCCGCGACGGCCAGTTTGCCCCGTTTCGATCCGCCGGAAATCCTTCAAGCCGACCTCAGCGCGCTGCTGCTGGATTGCGCGATATGGGGCGTTTCCGATCCCCACCAGCTCAAGTGGATCGATCTGCCGCCTGCCGCTGCAATAGAAGAGGCGCGCGGGCGCCTCCGGTCGCTCCGCGCGCTGGACGAAGCAGGGCGGCCGACGGAACACGGCAGATCGATTGCCGCTCTGCCCTTACCCCCGCGGCTCGCGCACATGCTGCGCGAAGCAGAGGAGCGCGGCTGGGGGAAGCTTGCGGCCGATGTGGCCGTTCTGCTTTCGGAACGCGGCCTGGGCGGTCAAGACACTGATCTCGACCTGCGCCTGCAGCGCTGGCGGAGCGAGCGCAGCACGCGCGCAGAGGCAGCACGCCGGTTGGCGCGCAACTGGCTCAGACTTGTCGCGGGACCGCAGCCGGAGCTACCGGATGATAAGTCGAGCGGCCGGGTCGCCCGCCCTGCGCAAGAGTGGGGCGACGTGGGCGCCTGCGTCGCGCTGGCTTACCCAGACCGATTGGCCAAGCGCCGCAGCGCGGACGGGGCGGACTGGATCTCGGTCGGTGGTCGCGGCTTCCGCCTCGATCCGACCTCCTCGCTGGCGAGGGAGCCATGGCTTGCTGTAGCGGAAGTCGGCGGGACGGCGGCCGGTGCCCGCATCCTCTCAGCTGCTCCCATCGAAGAGCGGCTGATCGAATCTCTGTTTCGTACCGAGATCAAGGTGGGAACCCTTCTCTCATTCGATCCAGCCAGCGGCAGCATAAAGGCGAGGCGCAGCCGGCGCCTTGGCGCAGTCGCGCTGAGCGAAGGGCAAGACAGCGAGGCTGATCCCGAAGCGATCGCCGCGGCCCTCGCCGATGGGGTTCGAACACATGGCCTCCATTTGCTTCCCTGGAGCGAAGGCGCAAAAGCTCTCCGCAGACGAGCTGCCTTTGTCCGTCGCTTCGAGCCGATGCTCCCCGATCTCTCGGACGAAGCGCTTCTGGAATCGGTGGACGATTGGTTACCTTTGCTTTTGGCCGGCAGAAGAAAGCTCGCCGACATCGATGCGGAGGCGCTCACCGGAGTGCTCGACTCGTTGCTCGGTTGGGATGGCCGCCGTACCTTGGACCGGCTGGCCCCCGCCTCCTTCATCACTCCTGCGGGAAGCAGCCACGCCATCGACTATGAAGCCGAAGCAGGGCCGACGGTCACCGCCCGCGTTCAGGCGCTTTTCGGGCTTGCGCGGCACCCCGCCATCGCCGACGGCCGCGTTCCCCTGGTGCTGAGCCTCACCTCGCCAGCTGGCCGACCGATTCAGACTACGCGTGATCTGCCCGGTTTCTGGGCGGGAAGCTGGGAGGCGGTCGCCAAGGAGATGCGAGGCCGTTACCCGAAGCACCCCTGGCCTGCCGATCCTGCCAATGCGGATCCAACGCTCCGAACCAAGAAAGCGTCGGCGCGTTGAGCCTCCAACCTTCCTAAGCGTAAGCAGTCCGCTATATGGGCCCAGGTTTCATTGCGAGGATTACGAGATGTCGGCGCGCATTTTCCAGATGTCCAAGGCAGTCAATCAATCGGGGCCGGGCCGGTCGGGGAAATGGGTACTGGAGTTCGAATCGCACGCGCCCAAACGCGCCGATCCGCTGACCGGTTGGTCAGGCGGCGCGGACACGCAGGCGCAGGTCTCGATGACCTTCGATTCTCTGGAAGCCGCCAAACGCTACGCCGACCGTTACGACATCGCCTACCACATCGTGCCGCCCGCGGAGCGCAAGATGCGCATCCAAGCCTATGCGGACAACTTTCGCTGATCTTCATCTGCCGTTCACGCGGATCGGGCGATCCTGCGATCATGCACCGCCTAATCCTCCCGCTCAGCCTTCTCATCGCCGCGCCAGCGCTGGCCGCACCCGGTGAGGCGCCGTTCGCGGCGAGCAACCAAAGCTTCGCCATTGCCGCGGCGTGCCGCACGCGGCTCATGGAAATCGTTGCGGAGGCGCGGCAAGCCAATCACGTCGCCATCGAAGGACCCTATGAGGTCGCAGCCGGCGACGTCAGGGCACATCTGGTCCGAATTTCGGGAAGCGGACACCGGATCACGGAGCATCGCTGCGCTGGCGAAAAGCTGTCTACGCGCACATGGCGGCACAGCATGGACGGCGCCGAAGACGAGGCGCCCGAGACCATCGACTCGATGGCTGCCAAAGCCGAGTGGCTGAAGAAGGACCGCGCGAAGTAGAACCCTTAGTCCTGAAAACAGGGACTATCGCGACCTTTCTGTTCGAAAAAGGTTGCAGCCGGTGCCCGAGCGCCATCCTCGAGGAGCTCGGGAGGGTCTCGAGCTAAGACAGAAAACTCTGCCCCAACAGCAGAAGAAGCTTCACGTCCATCGCGAAGCCTTCTCGTCGCTTCTGCTCGATGAAATCCTGGACCTCGGCGACGGGAATGCGGTGGACGATGATGTCTTCGCCCTCCACTCCTCCGCCTTCCCCTACCTTGGTGAGAGCTTCGGCTCGGAGCAGACTGAAGCCTTCGGAAGACATGCCCGGCGACGCGTGAAACCGGCCGAGATCCACCATATGCGCCGCTCGGTATCCAGTCTCCTCCTCGAGCTCGCGCCTTGCGGCGGCGTGGACCTCTTCGCCCTCTTCCTCATCGCCGATCAGGCCCGCCGGAAGCTCAAGGCATTTTCGCCCGATCGGCACCCGATATTGCTCAACCAGAAGCACATGCCCTTCGTCGATCGCGAGGATCACTGCAGCACTGATGCCGCGGACGCGGGAAACATATTCCCACGTGCCCTTCGTTTTGATGCAGATGTAATTGCCTTGCCAGGCGATTGCGGCTTCTTCGCTCACAGCGTCTCCGGTCAAAGCTCGATCAAACGATCAGGAAGTTCATTTCGGTTCGCACGGCTATTGGGGAAATGCTGCGCAAGCACGTCGCCGATCCGCTCCACGGCCTTTGCCATTCCAGCGCCAGGTCTGCCGGCTTTCACTTCGTGCACGAGGTCTTCCATTGCCTCGCCCCAAACTTCCGGGGGAACTTTCGGCAGGATTGCCTCGTCGGCGACGATCTCGGCGCGGTGCTCGCTAAGCGAAAGATAGAGAAGAACCCCTGTTCGACCGGCGGTGCGCCGCTCGGCACAGACCCGGAACAGCTCGATCGCCCGCCGCCGCACCCGGCGCGTCTTCGTCGAGCCGGGAGTGAGCGCCATTCGGAGCGGCGGGTAGGTCAGGCTATAGCGGACGATCAGAAAAACGACGGCCAGGGCCGTGAACAGAAAGGCCATCAAAGCCCCGCGAGTGAGCACTTCATTCCAGCCGAGGAAGAAGCTCATGGCTTCATCGACGATCCATTGCGGGAGCGCGGCGAGGGCCGCGGGAACCAGCAGCATCCCCAGAACAGCGTAATGAAGCCCAACATCGTGGTAGCTGTCGGACTTCTCCGCAACCAATGTCACGATTTCCGCGTCGGTGCTCCGCTCGGCCTCAGTGACCGCCGCGGTGACAAGCAGATGGTCGGCTTGGCTTAAGCGCACCGTCACCATCCCCCCGAAGCGCCGCCGCCGCCGAAGGACCCGCCGCCGCCGGAGAAACCGCCGCCAGAGAAGCCGCCGCCCGAGAAGCCGCCACTGCCGCTGCTCCGGCCGCCGCCACCCATGCCAGGGCCCCAAATGACGACCGGGAAACCGCCTCGACGGCGATATGGGCGCCCGCGCCGCCCGCCCCGCAACATCGGGATGACCACGAAGAAGAAAACGAGGCCCCAGAAGATTAGCGGAAACATCGATCCGTCGCCCCCAGTGCTTTTTTGCTGGGTCTGCTGCTGTTGGCGTGCCTCCACGACTTTACGCTCCGCCACTTCAGGGGGTGCTTGGAGCTGCTCGATGAGTGCCTCAGCGCCGGCCTTGATACCGGCCGGATAATTTCCCTGCTTGAACGCCGGCACGATGATCGTGCTGATGATTACGCTTGAAAGCGCATCGGTGATGATGTGTTCGAGCCCATAGCCGACTTCGATCCGCACCTTTCTCTCGTTGGGAGCCACGAGCAGGATGATGCCGTTGTTGATGCGCCCCTTCCCAATCCCCCACTGACGCCCGAGCCGGTAGCCATAATCCTCGATCGGATAGCCCTGAAGATCCGGCACCGTCGCGATCACGAACTGACGCGAAGTGGAGCGCTCCAGCGCCTCCAGCTTGCTGGTAAGCTCCGCTTCGTCAGCAGCTGACAGGAGGTTGGCGCCGTCAACGACGCGCCCAGTGAGCTGGGGGAACTGCTGGGCCTGAGCGGGCCCGCCGATCAGCAGAAGAACGAAACCGGCGAAGGCGATCAGCCAACCAGCCCTGCTAGCGCTGGAGGCGGACATGGCTGACTGTCTCGCGATTGGCCAACGGCTCAGAATTTAACCGTCGGCGCCTGCTCGGCTCCTGGCGCGGCCTGGAATGGCTGGATCGGCTCAGCTCCGTAGAATATTTTGGCTCCGATGACGTCGGGGAAGGTGCGGATGCGGGTGTTATACTGGCGCACCGCCTCGTTATAATCTTGGATCTCGACGTTGATCCGGTTTTCGGTGCCTTCAAGCTGCGACTGCAGGGCGAGGAAGTTCGCGTTGGAGCGCAGCTCGGGGTAGCGCTCGAACACCACGCGAAGTCCGTTCAGCGCGCTTCCGAGGCCGGCCTGCGCCTGACTGTAGCGCTGCATTGCCTGCGGGTCGGAGATCTGCTCGGGCGAGACATTCACCTGCACCGCGCGTGCCCGTGCCTCGGTCACTTGGGTAAGCACCTCGCGCTCCTGCTTCGCGAAACCCTTCACGGTCTCGACCAGATTGGGGATCAGACTGGCCCGGCGCTGATAGGCAGCTTGAACGTCCGCCCATTCCTTCTTCGCCTGCTCTTCAGCGGTGGGAACGGTGTTGATGCCGCAGGCGCCCAACGAAACGGCCGCCGGGACGGCGAGCAGCACGATCTTCAGGCGGCTGGGGTTCATTCGGGCCCTCCTCGGCATCCTCGCTTGCTAGGGGCTTTGGTCCGGCTCCGCAACGGGCCGCCGGCTTTCCCTTTAAATCCGCTCTGCTTTGCCTATATGAGACCTGCTGGGTTCCCCCAGCTATGGCGATAAACTGCGGCGTGTAATAGACGCAGCGGACCCGGGGGCGGTACCCGGCGGCTCCACCACTTGTGCCGGCTGGCCAGCACGCATGAAGCGTGCCGGCCGAGCGGCTCAGCTGGAGGGGCCGAACTAGGATCGACGTGTGTTCAAAGACGCTGTTTTTGCCCGGCCTGAGTAAGCCGTTATATGCTCAAAAACGACAAGTGCCAACGATAACGAGGCTCTTGCGATTGCTGCGTAACTCGATCCTCACGGATTAGGTTACTTCAGACAAAAGCGCGGTTCGGACCCTACCGGGCAACAGAAAGGGAAACCAGCGGCACGGGGAGCGCCGGGCAACAGAAGCTCCCCACTCAAGACATCAATTGCCCCCCTTCGCTGCTCATCGGCGATGCTGTAGGGCAGCCCGATGAAAGCTGGCGCTCCCGACATCGTGGCACAAGCCATCGAGCGCGGCTTTCCGGCAGCAGGGGACCTCTACTGCGACGTTCCCCCACCAACCAAGCCCAAGCTCAGAGAATATGTACCCGGGCTGGTCGTCACTGGGCTGGCGACACTCGCCGCCGCCTACATTGCCGAACGATATGGCGCTCCGCTGACGATGATGGCGCTGCTCATTGGGCTGGCGCTCAATTTCCTCAGCGCCGACCGTAGGCTGGATCCGGGGCTGGCTTTGGCTTCGCGCACCTTGCTTCGTGTCAGCATCGTGCTTCTCGGGACGCGAGTGACCTTGGAACAGGCGGGGGCGCTCGGACCGTTCTCATTCGCGGCGCTGCTCGTCATCGTGGTGATCACGATGCTCGTTGGCCTCCTGCTCGCACGGTGGCTCGGTTCCGGCTCCGCCTTTGGGGCGCTGGCGGGCGGGGCGGTGGCTATCTGCGGGGCGTCGGCTGCGCTCGCTATCGCCACGCTGCTCGGCGAGCGGCGCATCAACCAGGCGCAGCTCGCCCTGGTGCTGGTCGCCATTTCGGGGATCAGCGCGCTGACAATGGTGCTTTATCCAATTCTCGCCCACGAAATCGGCCTTCACGACATGCAGGCTGGCTTTCTGCTCGGAGCTTCGATCCACGAGGTGGCCCATAGTCTTGGAGCGGGCTACTCGTTTTCGCCCGGCGCCGGCGAGATCGCCACCATCGTCAAAATGGCGCGCGTCGCGCTTCTTGCCCCCGCTTTGCTGATCATAGGCCTCGTCCTGGGTCGATCCGGGCGAGCGGGAAGCCCCGGCCTCCCCTGGTTCGTCATCGGGTTCTTCATGGTCGCCGCCATGAACTCGGCCGGGTTCATCCCTGCTGCCGTCGGAACGGCCGCTCGCGATCTTGCGACGGCGCTGCTCGCCTGCGCGGTTGCCGCGACGGGAATACGCTCCCCAATGCACTCTTTGCTGGCAGGCGGCTTGAGGCCGCTTCTCGTGATCCTAGCCGCCAGTGCGGCGGCTCTGGGGCTCTCGGTCGCTGCGGCCATGGTTTTCGCCTGACCGACGCAAGCGCCGCCTCGCGATATTGCCGCTCCACCGCCGCCCGCTTATGAAGTGCAGCTTAGGAAAAGGGACCCATGATGAAGCTCATTTTGAAAGCCGCGCTGTTCGCAACCTTCACCGCGTTGGCCGCCTGCCAGGTCGCCCCAGAGGAAAATATTCAGGCAGCCGCCGAAAACCAGATGGAGGCACTCGCCAAGGAAGCGGACGAGATCGCAGGCGAGGCCGAAAACGGAGTGAATGACGCGGCCAACACGCTGGAGAACCAGGCAGCCGCCCTCGCGGACGAGGTGGCGGGCAGCGACAATCAAGCCGAAGGGAATAGTGCCGGGAACAGCCAGTAAGCTGTCCCAACAAGAAAGGGCTGCCGGAACTTGCCGGCAGCCCTTCTTGTCACTTCACCAAGAGCTGAGGATTAGCCGTCGTCGCGGGTCAGGAAGGCCGGCGCGAATTCGGGCGCAGGGCCGTCATCGTTTCCGCCGCCTTCGCGGTCGCGGCCCCGACCGCGCTCGCCGCGATCATCCCCACGACCTTCGCGGTCGCCGCCGCCTTCGGCGCGCGGGCCGCGATCACCACGGCCTTCGCCGCGCTCACCGCCACCACGACCTCCGCGATCGCCGCGGCCTTCGCCGTCGCGGCGCGGGCCGCGGTCACGGCCTCCGCCGCCGTCGCGGCGAGGACCACGGTCGCGATCGCCACGCGGCCGATCCTCACGGCCCTCGCGCGGAGGACGCGTGTCCTCCAGCTCGGCGCCCGTTTCCTGATCGACGACGCGCATCGAAAGGCGAACCTTGCCGCGCTGGTCGATCTCGAGGACCTTGACCTTCACTTCCTGACCTTCGGACAAAGCGTCGGACACTTTCTCCACGCGCTCGTTCCTGATCTCGGAGACGTGGACGAGGCCGTCCTTGCCGCCCATGAAGTTCACGAATGCACCGAAGTCGACCAGGTTGACGACCTTGCCGGCGTAGACCTTGCCGACTTCCGGCTCCTCGACGATGCCTTGGATCCAGCGGCGCGCCGCCTCGATCTGGCTGATGTCGGACGAGCTGATCTTGATCAGGCCTTCGTCGTCGATGTCCACCTTGGCGCCTGTCTCGGCGACGATCTCGCGGATCACTTTGCCGCCGGTGCCAATGACTTCGCGGATCTTCGCCTTGTCGATCTGCATCGTCTCGATCCGCGGGGCATGCGCGGAAAGCTCGCCGCGGACTTCGCCTAGCGCCTTGGCCATCTCGCCGAGGATATGGGCGCGCCCGTCACGCGCCTGGTCGAGCGCGACCCGCATGATCTCCTCGGTGATGCCGGCGATCTTGATGTCCATCTGGAGCGAGGTGATGCCCGCTTCCGTTCCGGCTACCTTGAAGTCCATGTCGCCGAGATGATCCTCGTCGCCCAGGATGTCGGAGATCACCGCGAAGTCCTTGCCTTCGAGGATGAGGCCCATGGCGATGCCTGCCACCGGCCGCTTCAGCGGAACGCCCGCATCCATCAGCGACAAGGACGCGCCGCAGACGGTCGCCATTGACGAGGAGCCGTTGCTCTCCGTGATGTCGGCCAGAACGCGGATCGTGTAAGGAAATTCGTCCTTGGTCGGCAGCATCGGGTGGATCGCGCGCCATGCGAGCTTGCCGTGCCCGACCTCACGCCGCCCCGGGGCGCCGAAGCGGCCCACTTCACCGACCGAATAGGGCGGGAAGTTATAGTGCAGCATGAAATGCTCGTAATTGAGCCCGGTGAGGCCGTCGATCATCTGCTCGGCGTCCTTGGTGCCGAGCGTGGTGGTCACGATCGCCTGCGTCTCGCCGCGAGTGAAAAGGGCCGATCCGTGGGTGCGCGGCAGGAATCCCACCATCGCTTCGATCGGACGAACCGTTTTCGTGTCGCGGCCGTCGATGCGGCGGCCTTCCTTCAGGATCGCGGTGCGGACGATCTCGGCCTCCAGCTTCTTGCCGAGCTTGCCGGCCTTGAGCTTGGTCTGCGGATCAGCGTCGGCGAACGCGTCCTTGAGCGGCGTCTTGGCGGCCGCGATTGCGGCTACGCGCTCGGCCTTGCCGACCAGCTTGTAGGCTGACTGGAGGCCGGTGCCGGCGAGCTCGCGCAGCTTGCCGAGAATGTCGCTGCTCGCGCCTTCGTCCTGCTGGAGCTCCCAAGGGTCCTTGGCGGCCTGCTCGGCCAGACGGATGATCGCGTCGATCACCGGCTTCGACTGCTCGTGAGCGAACATAACCGCTCGGAGCATGATGTCTTCCGAAAGCTCCTTGGCCTCGGATTCCACCATCAGCACCGCATCGCGGGTGCCGGCGACGGCGAGATCAAGCTCGCCTTCGGCGATCTGCTCGAGCGACGGGTTGAGCTGATACTCGCCGTCTTTGTACCCGACCCGGGCGGCTGCGATTGGGCCCATGAACGGCACGCCCGAAAGGGTGAGCGCGGCCGAGGCGGCGATCATGGCCAGAATGTCGGGCTCGTTCTCCCCGTCATACGAAAGGACGTGCGCGATCACGAGTACTTCGTTGTAGAAGCCTTCCGGAAACAACGGTCTGATCGGCCGGTCGATGAGACGGCTGGTGAGCGTCTCCTTTTCCGTCGCGCCGCGCTCGCGTTTGAAGAAGCCGCCCGGAATGCGTCCAGCGGCCGAATATTTTTCTTGATAGTGAACGGTGAGCGGGAAGAAATCCTGCCCTTCCTTCACGTTCTTGGCCGCAGTGACGGCGCAAAGGACGACTGTCTCGCCCAAGGTGGCCAGCACCGCGCCGTCCGCCTGACGGGCAACGCGGCCCGTTTCGAGTGTCAGGGTTTTTCCGCCCCACTCGATTGCTACTTTCTTCATATCGAACATTTGATTTCCTTCCGTCCGATCGCCCTATGCGACCGGGGCAGCATTGAGCCCGCGAAGGTGATACTTGCGCGGGGCGGGTCGGTCTTGACCCACTGGCTCTTACCCGAACCGTTCGGGCTGAGCCTGTGAAATGGCCCCCTTGAAAATAATTATATTTTCATGGAAACCGTCGAAGCCTTGTCGTTCTTCTTCGAAGAAAGCCCTTGGACAAGCTCAGGGCAAACGGCTGACTAGGCGAAGCCGTTTATATGCGAAGCGGCCCCGCAGGGCCGCTTCGGCTTTACTTGCGAAGGCCAAGCTTCGCGATCAGTGCGGTGTAGCGCTCCGCGTCCTCCTTCCGAAGATAATCCAGAAGCGAGCGGCGCTTGTTGACCAGCATCAGCAGCCCGCGGCGGGAGTGGTTGTCCTTAGCGTGGGTCTTGAAGTGCTTGGTCAAATTGTTGATGCGCTCGGTCAGAATTGCGACCTGGACTTCCGGAGAACCGGTATCGCCGCTGTTCCGGGCGTTATCGTTGATTATTTCCTGCTTGCGCTCGGCGGTAACCGACATCGTCACACTCCTCGTCTTAAAGGTTGAAGCCGCGCACCACCCGGAGCTCAGCTCCTTCAAGCTCCACAAGCGCAACCGGAACAAACGCATCGGTTGCTAGGTGAAGCCCTGGCTTTGCGGCGATCCCGGCCAATTTGCGCCCCTGGCGGAGCGCCCTTGCCTGGTCGGGGGTGACGGAGAGAGCCGGGATGTCGTCCAGCCCCGCCGTCAGCGGCAAGAGTAAGTCTTCAAGCTGGCGCGCTTGCGCGAATTCGCCAACTTTGTCCAGGGAAAAGGAGGAATCGAGGACGAAAGGCCCCGCTTTCACCCTCCTCAGCATGGTGACGTGGCCAACGGTGCCGAGCGCAAGCGCAATGTCACGCGCAAGTGACCGAATGTACGTTCCCTTGGATACGCGTGCCGAGAGGGTAACTTCCGCCTCGTGGTTGCAACATGCGCGAGGGGGCGCCTCGTGAAGGGCGAGCCAATGAACCGTGACCGACCTTGCTTTGAGTTCCAGCTCTTCCCCCGCGCGTGCACGGTCATAGGCCCGGCGCCCATCCACTTTCAGCGCAGAATAAACAGGTGGAACCTGGTCGATGCGGCCTGTGAACTGCTCCAGGACTGCCTCAACGTCTCGCCGGGAAGGCCGGACGTCCGATCGTGCGACCACTTCGCCTTCGCAGTCTAGAGTTGCCGTTTCCTCGCCGAAGCGAACGGTGAAGTCGTAGACCTTGTCCGCATCGAGCATCCGGCCGCACAGCTTCGTCGCTTCTCCGAGTGCCACCGGAAGCACCCCGCTCGCCAGCGGATCAAGCGTTCCGCCGTGGCCGACTTTCACCTTCGGATATCCCCCTTGCCTCAGCGCACGCTTGACCGCCGAGACGATCTGCGTGGAACCCAGGCCTGCCGGCTTGTCGATGACCAGCCAACCGTGCACGCCTCAACCTATCCCCGCCACCGAGGCAAAAAGGCCGATCAGCATACGCACCGGCGGGACGACCACGCGCTCGACGATATCCGCACTCGGCCATAGCATCGGCACCACCACCAGAAGCACGATGAGCAGCGGAAATCCGAAGCGACCGAGGCGGGCGTAATGTGCCGCCAGCGGCCGCGGCAGCAAGCCTTCGACAACATGGCCGCCATCGAAAGGCGGGATCGCGAGCAGGTTGAACACCGCCAGGAAGATGTTGATGACGAGGAAGTTCTTGAGGTTCTGGGCAAGAAAGGCTGCGCCTCCGTCTATCGGGCCGGCGGAAGGCAGAAGCAGCGCGAGTGCAAAGGCAGCCAGCAGCGCCAGCAGCAAATTCATTCCCGGTCCGGCAAGCGCAACCAGCATCATATGGAGGCGGGGGTTGCGCATTTCGCTTGCCACGACCGGGACTGGCTTGGCCCATCCGAATACGGGTGCGCCTGAGACGGCAAGGATCAGCGGAAGAACGACTGTGCCAACAGGGTCGACGTGACGGACCGGATTGGGGCTAAGCCGCCCAAGGCGCTTCGCGGTCGGATCGCCGAAAGCGTTGGCGGCCCATCCGTGGGAAATCTCATGAAAAACAATCGCGAACACCAGCGGAACGATCCAAGAGGCGAGATTGAAGATCATGTCACTCACCGCTTCGATCCCGCCAATCGTCCGCGAGCAAAGAATAAACCGCCGTATCGCGCGTGAAGCCCGTCCAGGTAATTCGATTCCGCCGCAACGTTCCTTCCCGCACGGCACCGAGCTTTTCCACGGCTGCCATTGAGCGGCCGTTGCGCGTGTCGATCCGGAACTCGACTCGCGCCATGCCTTCGGCAAACGCCCCGGTCAGCATCAGCCGCTTGACGCGACCGTTCAAGCCATTCCCACGCATATGAGGAGCGATGTAGGTTCGGCCGATTTCGAGGAGTCGGTTCGCCCGATCGATCCCGAGATAGCTGCTCATTACCAGTTGGTTTCGCCAGAGTATTGCGAAGCCGGCTTGAGCAGCTTGGCCGAGGCAAGCCTCGAAAGCGTCGTCGAAAGCCTCGCCGGAAAAGTTGATGGGATAGATTTGCCAGATTTCGGCATCCTCGGCGCAGGCGGCGCGGAGCGCCTCGCGGTGCTGCTGCGCAAGCGGCTCAAGGCTGATCTCCCCGTCGCTCATGGCGCGGCGAGGCTCACTCCTCTTCGTCGTCCTGAAGGTCGCGGGCCACCTTGGGTGAGCGCAAGATGTTGTCGATGTGGCTTCCTTCCTCGAAGCTTTCGTCGGGCAGGAACTTGAGGTTGGCGGCATATTTCGTGTTCACTCGCCGGGAAACTTCCCCCTTCAGGTAGCGCACGTTGCGCTTAAGCGCGGAGAGCACTTCGGCCTCGTCCGCGCCGAGCAACGGCTTCACGAAAATTGTCGCGTGGCGAAGATCCGGCGACATGCGCACTTCGGTCACGGAGACGCTATGGCTGGCGAGCACATCGTCGTGCACTTCACCGCGCATCAATATGTCGGATAAAGCGTGACGGACCTGTTCACCCACGCGGAGCAAGCGGACCGAGCGCCCTTCAGCAGATTCGTTTTGTCGTGCCATATCTCCCTCTCCCCTTTTGAGGGAGAGGGCCGGGGAGAGGGGGAGTCGAAACGACTCCCCTCCTTAAGGTGCCCCTCTCCCAACCCTCTCCCCCGAAGGGGAAAGAGCTTTGTTCACAGCGTCCGCGCGCGCTCCTCGACCTCGAAGACCTCGAGATGGTCTCCCGCCTTGATATCGTTGGTATCGGCGAGGAGCACACCGCATTCGAGGCCTGCGCGGACCTCGGCGACATCGTCCTTGAAGCGGCGCAGCGACGAGATGGTGGTCTTGGACACGATGACATCGTTGCGGGTGAGCCGGGCATGCAGCCCTTTACGAATGATGCCTTCGAGCACCAGCAGGCCCGCCGCCTTGTCCCTCTTGCCGGCAGGGAAGACCTCCTTCACCTCGGCGCGGCCGACCACCGTTTCGATCATCTCCGGTCCAAGCTCGCCCGCCATCGCCGATTTCACCCAATCGGTCAGGTGGTAGATGACGTCATAATAGCGGAACTCGACCTTATTGCGCTCCGCAACTTCACGAGCCTTGGCGTTCGGGCGGACGTTGAAGCCGATGATCGGCGCGCCGGAAGCCGAGGCGAGAATCACATCGCTCTCCGTGATGGCACCTACGCCGGCGTGGAGGATCCGGGCCTTGATGTCCTCCGTCGAGATGCGGTTGACGGCGCTGACGATCGCTTCGGCGGAACCCTGCACGTCGGCCTTGACGACCAGCGGGAATTCCATGGTTTGGCTCGACCTCGACGCGAACATGTTCTCGAGGCTCACGGGCGCGCTGGTGGTGCGCTTCCGATCGAGCAGGCCCTGGCGATACTCCGCAACTTCGCGAGCACGTGCCTCGCTCTCGACCACCGTGAGCGTGTCGCCCGCGGAAGGAACGCCCGACAGGCCGAGCACTTCGACCGGAACCGAAGGGCCAGCCTCCTTCACCTGTTTGCCCTTGTCGTCGATCATCGCCCGGACCTTGCCGGAGATGGCGCCAACCACGAAGATGTCGCCGACCTTCAAGGTGCCGCGCTGGACCAGCACGGTGGCGAGCGGACCGCGGCCCTTGTCGAGCTTGGCTTCGATCACCGTGCCTTCGGCGGCGCGGTTCGGATTGGCCTTCAGCTCCAGAATCTCGGCCTGAAGATGGAGCGCATCGAGCAAGCCGTCGAGGTTGGTCTTCTTCAGCGCCGAGACTTCGACATCCTGGACGTCGCCGCCAAGATCCTCGACCACGATCTCGTGCTGCAGCAACTCCTCGCGGACCCGCTGCGCACGGGCGCCTTCCTTGTCGATCTTGTTGATCGCCACGATCATCGGCACGCCGGCCGCTTTGGTGTGGTTGATCGCCTCCACCGTCTGCGGCTTGAGGCCGTCATCGGCCGCCACGACGAGCACTACGATGTCGGTAACGTTGGCGCCTCGCTGGCGCATTTCAGTAAAGGCCTCGTGGCCCGGCGTGTCGAGGAAGGTGATCTTCGACTTGTCGGGCAGCGCGACCTGATAGGCGCCGATATGCTGCGTAATGCCGCCGGCCTCGCCGGAGACGACGTTGGCGCCGCGGATCGCGTCGAGCAGGCTGGTCTTGCCGTGATCGACATGGCCCATGATCGTGACCACCGGCGGGCGCGGCTGCAGCGTCTCGGCCGCATCGACATCGGTCTCAGCCTGGATGTCGACATCCGATTCGCTGACGCGAACCATGCGGTGGCCAAATTCCTCGATCAGCAGCTCCGCCGTATCCTGGTCGATCGTCTCGTTGATCGTGACGGGCGTGCCCATCTTGAAGAGCGCCTTGACGAGGTCTGCGCCACGTTCCGCCATGCGATTAGCGAGCTCCTGAACGGTGATCGCTTCCGGCACCACCACGTCGCGGACCTGCTTGGCGGAGGGGCCCGATTGCATATGGGCGCGCTTTTCCTTTTCGCGCGCGCGCTTCAGCGCCGCCAGCGAGCGAGCGCGGGCGCCGCCCTCGTCGTC
>JADDQD010000163.1 GCA_016781555.1 Pseudomonadota bacterium | reverse complement strand
GGAATGCCTCCCCAGGTCGTCGGCGAGGGCACGGGCGTCGTAAAATTCTTTAACGGTCAGAAAGGCTTCGGATTCGTCGTCCGCGATGATGGCGGCGAAGACGTGTTCGTTCACATCTCGGCGGTGGAACAAGCTGGGCTCACCGGGCTTGCCGAAGGGCAGCCGCTCGGTTTCACCCTGGTGGACCGTGGCGGCCGTATCTCGGCGACGGACCTTAAAATCGAAGGCGAGCCGCTTCCGGTCCAGGATCGCGGGCCCCCGCGTGAAGATCGCGGCGGCTTCGGCGGCGGTGCCGGTGCTGGCGGCGAGCGTGGCGGGCCGCAGCGCCAGCTCACCGGCGAAAAGGCTTCTGGAACCGTGAAGTTCTTCAACGCCATGAAGGGTTTCGGATTCATCAGCCGCGACGACGGCCAGCCGGACGCGTTTGTGCACATCTCGGCGGTCGAGCGGGCCGGCATGGTTTCCCTGAACGAGGGCGACCGACTGGAGTTCGAGCTGGAAGTCGATCGGCGCGGCAAGACGGCGGCGGTAAACCTCTCGCCCCTCCAGTAACAGCTTTCCCGACGAAAACAGAAAAGCCTGGCGCGCTTTCACGCGCCAGGCTTTTTCGTGTTGCTACGCCGCTTCTCGGCACCCAGCTGATCTTCTCCCACCGGGGTCAGGTCCGCGCCAGTTCAGTTGTGCAGCTACGTCGCGGAGCATTCGACTTCAGTCGACCGCAGATCGCGGATCAGGCCCGCCCTGCGCTATGCCAAGCCGAGACAAGCACAGGACGCAAAGGCTGGCATGAAGATCCTCAAGAAGCTTCAGACCCGTTCGCTTTGGTCGCACAGGGCTTCTTAGCCGGCACGCCTCTCTTCTACCCTACGACGCCCGCCGACCTCCGCACGCAACAGGTTCCGATCAAAGCCCACCTTGCTGCAAGCAGGGAGTTCCGGGAGCGGGTGACAAGGGCTGCTTGAAAGGCAGGCAGTGCTCGTTATAGCGAGCCCATGGTTCGCTTTTCGTTCTCAGGTCATGAACTCATGGCCCTGCAGCAGGGCGCCCTTTACTGGCCGGCCCGTCGAGCGCTGCTCGTTGCAGACCTTCACCTTGAGAAGTCGAGTTGGTTCGCGCGGCTCGGTCAGATGCTGCCGCCTTACGACTCCCTTGCCACGCTGACCGATCTGATGGCGGTGGTGTTGAGCACCAGCGCCAAGGAAGTCTGGTGCCTGGGCGACAGCTTCCATGACCGCCATGGTTGCGATCGACTGCCCCAGCGCGCGCGGCAGATGCTGACCGCCCTCACCGCGTCCACGCGCTGGACCTGGATCACCGGAAATCATGATCCGGGCTTCGCCGACCATTGCGGCGGCGCGATTGTGGAGGAAGCTGAAGTGGACGGCCTTCTCCTGCGCCACGAGGCGGATCCATCCGAGCGGCGGGGCGAAATGTCAGGGCACTTCCACCCGAAGCTTCGGATCAACCATCGCGGACAAAGCGTTTCGCGCCGCTGCTTCATCGCCACCGAGCGGAAGCTGATCCTCCCTGCCTTCGGAGCTCTCACAGGCGGCCTCGAGGCTTCGCATCCGGAGATCGTTCGCGTGGTCGGCCCTGACGCGCAGGCGCTTGTGCCGCTCGCCGACCGCTTGCTGAAGTTCCCGGTTGCAGCCTGACTCGGCTTTAGAACTTGCCTGTTACCGCGGCCGATAAAATCGGGCGCGTCGATTGACCGCCGGTACTCAGCGATTGCTGGACCGCTGCGTTCGCTAGTCGCGGCATGTCGGCGCTGACGCCATGGATGCGAAGCTTGATCAGCTGCTTGGCGCTTATGTATCGCGACCGCAGCATCTGTGCTCGAGACGACCGATGGCATCTGACCGGACGAGGCGAGAGCGGGTAAGTTGAGCCCGCTCTCGCACTCTGGCGTTACATTCTGCCTGGAAGGGCCCGCGCACGAGTCAGATGCATCTGCACCATCGGCACCGCGCGCGCCGCCATGGCTTTCAGCGCCGGGTTGTCCCCGCGCGCTGCGTATGTGCGATGCATCATGACACCTTCTTGGTGCGCCATCATCTGCTCGCGCTTGTACATCATGTCGAAGTCGGCCGCCGAAGCAGCTCGCAGCCGCTGCAACATCTGCGCGTGGTGCGGCATCATCGGCATGGACGCCATGTTCATCCCCGCGGGTGTCATCGCCATCATCTCGTTCATCATCCGAGTGTGATCGCTGACCATCATTTGCGCGAACGACCGCACACCTTCGTTGCGCGACATCTGCAGTGCGAGCTGACTTGATTCGATTTCGAACATGTCGCCGCTGTGCGCCATTTCCATGTAGGCAGAAGCCGTCGTCGGCATTGCCATGGCGCCCGCAGCAGTCCGGCCGCCCATCGCCATGTCGTCCTGCATCATGGTTGAGCAGCCGCCCAAAAGCGCGGCAGCACTGGCCACTATGAATAAACTTTTCATACGATACTCTCCTGAGATTTGGGTATTCGCCCCGTAAGAAGAATACTGGTTGGACAGGAATATGTTCCTGCACTCTCAGGCAAATCCAGCGGCAGGCCAAAGCAGAAACAACAATGAAGCTTTTAGCTCGAGGCTCGCGAGCGCGCCGGTGCTGAATCGAGCTACAAACGTGCTGTTTTGGCTCGGCCTGCTGCCGAGACTGTTTCACAGAGCTCGCAAAACGGCGTTTATAGGAACAGCTTGCGAACTCGCCCGGAGCAGCTCGTCTGGAATCCGCCCAGGGTCTGGCGTATTGCAGGTGCTCGACAGCGCGCTTCAGCATTGGAACTGGGCAGCCAGGGCTAGCGGGCGGCACTGAGGGGGGAGCCATGATCGAAAAACTGCTGCTGAAGCTGCGGCTCCGCGATGAACTGAGCGACAGCGAGGAAGCGGTGCTCCGAGGGGCCATGTCTCACACAGTGGATCATACCCAAGGGCGGACGTTCATCCGCAGCGGGATGGAGCTGACCACAAGCAACCTCCTCATCGACGGCCTTGTCTGCCGCTACAAAGACCTTGCCGACGGCAGCCGGCAGATGCTGGAACTGCATGTTCCCGGTGATTTTATTGACCTTCACAGCTTTCCGCTGAAGCGCCTGGACCATAATGTCATGGCGCTCGTCCCCAGCACGATCGGCGTGTTCCCGCATGAACGGCTTCAGGCGATCACTCAGGACGAGCCCCACCTTTCGCGACTGCTGTGGCTTTCCACCTTGCTGGACGCTTCCATCCATCGGGAGTGGTTGTTGTCCTTGGGCCGTCGCTCAGCCATTCAGAGGCTCGCGCACCTGTTTTGCGAGCTTTACATTCGATTGGGCATTGTGAAGCTGACGCAGCAGACGAGCTACCGCCTGCCGCTCACGCAGAGCCAGATTTCCGAGCTGAAGGGGCTCACCCCCGTGCACGTGAACCGAACCCTGAAGGAGCTTCGGGAGCAAGGCATCGTGACATTCAGGTCCGACACCGTCAGCATCCATGACTGGACGCGGCTCCAAGCCGTTGCAGAGTTCGACCCGGCCTACCTGTTCATGGAGAAGCGGCCGCGCTAGACGACGACCGATCTCGCGGACGAGCTGAACGCGTCCTTGAGCGAATCCGATGCGCCGCAGCTTGCCAGAGCAATGATCCAGCAAAGAATGGCCCGGCCGTTCAGCTGCTTGTTTCCGAACACTGCGCTGCGTCAAAATTGGACAGCTGGAACGGCCTGCTTGACCCATGCCGAAAGCGGGTGCTTACGGTCTGCTTCATGACTCAGGATATGGCAGCGCGCCTCGCGGGGCAGAACATCACCCTTCCGGAGCCCGCGGCCCCGGTCGCGGCCTATGTGCCGGCGGTCCTCGTGGGAAACCTCCTCCACATTTCCGGACAGCTCCCTTTCGACAACGGTCAGTTGATGACGGGCCGGCTCGGCGAAGATCGGGATGCCACCTTCGGCTACGCGGCCGCGCGCGCCTGCGGCATCATGCTTCTCGCGCAGATCAACAAGGCGCTTGGCGGGCTCGATCGCGTCGACCGGATCGTGAAACTCGGCGTATTCGTCAGCAGTGCGGGGAGCTTCACGGACCAGCCGAAGGTCGCGAACGGCGCGTCCGAACTGATGGAGCAGGTGTTCGGCGAGGCTGGGCGGCACGCGCGAAGCGCGGTTGGGGTACCAGTGCTTCCGTTGGGTGCCGCGGTTGAGGTGGATGCGATTGTCGCCGTCAAGTCTGCTTGACGAGACGCTCGCGCCGGCGCCCAGCCTGAAGCGCGTCGCGCGGCTCGCTGGCGCGCCCTTCGCGCATCGCGGGCTCCATGGCCGCGGGAGGGTGGAAAACAGCCGCGCCGCTTTTGAAGCTGCCGTGGCAAAAGGGCACGGGGTCGAACTTGACGTCCAGGCAAGCGGCGACGGCTTTCCGTTCGTGTTTCACGACTACGATCTCGACCGCCTCACCGACGCCACGGGCAAAGTCGCCGCCCGCAGTGCAGCCGAGCTCCGCGCAATCCGCCTCAGGGGCAGCGACGAGACCATTCCAGAGCTTTGCGAAGTTCTGGACATTATCGGCTCAAAAGTACCGCTGCTCATCGAGGTGAAGGCGCCGGACGGGAATGTCGCCCCGCTCTGTCTGTCCGTGCTTTGTGCACTCGAAGGCTATCGCGGCGCGGTCGGTGTGATGTCGTTCAACCCAGAAGTCTCCCGCTGGTTCGCCGAACACGCGCCGCGCGTGACGCGCGGCCTCGTGGTCACCGAAACGGGGCGGCGGGGGTGGCGAGGGCCCTTGGAGCGGCGCTTGGCGCTCTGGCGCGCGCGCCCCGATTTCCTGGCCTATGACGTCCGCGATCTGCCCTCCCGCTTTGTCAGGCGCGCCCGCGGCCGCGGGCTTCCCGTTTTCACCTGGACCGTGCGAAACGCCAAGCAGGCGAAGACCGCGCGGGCGAATGCCGATCAGATAATCTACGAAGCAGGCTAGCTTTTTTGCTGGTTAGTCGCCGCGCATACCGGTTAGGGCTGGGGCCCCGATGGAAAAAAAGCGGCAGATTCAAGCTCGAACCGAACCCGGCGTCGCCAGCTTCGATGCGGTGGAGTGGGACGCGTGTGCGGGAGCGGACAACCCATTCCTGACGCATGCCTTTCTTTCGGCGCTCGAGGTTTCGGGAAGTGCCACCGCCCGAACCGGCTGGCAGCCCGTACCGATCGCGATCGACGGCGCAGACGGCTGCCCGGCGGCAGTCATGGTGGCCTACGCCAAAAGCCACAGCCAGGGTGAATATGTTTTCGATCATGGCTGGGCGAGCGCCTATGAACGCGCCGGCGGTCGTTATTACCCCAAGCTTCAGATCGCGGTGCCGTTCACGCCAGTGCCGGGGCGACGGCTGCTGGCGCGTGACCCGGAGCTTGCGCCCGCGCTCATCGCTGCAGCAGAAGCCGTGGTTCGCAACAACGGCCTGTCCTCAGCCCACGCCACCTTCATTGCTGCTGAAGAAGTGCCGTTGTTCGAGGAGGCGGGCTGGCTGATCCGCGTCGACAGCCAGTTCCACTGGCACAATCAAGATTATGCCGCCTTCGACGACTTCCTCGCATCGCTTTCTTCGAGGAAACGAAAGGCGATCCGCAAGGAGCGGCGTGAAGCGCTGGCGGGCCTTACCGTCGAGCACGTCACGGGCGCTGCCATAACCGAGCGCCATTGGGACGCATTCTGGACGTTCTACCAGGACACTGGCTCAAGGAAGTGGGGGCGCCCGTATCTCACCCGCCGCTTCTTTTCGCTGCTTGGCGAGCGCATGGCGGACCGCGTCCTCCTGATCTTCGCGATGCGTGGGGACCAGCCGATCGCCGGTGCCCTAAACCTGATCGGCTCCGACACCCTCTACGGACGCTATTGGGGCGCGTTGGTGGACGTTCCCCATCTCCACTTCGAGATCTGCTATTATCAGGCGATCGAGGCGGCGATCGCGCGCGGCCTCGCCCGTGTCGAGGCCGGCGCGCAGGGAGAGCACAAGCTCAGCCGGGGTTATCGCCCGGTGCCAACCTACTCGGCGCATTACCTTCCGGATCCGGGATTTCGTGCGGCGGTCGAGGATTTTCTTCAAGCGGAGCGCCGAGCGGTGGCTCATGAGATCGAAGCGCTTGACGAACTGACGCCGTTCAAGAAGGTCTGATCGCGACAAGGGGCCGCCACGGTAGGGAGAGCAACAGGATGCGGAATTGGCTCTATGGAGCGGCGTTGCTGCTTTACGTACAGACATCAACGCTTGCGGCCCAGGCCGACGGGCCACCGCGCACCTTCGCTGCGCGCGACCTCTTCTCTCTAGAAGCGGCATCGGACCCACAGATCAGCCCGGATGGCACGCGCATCGCCTATGTTCGTCGTTCGGGCGACATCATGACAGACCGGATGCGCTCGACCATTTGGCTCGTTGACACGCGCTCGGGCGAGCACATGCCCTTGGTCGCCGGGGTAGGCGCGCACAGCCAGCCGCGCTGGTCGCCCGATGGACGGCGGCTGGCTTACACCTCAACCGCGGAGGGCGGCTCGGCGCAGCTCTTCGTGCGCTGGATGGATAGCGGCGAGTCGGTCCGGATCACCGGCCTTCCCGACACGCCCACCAGCATCGCCTGGTCTCCCGGTGGCCGGCAGATCGCTTATTCGATGTTCGTGCCCGGAGATGCTCCCAAGCTTGGCAGTCAAGCGGCCAAGCCCGAAGGCGCGGAGTGGGCGGACCCGCTCGAGATCCACACCAATGTCAGCTACAGGGCGGACGCGGAAGGCTATTTGAAGCCCGGCTTCAGTCACATCTTCGTGGTCTCGGGCGAGGGCGGAGCGCCGCGCCAGCTGAGCGGGGGCAATCATCATCATGAAGGTCCTTTGAGCTGGGCCTCGGACGAGCGCTCGATCCTGTTCAGCGCCAACCGCTCGGCGGAATGGGAGCGCGAGCCGCTGGATAGCGAAGTTTATGCGCTGGATGTGCAGAGCGGCGCCATTCGTGCGCTGACGGATCGCGACGGCCCGGACACCGATCCTGTCATTTCGCCGGACGGGCAGCGGATCGCCTATCTCGGCTTCGACGACAAACGTCTCGGCTACCAGAACAGCCTGCTGTACGTAGCGGACCGGGACGGCAGCAATCGGCGCGTGCTGACCGAGCGCCTTGATCGCAGCGTTGAGTCGCCTGTCTGGGCTTCGGACAGCCGCTCGATCTACCTGTCATATGATGACCGGGGTGAGACCAAGATCGCGCGCGTCGGCCTCGACGGCTCCATTCGTACGGTCGCGGAAGGCATGAGCGGCGGCGCGCTTGACCGCCCCTATACGGGCGGAAGCTTCAGCGTCGCGCGGGACGGCACGATTGCAATGACGAGCGGTACGCCGATCCGGCCGGCGGACGTGGCGCTGGTGAAAGCGGGCACGAAGAAGCAGCTCACCCGGCTCAATGCCGAGCTCCTCGGCCAAAAGACCATGGGCTCCGTTCGCAAGATCCCAGTTACTTCGAGCCACGATCAACGGCCGATCGACGCTTGGCTGACGCTCCCGCCGAGCTACGCTGAGGGGCAGCGCGTGCCGCTGATCCTTGAGATTCATGGCGGCCCCTTTTCTGCCTACGGGCCGCATTTCGCGACCGACAATCAGCTTTACGCGGCGGGTGGCTATGCCGTGCTGTCGGTCAATCCGCGTGGCTCGACGTCATACGGGGCGGAATTCGCGAACCAGATCCACCACGCTTACCCCGGCTACGATTATGACGACCTGATGAGCGCAGTCGACGCCGCCATCGCGCAGGGTTTTGCCGACCCGGAGCGGCTGTTCGTCACGGGCGGCTCGGGCGGCGGGGTGCTCACCGCGTGGATTGTCGGCAAAACCAATCGCTTCAAGGCCGCCGCTACTCAAAAGCCCGTGATCGACTGGGCGAGCTTCGCCCTCACGGCCGACATGCCGGCTTTCTTTTCGCGCTACTGGTTTGGAAAGTTCCCATGGGAGGACCCGCAGGCCTATTGGAGGCGCTCGCCTTTGTCGCTGGTGGGGAACGTCAAGACGCCGACCCTTGTTGTTGTCGGAAGCGAGGATTACCGGACGCCGGTCAGCGAGGCGGAGCAATATTATACCGCGCTACAACTCCTTGGGGTGCCCACCGCGCTGGTGAAAGTGCCCGGTGCAAGCCACTCGGGCCTGGCTGCGCGTCCCTCGCAGAGCGGTGCAAAGGCCAGCGCGATTCTCGCCTGGTTCGAACGCTACAAGAACGGAGCACCGCCGAGACCGGCCGCCCAATAGCTTGGCTGCGAGGCAGGGGCTGGTTGCGACCGCCCCTTAGGCCAAGATCAGGCTGCCCGGCGGCTCGTTTCGGAAAGCCAGCCGCGAGCCTGGCGTTGCGCTTCGGCGATTTCGCGCGCCGACATTTCCTCGGCGATTTCCGCCCGGCACTGCTGCCCAAGCGTGCTGCCCTTCAGAGCCGCGAGATTGAACCATTTGTGCGCCTCGACGAGATCGACTTCGAGGCCGTAGGTGCCGGTCGAGTAAGCAACACCAAGCTCGTAGAGCGCCTGTGCATCTCCAGCCGCTGCCGCCCCAAGCCGGCTTTCCATCAGGAAGGCGGCGCCTTTTGAACTTGTAGCCATGATCATCCCCTTTTTTTTCGTCCCGTGGGGTGATTTCGCGCAGGTTTGGCAAAGAAATGGTTAACGCCGACGTCATCAAATTTGCCAGACGCCGGCGCGGGGCAAAAGTTTGTGCAACGCAGTTCGTGCTCGGCGTGCCCGAGCTATCGGCCCAATGACCCTTAGCTGCCTCGAATTGCAGGCAAAATCGGGATATTATCGATCAAGCGGGTGCGGCCGATCTTTGCTGCGGCGAGGATACGGGCTGGGCGATTAATGTTCGTCCAGGGTTCCAGCGTTTCCGCATCGCGAAGCTCGATATAATCGATTGGCTCGAAGCCGGCTGCGGCCAGGGCCTGGCGGGCGCGCGCAAGAGCCTCCGCGATGTCGCCGCCTTCGCGGATCGCCTGCGCGGCTTCGAGGAGCACCCGAGGCAACGTCCTGGCGCAGCGACGTTCCTCCGCCGTGAGATATGCGTTTCGGGACGAGAGCGCGAGACCATCAGCATCACGCTGCGTTGGCACACCTACGATCTGCACGGGCAGGTCGAGATCCGCCGTCATCCGCCGGATCACCACCAACTGCTGAAAGTCCTTCTCGCCGAAGACGGCGATGTCGGGCTGGACCTGGTTGAAAAGCTTCACAACCACGGTGGCAACGCCTTCGAAATGCCCCGGCCTTGCGTCACCATCCAGACCGGCCGAAACCCCGCTGACGCCGATTTTGGTCGCGTGGCCTTGCCGGTACATAACGTCCACGGAAGGCGCCCATAGGATCGCGCAGCCCTCCGCCTCCAGCATCTGCGCATCCTCGGCCTCTCGCCGTGGGTAGCTGCTGAGATCCTCGCCAGGCCCGAACTGCATTGGATTGACGAAGATCGAAGCCACCACGTGGCGGGCCAGCCGCCGCGCTTCGCGCACCAGTTTTAGGTGCCCGGCATGGAGCGCACCCATGGTCGGAACCAGGGCAACGCTTCCTCCCTCGCCGCGAACCGCGGCGATCGCTCGTCTAAGCGCATTGATCTCACGGATGATTTGCACGGCCCGGCGGGCTCCGATACATGCTGCAAGATGTTGACGCGGCGCCTGATGCAGGGGCGCCATCGCGAGATCAAGAGGGGCACCATTTACTCATGTCTGGCGTGAAGCCGCATTTCATCGTCTTCGCTAACGAAAAGGGCGGAACCGGAAAATCGACAACGGCCGTCCATACCGCCGTTGCGCTGTCAGCTTCTGGGCGGAAGGTCGCCGCCATCGACCTCGACACGCGCCAACGAACACTTGGCCGATATCTCGACAATCGCGCAGCCACCATCGCTCGCGCTGAGATCGATCTGCCGATGCCGACCCACGAGACTTTCGATCCGGCGAAGGACGACAATCTCGACGCGCAGCTCGACCGGCTGGCGGAGGGTGCGGATGTGGTCGTCGTAGATACGCCCGGCCGAGACGATCCTTTTGCCCGGGCCGCGATGCTTCGCGCAGACACTTTGGTAACGCCCATCAACGACAGCTTTGTCGACCTGGACCTGATCGGCGAGGTCGACGCGGAAACATACAAGATCCGGCGTCCGAGCTTTTATGCCGAGCTGGTCTGGCGGAGCCGGACCCAACGCGCCAAGACGCACGGCGCTACCGTAGACTGGGTCCTGCTGCGCAACCGCCTTCAGCATGTCGAGGCAAAGAATATGCGCCGCGTCGGCGAAGCGCTCGCCGACCTGTCGCGCCGCGTCGGGTTCCGCATCATTCCGGGTCTTGGCGAGCGCGTGATCTACCGCGAGCTCTTCCCGAAGGGCCTCACGCTTCTCGACTTGTCGCAGCTCGGCAGTGTTGGCCTCAGTCACATCGCAGCGCGTCAGGAGCTTCGCGAAATGATTGCCGCCCTTGGGCTTCCCGATGAAAGTCGGACGGCCGAACAGGCGCGCATCGCCGCAATGGTCGGCTAGGATGCCGCTGCTCCTGGTGTTCGTCGGCATTGGGCTCGTCTGGGCCTGGCGGACGGGCAAGCTCAAGGGCTACACCTACGAAGACGGCGTCGCGCTTGCGCTGTTTCTGTTGGGCGTAAGGCTGCTTACCACCGGTCGCACAGTGCCCGGGGCGACGCTGATGGTGGGCGCATTGCTGTGGGCGGCCTGGCGCCGCAAGCGCTCGGCACCGCCCCAAATGGGGATCGACGATGCGCGGCGGCTACTCGGCGTGCCGGAGGGCGCGACCCTTGGGCAGATACGGGACGCGCACCGCCGCCTGATAACGCGGGTCCATCCCGACGCCGGGGGTTCGGCCGAGCTCGCCAATCGCGTCAATGTCGCGCGAGACGTGCTCGTAGCCGAAATGAACCGGAGGACGCCTCGCGCGTCTTGAACCACATCTCGCCTGAAAACGGAGCACTCAGTGACCCATCGTCTTAACCCGACCTCTTTGCGCGAATACGATATCCGCGGGATTGTCGGCGAGACGCTGGGAGACGCCGATGCTTATGCCGTGGGGCGGACCTTCGGGACCTTGATCCGACGGAGCGGCGGAACCCGCGTCGCGGTGGGGAGGGACGGCCGGCTGAGCTCGCCCGCGCTCGAAGCCGAGCTGGTGCGCGGCCTGACGACAAGCGGCGTTGATGTCGTCCGCATCGGCTTGGGCCCGACACCGATGCTCTATTTCGCCGAAGCGGAGCTCGAAGTGGATGGTGGCATCCAGATCACCGGCAGCCATAATCCGGGGCACTATAACGGCTTCAAGATGGTTTTTTTCGGCAGCGCGTTCTTCGGGCAAGACATTCAAAAGCTTGGACGAATGGCTGCGGAGGCCGATTGGGAAGAAGGCAGCGGCACCGTCAGCGACGCCGATGTCATGGACATGTATGTCGACCGATTGCTCCAGAACTTCGACGGCCAAGCCTTTCGGATCGGCTGGGACGCCGGCAATGGCGCTGCAGGCCCTGTTCTCGAGCGGCTGGTGAAGCGCCTGCCGGGTGAGCATCACACCCTTTTCACCGAGGTGGACGGCACCTTCCCCAACCATCATCCAGACCCAACCGTCGAGCACAATCTGGCCGACTTGAAGGCCCTTGTAGCGGAAAAGGGCCTCGACTTCGGCGTCGCCTTTGACGGCGATGCGGATCGGATCGGTGCGGTGGACGGTCGGGGCCGAGTGATTTGGGGCGACCAGATCCTTGCCGTTCTGGCCGAGCCGGTGCTTCGGGAGATGCCGGGTTCGACCATCATAGCGGACGTCAAGGCAAGCCAGGCGCTCTTTGACCGCATCGCCGAACTTGGCGGAAAGCCGCTGATGTGGAAGACCGGGCATAGCCTCATCAAATCCAAGATGAAGGAGACTGAGGCTCCGCTCGCTGGGGAGATGAGCGGCCACATCTTTTTCGCGCACCAGTGGTACGGCTTCGATGATGCACTTTACGCGGCAATCCGTCTGATCCGCGCGGTTTCGCAGATGGGCGGCTCCTTGACCGATATCCGGTCAGCGATGCAGGAAATGATCAACACCCCGGAAATGCGCTTTCAGGTCGACGAAAGCCGCAAGTTTCCCGTGATGGAAGAAGTGCTCTCCCGCCTGCAGTCCCGAGGCGCCAACGTCGATCCGACCGACGGCGCCCGGGTAAACACCGAAGACGGCTGGTGGCTGCTGCGCGCATCCAATACCCAGGACGTGCTGGTCGCACGCGCCGAGGCCAAATCCGCTGAAGGGCTCGACCGGCTGGTTGCGCAGATCGACGATCAGCTTGCCAAATCCGGCCTCAGCCGCGGGCCACAAGTGGCGCATTGAGGTGCGCCAACTTCACCGTGAAGCTCTGATCTATTGCGTTGCCTGGGCCATGCTCGCCCTCGTCGGCTATCGGCTTGGCGGCCTGAAGGCGGGGCTTCTCCTTTCGGTGGGGCTTTTCCTGATCGTGATGCCGACCAGCGCGGTGGTGCTGTCGAGGACCGGCAACTTCGCGGTCGAGCGTGGATTCCGCTGGGGGATCCTTGCTGTTGCGGCACTCATCCTCTTCTCGGTCACCGACGCGACCGGCTGACTGAAGAGGAACAAAAGCGGGCGCTGAAGCCTTTCTTTTGCAGTCGATTGGCAGCTTTCGGGAGAGTTCATGATGAAGCGCGCTTTGACGCTGGCCGCCCTGGCCGCGATGCTTCTGCCCGCCTTTGTCCCGGCCGAAGCGCAACGTAGCCAGACCAAGCGTAGTGCAGCTGCCCCCGAGCGCATCCGCCAAGTGGTCGTTTACGGTCGAGACCCTTGCCCACGCGGCCGCGGCGATGAGATCGTGATCTGCGCCCGCCGGCCGGACAACGAGCGCTACCGCATCCCGCGCGCGCTCCGCGACGAGACGCCGACCCGCGGCGGCACGAGCTGGGCCGCCCGGGCACGAAGCCTCGAAACCGTCGGCCGCACCGGAACCCAGAGCTGCTCGACCGTCGGCCCCGGCGGCTTCACCGGCTGCTGGGAACAGATGATGCGAACAGCACGCGACGAGCGCCGCGCGGCCGCACGGGGCGAGTAGCCCGCCCGCGATACCCGCGGGGGAGCTGCACTTACGTTCGCTTCTGTTCCGTCCCAATCCACTCGCCGATTTGCACCTCCAGCACGTCGAGCGGCACCGATCCCTGGAGCAACACGGCATCGTGGAAGCGCCGTAAATCGAATTTCGCCCCCAGCTCCTTTTCGGCCCGGGCTCTGAGCTCCCTGATGCGGATGTTGCCGATCATGTAGCCCAGCGCCTGGCCGGGCCAGCTGATGTAGCGGTTCACCTCTGCGTCGATATTGGCTTCGCTCAGCGCCGTATTCTCCTTCATGAACGCGACTGCGCGTGCCTTGTCCCAGCCCTTGGAATGGATGCCGGTGTCGACCACGAGCCGCGCGGCGCGCCATGCCTGATAGGAAAGCTGCCCCATTCGCTTGGCCGGCGTGTCATAAAGTCCCATCTCCTTGCCGAGGCTTTCGGAATAAAGCCCCCAGCCTTCCGTGAATGCCGTGAAGCTGGTGAAATTGCGGCGGAACGGAGCAATCTCCAGCTCCTGCTGAAGTGCAATCTGATGATGATGACCCGGCACTGCCTCGTGGAGGCTCAGAGCTGGAATTTCCCAGAGCGGCCGCTGCGAGAGCTTGGAGGTATTCACATAATAAGTGCCGGCAATGCCGCTCTCCGGCGATCCCGAGTTGTAATAAGCTGTGGTCGTTCCCTCGGCGGTTTCGGCCGGAATGGCCGCAATGCCGTACGGAAGCCGTGGCAGCGTCCCGAAAAGCTCCGGCATCCTTCCGTCGATGCTTTTGGTGACAATTGCCGTTGCCCTCAGCAGTTCATCCGGGGTTTGGGCGTAATATCTCGGGTTGGTGCGAAGCTCGGCAATGAAAGCCTGCCGGTTTGGGAAGCCCGCTTCTTTTGCGACCGTCTCCATGTCCGCCCGGATCCTAGCTGCCTCCGCTAGGCCGATCCGGTGTATCTGATCGGCGGTAAGGTTGGTTGTCGTGTTCTGTCGAACGAGCGAGGCGTAATAATCGCGTCCCCCCTGCTGCGATGAAATGCTGTCGCTCTTGGCGCATTTCGGCGCATAGCCAGTGCGGTAGAACTGCAGGTGCTTGGCGTAAGCGGGGTTGAGCACGTCGGCGATGATCCGCCTCGCCCTTTGCTGCATCGCGGCCCAATCGCGTTCGTTCACGTCAGCCGGCCGCGCGCGGGTGAAGGGCTCGTAGAATCGGGATGACGCCGGATCCTCGACTATGACCCCGGAAATCGTGCGCTCGTAGCCGCCGAGGACGGAGCACGGCAGAACGTATCCGCCCCGGACCGCTTCGGCGGTTATGGCAAGCGCCTGGTCGTTCAGCTTCGGATATTGCTCGATCCGGGCGAGATAGCTTTCATAGTCGGTGCGCGTGCGGAACGGCAGGTTGCGAGCCATGCCCGCAAAACCCTGGTGCCAGCCATAATAAGTGGTGAACAGCATGTTGCGCTGGCCGAAGCGCGACGCCTCGACCGTTTCGCTGAGCATCCGCCGCAAAATCGCGTGGTTCGTCCGATCGGCGGGAGCCAGCGCCGTTGCCGGAATACGTTCCAGGCGCGCGAGGAACGCCTGCGCTTGGGCCTGGTGTCGCTCGCGGGCTGCAGGGCTGAGATCCTCAATCTCTCGATCGTGATCACGCACGCCGAGCGCGGTTGCCTGGACGGGATTCGTCTTCAACAGCCACGCGTAATGATCCTGGAGCAACTGCCTGAAATCGTCGGCCGGCGCTGCGGCGGCTGGGACGGCAAGCGCAAGCGCGGAAGCAAAAGCAAAAGGGATGAAGCGACGCACGGAGACTCTCCTGGGAAACTGCTCCTCACCCTACCCCCGCCTCCTGTCCCGCTGCAACGTTCGCGGCAGAAGCCCGTTGGGTTTGGAAACGAGAAGGAGGACCCGCATGAGCGACAATATCTACAAGATCATCGAAATAGTCGGCAGCTCAGCGACCGGAATCGAGGATGCTATCGAGAAAGCGGTTGCACGCGCTTCCACGACGGTTCGCGACCTGCGCTGGTTTGAAGTGAAGGAAACCCGCGGCCACATCGAAGAAGGCCGCGTTGCGCACTATCAAGTAACGCTGAGAATCGGTTTCACCTTGGCTGAGTGAGCCCCTCCCCTTGCACGAGCGCGGCAGACGTGGAAAATCCGTGCGGGGGTAAAACATGGCCACTCGCACAGTGGGCGCGGCCCGGCGCCCGATCGTGTCTCTCGCGCCCGATCAATTCGATCGCCTGCTGTCCGCGTCCGCGACCATTCTTCTGCTGATGGTGATCGTGGCCCTGTGGCGCGGTCGATCCGATTGGGATGAGATCCCAACGCTCGTCTGGGCCCATTTGCTGACGATTGGCCTCGCGTTGGTGCTCACCCGCATCATGCTGCTCCGGCGGCGCGGCGACAGACTTCACCGGCGCCTCGGCTGGATCTGGTGCCTCGCCATGGCACCCACGGCTGCGCTCAGCTTTGGCATACGGGGTATCAATGACGGTGGGTTAAGCGCCATACACATTCTTTCTGCCTTCACCCTGGTGCAGGTGCCCGTGATCGCCTTTTCGGCCCGCGCCCATCGAGTGGCGCGTCACCGCTTTGCCGTACGCGCGATGGTGGCCGGAGCGCTCATCCTCGCGGGCGCCTTCACGTTCCCCTTCGGTCGGCTCCTCGGGAGCTGGCTGTTCGCCTGAGCGGCAGAGCTTCCGGCCCAGCTGTCGGCACTATGCCCTTGGCGGGCGCATCCGTGCCGACGAGTGTCACAAGCCACATATCGGGCACGGCGCCGAGCCGCAGCGGCAGCATGCTGGTGCCGAGCCCAGCGCCGACGATGAGCGTCTTTCCGGTTTCGTTGATGCGACCGCAGCCAAACCGGTTGCCATATTCAGACATGTAGGAAGGTGCACCAAGCAGCGGCAACCGTATCTGACCGCAATGCGTGTGCCCGGCGAGCATCAGTTGAACCTCGCCCGGTGCCCGCGCAAAGGGATCGGGGCTGTGGCTGAGCAGCACGGGCACGCCGCCCAGGCTGCGCATCCGGGCGATCGTCCGGGCGAGATCGTCGCGCCCCGTATAAGCATCGTCGAGCCCACCGATCACAAGCGGTCCTGCCCTCGCAGCATCATTATCGAGCAATGTAATGCCCGCTTCACCAAGCGCCGCCCGCGCCTCGCCAGCATCGCGCCAGTGGTCATGGTTGCCGAGCACTGCGAACGTGCCGAACCTCGCGCGCAAGCCGGCGAGCGGTGCCACCGCTTCGTGCATCGCGTAATGACGTGTGGCAGCCAGCCGGTCGCTGACGAGATCGCCGGCGATGACGACTAGATCCGGGCGAAGCAAGTTGATGCGTCTAACAATTCCCGACAGCCGCTCGGGCGGCATATCTGGCCCGGCAACGTGCACGTCCGAAATGAGAACAACCCGTAATGTTTCGCCGCCTTTCAGGCCAACCAGCGGGACCTCCGCTTGCCGCACGACGGGCGCCCTGGTCGCGGTCCGATACGCCCATCCGGTGACGGCGAGGCCGAGCACGATCAGGAGCAGAAGAAGCCGGGAAAGCGCCATCGTTTTGGGTTGGCGTCACCGTCAGCGCTTTGCAACCGAGTTGTTTCGCCTTTTGACCAGGCGAGGCTCGACATAGCACAAGATGGAACATACATAGAACATATGCCTCGGCTCGACACTCGCGATAAGCTTGCCATCCTGGCGGACGCGGCGAAATACGATGCGTCCTGCGCTTCCTCAGGGACTGCGAAGCGCGACAGCCAAAGCGGCAAAGGGATTGGCTCCACGGAAGGAATGGGTATTTGCCACGCTTACGCCCCCGATGGACGGTGCATTTCGCTCCTCAAAATTCTGCTTACCAACAGCTGCATTTTCGATTGCCACTATTGCATCAACCGCAAGAGCTCGAACGTTCGGCGGGCCCGCTTCACCGCCGAGGAAATCGTGCAGCTCACGCTTTCCTTCTACAAACGCAACTACATTGAAGGGCTGTTCCTTTCCTCCGGCATCATCCGCTCATCCAATTACACGATGGAGCAGATTGTCGAGGTGGCACGTAGCCTGCGCGAAGATCACGATTTTCGCGGCTATATTCACCTCAAGACCATTCCCGATGCCGATCCGGAGCTGATCCACCAAGCCGGCCTCTACGCCGACCGCATCTCCATCAACGTGGAGCTCCCGACGGAAACCGGCCTGAAGCGGCTTGCGCCCGAAAAAAACGCCGCGCGCATCGAAGGCGCGATGCGCGAGATGAAGTCAGAGATTGTTGACCGCGAGGATGGATCCAAGCGCTTCAAATCCGCCCCAAACTTTGCACCCGCCGGCCAGTCCACTCAGATGATCGTGGGCGCCGACAGTGCGAACGACTGCGACATCGTGATCCGCGCAAGCGGCCTTTACGATCGCTTCGCCCTCCGGCGTGTTTATTATTCCGCTTTTTCGCCAATTCCCGACGCGAGCGCCGTGCTTCCCCTCCAGCGCCCGCCGCTGATGCGCGAACACCGGCTTTACCAATCCGACTGGTTGATGCGCTTTTACGGCTTCAAGTCTGCCGATGTCATCGCGGCCACCGATGGTTCCGGCATGCTCCCGCTCGACATCGATCCGAAGCTCGCCTGGGCGCTCAAGTTTCGCGAACATTTCCCGGTGGACGTGAACCGCGCGCCCCGCGAAATGTTGCTTCGCGTGCCCGGTCTGGGCGTGAAGGCCGTTGACCGCATCCTCAAGTCGCGTCGGTGGCGTCGGCTTAGGCTTGACGACATCGCTCGGCTGACTGCGTCGGTGACTAAGGTCCGCCCCTTCATCTACGCCGAAGGCTGGCGCCCCACCCTCCTCACCGACCGCGCCGATCTTCGCCAGCGGCTGAAGCCGAAAGCGGAACAACTGGAGCTGTTTGCCCCGGCAGCTTAAGGTGGAGCCATGTTCGAAAGACTCGTTTTTGCCGCGGCTGCGTCCGCCTTTCTTGCCGCCCCCTCTTCCGCTCAAGCGCCGGGCCAGTGGCGCCGGATTTTCGACGGGAAGACGTTGAACGGCTGGGTGGCAAAGATCACCAGGCATGCACTTGGCGACAATTGGCGGCGCACCTTCCGGGTGCAGGACGGCGCGATCCGGGTGTCCTATGATGGCTACGAAAAATTCGACGGCCGCTTCGGACATCTCAGCTATCGAAGGCGGGTCGCGGCCCCTTTCCGTGTCCGCTTCGAATACCGCTTCTACGGCACCTATCTGCCTGACGTCGAAGCCTGGCAGCACAGCAACAGCGGCCTCATGTTTGACGGCCAAGCCCCCGAAACGATCGGGCGCGATCAGCAATTTCCGGTGTCCCTCGAACTTCAACTGCTTGGCGCAGACGGCCCAAAGCCGCGCTCGACCGCCAATCTCTGCACGCCCGGCACGCACGTCGTTATGGCGCGCAAGCTGGTGACGGAGCACTGCATCAATTCGAGCAGCCCCACCTTTCAGAACGGCCGCTGGATCAAGGTGGAGCTGGACGTTCGAAAGGACGGACGGATCACGCACATTGTCAACGGAAAGCCAGTGATGCGCTACTCCGGAGCGCAGTTCGATCCCGGCGACGCGGATGCGAAGCTCCTCCTTGCAAAAGCGGGCGGGGAACTCGGCCTTAAGGGGGGCTATCTTTCCCTTCAGAGCGAGGGCCATCCGGTGGAGTTCAGGAAGATCGAGCTCAAGGAGCTTAAATAGCTTGGCGCAGGTTGCGCGCCTTGCCGACGAAGATGATTTCGACGGCTGGCGAGTCGCCGCGCGCACCCTCGCTTCACGACGCATCCTTCCTTCTGACGTCCTCTGGCAGGTGGGAGCGACGCCGCAAGATTTGTTCGCTGCGACGTTGACAGAAGTGGCGGCTGCCGCTCCTCAATTTGCGGTGCCGCGCTCCTTCGTAGAACTAGCGCGTTCCGCGATTTGCCACTCTGATCCGGAGCGTTTCTCGCTGCTTTATTCGATGCTGCTGCGGATCCGAGCCAATTCGAGAGCGCTGGAAGACCGGGCCGATCCACTCGTTCAGCGCCTGGAGCGGATGACGAAGGAGGTCCGGCGCGACATTCACAAGATGCACGCATTCGTGCGCTTCCGGGAGCTCGAGGATGAGGGCGGCACGCGCTACGTCGCCTGGTTCGAGCCCGAACACCATATCGTGCGCGCTAGTGCCGGCTTCTTCGTCCGCCGGTTCGCAGGGATGCGCTGGTCGATCCTGACGCCGGAGCTTTCGATCCACTGGGACGGAGAAACGCTGCTGGAGGGCCCCGCCGCAACTCGTGCGGACGCCCCGGATCGCGATCCGGTCGAAGAAACTTGGAAGACTTACTACGCTTCGATCTTCAATCCTGCACGCCTCAAGGTCAAAGCCATGACCAAGGAGATGCCGAAGAAATATTGGAAAAACATGCCGGAGACGGCGTTGGTGGGGGAGCTCATCTCAGGCGCCCAGGCACGCGAGGCAAGAATGGTTGAAACATCGCAGGCCAAATCAGCGACAGCACAGGCGGAAACGGCAAAACCGTCGATCGGCGACAATGTTCGCGCGGCCTGGGAGGCGGTTCGTCAAGAGGCGATGGGCTGCACACGCTGCGATCTCTACAAATGCGGTACCCAGACGGTATTCGGCGAAGGCCCGGTCGATGCGAAGATCATGTTCGTCGGCGAGCAGCCGGGCGACCAGGAGGACCTTGCCGGCAAACCCTTCATCGGCCCGGCCGGCCAGCTCCTCGACCGGGCGCTCGGCGAAGCAGGTGTCGATCGCTCCCAAACCTACGTCACTAATGCGGTGAAGCACTTCAAGTTCGAGCAACGCGGCAAGCGCCGTATTCACTCCAAGCCCAATGGATCGGAGATCGATGCCTGCCGCTGGTGGATCGAGCAAGAGCGGGTGCTGATCCGGCCGCCGATCACCGTTGCGCTCGGCGCCACCGCCGCCCGCTCCCTGTTTGGCAAGCCGGTCACGATCTCGGCCATGCGGGGACGGGCGCACACGGTGTCTGACGGCGGCGAAGGCTGGGTGACGGTGCACCCCAGCTTCCTCCTGCGCGTCCGCGACAATCGGGAGGAGGAATATGCCCGCTTCGTCGACGATCTGCGGGTCATAGGTGAACGCGCAAAGGCACTCGCCTGAGTTTACCTCCACGCATCGCGCGCTGAGCGGAGGGAAGCGATGAGGCCGTTCGGCTCTCGCGTCCCTCGTCAGATCTATCGTGACGCGTCAACCGCTTGCTTTGGCAAGTTGCGGAGCATCTCGCCGCCGATGACTTGGCCATAGTTGCGCTCGACCGAAGAACCGTGGTTCATCCCGACGGCCCGAGGACCCGTGGCCGTCTTGATGTAGAGCAGGCCCCCTGAAGAGCCAGACTCCGTGTCACAGATGTGACTGAATACCAGCGGCGCGCCGCGAACGGGCAGCGGCTTGCATTGCGGCGAATAGCGTTTCGTTCTGGAGGTCGCTTCAGGGAAGCTGTGGTAGCTGACCATGAACGCATCCGAACGGCCTGCCAGCTCTTTTGCTTTCATCGGTAACACCATGACCGGCGACACCGCCCGAGGGGCGGGAATGTGCAACTTCAGGATCGCCCAGTCGGGGGTAAGCGGGTTTGGTTCCGCGCGGACGGTGAAGCGAGCGACCGGAGAAGCACCGACAAAAGACCCGAAGATCCTCGCTCCGGCCGCCGAGCGAAGTTCGAAGGCGCAGAAATCGATTGGAATGACGGCCGTGTAGCATGGCGTTTGCACCCTTCTGAAATGGCCAGTCGTGAGCACGGTGGCGTGGTCACCCACCAAGGTCGCGGTTGAAGCATAACGCTCGCCCGTGGCGGGATCCCTGCACACGATGCGGCCAACCCCGGAGAACGGCGCCTCAAGATCGGCGGCCAGCGAAGCTCTCTCGTCCTCGCCAACAACTTTAGCGATTGCGGGATGGAAGGATGCGATTGCCACCGCACAAGCGACAAACACGCGTTTAACGGGACAAACAAAGATCATCTCACTCAATGTAAGCAATCATTGCCGCCCAGCAAGCGCGCTGCTCAGCGGCGAAACTTCACAGCCGCACCAGCATCTTGCCAATATTGTCCCCCCTGAAGAGGCCGAGAAAAGCTTCCGGGACTGACTCGATGCCGTCCTGCACCGTCTCGCGCGCCTTCACCGCGCCGCTTGCCATCCAGCCGCCCATGTCACGATAGAAGTCGCCCATCTCGCTCATGTAATCCGTGTAGATGAAGCCCTTCAGCATGATGCGCGCTCCAATGATGCGCATCAGGTAGCGTAAGGCGGGCGGCTCGCCGCCATTATAGCCCTCGATCATGCCGCATATGGCGAAGCGGGCATTCTGCCGCGCGGCCGCTAAAGCGGCATCGAGGTGATCTCCTCCGACATTGTCGAAGTAAACGTCGATCCCGCTCGGCACCGCCTCTGTCAACTGCTTGATGATTGGCCTCGCGCGATAATCGAGCGCGAAGTCCGCGCCAAGTTCGCGCAGCCAGGCGCATTTCTCCTCGCCCCCGGCCGACCCGACCACGGTCATGCCCTTGGCCTTGGCGATTTGCACCACGGCGGAGCCTACTGCCCCTGCCGCCGCCGACACGAAGACCGTGTCCCCCTGCTTCGCCTCCGCGACACGCAGCAACCCGAAATAAGCGGTGGCCCCGGTAAGGCCCAAATTCCCCAGCCATTGATGATCGGGCACATGCATTGCCGGCACTTTGGTGAAGTGCTCGGCCCTGCCCACGGCTTGCTCGCGCCAGCCGAACATATGAAACACCGTGTCGCCCGGCTGAAGCTCGGGCGCACGGCTTTCGACTACCTTGCCGACCGCCCCGCCCTGGAGCGGCGCGCCGACTTCGAAGGGAGGAACGTAGCTTTTTACATCGTTCATCCGCCCGCGCATGTACGGGTCGACCGAAAGCCAGCTATTCTGTACGCGGACCATGCCGTCCTCGAGCGACGGAAGCGCAAGCTCCTTCAGCTCGAAGTTACCCGGGTCCGGCATCCCCGAGGGCCGCGATTTCAAATGCCAGGCGCGTGTTCCAGCCATGCCAATGCTCCTTCGACGGTTTGCCGCCGGGCTGGCGGCTCGCAGGCAAAGGGCATGAGACGATTTGCTGGCTCAGCGCGCCTTCGCGACCAGAGCGCCCATGGTCTTTTTCGAAAGACCGGGCAAGCGTGCGGCAGCGGCGCCGGCCTGCGCCTTGTTGGTGGCCGGGCCAACCTGGATGAGACCGACCATACCCATACCGACGTGGGGCAGGCACTTGTAACCATAAAGGCCCGGGGCCGTTGGCTTGAACACGATCTCTTCGTTGATCTTGCCCTTGAAACTGTTGCCGCGGGCGGGCGCCATGCCGGCGATCGACTCCGCGTTGTGGCCTTTATTGGTCGCCAGGAACTTCACCGTATCGCCCGGCTTGATAGCAATGAAAGCCGGCTCGAAGACCATGAGCTTACCATCGGCGCCCTTGTTCAGCATCTTGACCTGCCATTCGCGCGCCTCGGCGGACGATGGGGCGACTGCGAAAGCGGCGAGCGCAAGCGCCGCGCTGATGGCCAATTTCATAACTCTACTCTCCTTGTCGAATATGCCTAGATCACGCCTTCGCGCAGGAACTGCACTGCGTAATGCGCGCCGCGCGCGGACATCGCCATGTAGCTGAGCGACGGATTTTGGCAGCCACCCGACGCCATACATGCGCCATCGGTGATGAACAGGTTCGGAACGTCGTGCGCCTGGTTGTACTTGTTCAGAACCGACTTGGTCGGGTCCTTGCCCATGTGGGCGGTCCCCATTTCATGGATCCCAAGCCCGGCGCCACCATAATGTTTGCGCACGCTGACGCCCGTAGCGCCGGCGCGTTCGAGCATCTCCTTGGCGTCGGCACCGACCTGCTCGACCATCCTGCGCTCGTTGTCCCCAAGTGAAACGTCGATGTGCACGATCGGCATGCCCCATTTGTCCGTTCGCGTGGGGTGAAGCGTGACTCGATTGTCCGGCCGCGGCAGCATCTCCCCGAAGCCACTGAGATGGATCCGCCATGGGCCGGGCTTGCGCAGGCTTGCCTTGAACTCCGGTCCGACACCTGCCTGCCCCAGGCCGCGCCGCCAGTTGTCGCGCATCACGCCGCCCTGGAAGCCATAGCCACGCAACAGGCCTTCGGTGGGCTCCGTGACGTTGCGGTACCGTGGGATATAGAAACCGTTCGGGCGGCGGCCGCTATGATAGTTTTGCTCAAAGCCGGGATAGGTGCCGCTCGCGCCCATGCCGCTCAAGTGATCCATCAGGTAGCGCCCGACCGCATCGGAGCGATTGGCGATGCCGTTCGGGAATGCCTCCGACTTCGAGTTCAGCATGATCTGCGCGGTCGGAATGGCTGAAGCGCACAGGAAAACGACCTTGCCCTCGTAGGTGCGGCCCTGCTTCGTCTTGGCGTCGATAACGCGCACGCCCGAAGCCTTGCCGGTCTTCGGGTCGTAGATGACGCTGTGAACAATGGAGTCCGTCACGATGGTCAGGTTGCCGGTGCGCTGCGCAGCCGGCAGCGTGGCGCTGAGGCTCGAAAAATAGCTGCCGTAAGAGCAGCCGCGCTCGCACAGCGAACGGTATTGGCAGGCGATACGGCCCAGCTCTTCGTGGTGCGGCTTGGCTTCGGTGAGATGGGCGCAGCGGCCGATGATGAGCCGGCGGGTCGGATAGGCCGCTTCGAGCTTCTGCTTGAAGTCCTTTTCAGCGCCGGTCAGATCCATCGGCGGCAGGAACTGGCCGTCGGGAAGCTGGGGCAGGCCCTCGCGCGAGCCGGAAATGCCGGCGAACTGCTCGACATGGTCGTACCAGGGCGCCATGTCCTCGTAGCGAACGGGCCAGTCGGAGCCGTGGCCGTCTCTAGCGTTGGATTGAAAATCCATGTCGCTGAGGCGGTAGGACTGACGTGCCCACATGATCGAGCGGCCACCAAGATGATAGCCGCGAATCCACATGAAGGGGCGGCCCTCGGGCGTGGTGTAAGGATGCTCACTGTCCTTGACCCAAAGGTGCTTGGTTGCCGTCGAAAAGGCATAGCACTGGCTCTGGATGCCGTAATGCTCGGCGGCTTCGGCCTCTTTGACCAAGCCGTAATTCTCGAGTTCCCAAGGGGAAAGCGAGTCGGTGTAGTCGGCGCCGTGCTCCAGATGACCGCCGCGCTCGATCACGAGCGTCTTCAGGCCTTTTTCAGCCAGCTCTTTGGCGGCCCAGCCGCCGCTCATACCCGAGCCGACGACGATTGCATCAAATGTCATTTTCAGCCGCTCCCGATCAGACTGCCCAAGCCCGCGCATCGGGCCCGATTGTAGTCCATGCTTCCCACTTGCCGGGGACCAGCTCGTACCGAAGCTCCTGCGTCGCGCCGGCTTCGGAAAGATAATAGGTCGTGAGCACCAGCTCCTTCAACCGGCTATAAACCGGATCCTTGGCCCCGATCTTCTCCGCGTCGTAGGCGCGAACGAATTCGAGCCGCCGAGCCGGCGGAAGCGCGCGGAGACTTGCTCCTCCCGCCGCGAGTGCACGCCGGTCGATATCGTCCATCAGCGCGCGGAAATTCGCACCGCGTTCGGCAGAGGCCCAGTTCGCCATCAGATCGTCGATGATGCTGGGCACACCGGCCGCCCGCGCGCCGGGCGTGTCGGTTTTGGGAATGATGATCTCGGCGGTTTCGTCGAGCACGGAATATTGCGCTGGCGTGAAGAACCGTGCCTTTGTCAGCTTTTTGCCTTGGGCAAACGCCTCGCCCGGCAGGCCCGCCATGCTGCCCCCGACGAGAAGGATGGCGCTGCGCAGGAGCGCGCGCCGGTCGATGGCCAGTTCCGTTGATTGCACGCCGCTCTCCTCCCCCGCCGAAAACCCACTTGTCCCTGTTAGCGCTCCCATACTAGGAATAGCATGGGTTTGTCCAGTTCGAAGCTTGACGCAGAGCCTGAGATAAGTGCTATTTTTCAAGTGTTTGCCGGTCTTCCGTTCAGATCCGGCCAAGGGAGAGCGATTATGCGAAGACCGAATCGGCTGCTATTGCTGACGCTGGGCGCGCTGGCGATGTCGGCAGGGCCAAGCGCCTCTGCCGCGCCCGGCCGCGGAGCCCCGCGCGTCCTCCTCTTCTCACATTCCACCGGCTACCGGCACGCCTCGATCGAGCCGGGCGTCGCGGCCATCCAGGGGCTGGGCGCCCGCGAGAAAATGACGATCGTGCCGAGCGCCGATCCCAATGTCTTCACGCCGGAGGGATTGCGCGGCTTCGACGCAATCATTTTCCTCAGCACCAGCACCGATCCAAAGAAGCCTGAATCCGAATGGTTTCAGGGCGCGCGCCGGGATGCGCTGCAAAGCTTCGTTCGGCGCGGCGGCGGCGTTGTCGGGATCCATGCAGCGTCCGACAGCCACTATCATTGGCCCTGGTACGGCAAGATGATCGGAGGCCATTTCACTCGGCACCCCCCGGGCACCCCCGAAGGAACGCTGAAGGTCGTCGATCGCAAGCACCCCGCCACCAAGGGCGTGCAGCCGACCATGCGGCGCGTCGACGAATGGTATTATTTCGAAGATTATAACCCTGAGGCCCGCGTCCTGGTGACGCTTGATCCGGCTTCGATCGGCGAGAAGGACGTGAACCCGAACCCGATTTCCTGGACCCACGAATTCGAGGGGGGGCGCGTCTTTTACACCGCGATGGGCCACACAACCGAAACCTATTCGGACCGGAACTTCCTCACCCACCTTGCCAACGGGCTACGCTGGGTGATGAAGAAGAAGTAAGCCGAACAAGCGCTGACTAGAAGAGAGCCCCGCATCGGATGGCCGTTGCGGGGCTCTTTTATGTCGGGCCCGCGTCAGGCTCTCGCCTCGCCCGCCTTGTTGCTGCGGTCGCGGAACGCTACCATGAAAACAACCGCGGTGACGGCGGCGAAGCCCGCGGGCAGAAGCCAGAAGCTGTGCCATTCCGGCTGGCCGCCAGCGCCGGTGCCGACCTGAACTGCATTGGCCAGATTGCTTCCGATCAGATAGCCGACACCCCAGGTCATCAAGGCGAGGAAGGACTGGGCGCGGCTGCTTGCCTCGGCAGCGAAGTGTTTGCCGACCCAGATCGTTGCGGCGACGAAGACGAAATCGAATCCCACCCCGTGCAAGGCGAGCCCGGCATAGATCATGGGCTCGATCGGTCCGTCGGCGTTGAAGCCGTTGGCGAATAGCACGTAGCGCACGGCCCAGGCAAGCATGCCCATCAAGAGCACGCCTTTCATGCCCACCCAGCGGAAAAAGAGCGGCAGCAGTAGAAGAAATCCGACTTCGAAGACCTGGCCAATGGTCTGCACGGCAGCCGGATCTTTCATGCCGATGTCGTCGAGGAACGGATTTGCATAAACGTTGTAAAAGGAGAACGGGATCATCATCAGCATCGTGCAGATGATGAGCGCCCAGAAGCTGCGATCTGAATTCCTGATGGCGTCGAGACCGAGCAGCGTGATCACCGACGCCGGGCCTTGGCCCGCCCGCGGCGGTGTCTTCGGCAGCGTGAACGAATATAGGCCGTAGAAAAGTGAAACGCTGCCCGCGAGGTAAAGCGGAAGTGCAGTGCGCTCCGCCTCTCCCGGGAGGACTTTGCCGACGATAAGCCCGGCGACGATCCAACCGAGGGTGCCGAAGACGCGAATCGCCGGGAACTGTCTTTCCGTATCGGTGAGAGCGTTCAGCGCGACCGAGTTCGACAAGGCTATGGTGGGCATATAGGCGAGCAACACGCCAAGCGTTGCCAGGAACATTACGCTGGCGTCCGCGCCGATCGTGGACAGCAGGAACAGCAACCCGCCTGCGAAGAGATGCAGGATGCCCTGCACCTTCTCGGCGGAAAAGTATCGGTCCGCAATCGCTCCGACGAACAAGGGCGCCGCAATCGCTGCCCAGCCTTGCGACGAATAGATCGTGCCGACCGAATCCTCGAAACCGTGGTGGGTGAGATAAGTCGCAAAGGGGACAAACCAGGCGCCCCACACGAAATATTGCAGGAACATCATCAGCGACAGCCTGAACCGAACGGTCATATCCACGGCACTTGTCCCCCTTGTTTGGCTGTCACGCGAGACCCAGCACTCGCCGGTTCCTCGTGGCATCGGGCGCTGCGCCGGCGAAATCGTCGAACGCGCGTTCGGCCTTCCGGATCATGTGCGCTGCGATGAACGGCGCGCCTTCGGCCGCACCTTGTTCGGGATGCTTCAATGCGCATTCCCATTCGAGTACCGCCCAGCCATCATAGCCATACTGACTGAACTTCGAAAAAATGGCGCGGAAATCGACCTGCCCGTCGCCCAGCGAGCGGAAGCGGCCCGGCCGCTCCGCCCAGTCCGAATAGCTGCCGTAAACGCCGGCGCGGCCGTTCGGGCGGAACTCGGCGTCTTTGACGTGAAAGGCGCGGATGCGCTCGTGGTAGATGTCGATGAAGGCGAGGTAATCGAGCTGCTGCAGCACGAAGTGACTCGGATCGTAGAGGATGTTGGCGCGCGGATGGTTGCCGACCGCGGCAAGGAAGCGCTCGAAGGTGACGCCGTCGTGGAGGTCCTCGCCGGGGTGAAGCTCGAAGGCGGCGTCGACTCCATTTTCCTCGAACACGTCGAGCAGCGGCTTCCAGCGCCGGGCAAGCTCGCGAAAACCTTCCTCGACCAAGCCCGAGGGCCGCTGCGGCCATGGGTAGACGGTGTGCCAGAGAAGAGCCCCGGAAAAGGTCGGGTGCGCGGTAAGGCCGAGCCTCCGGCTGGCGCGTGCGCCCATCCGGACCTGCTCCATCGCCCACTCCGTGCGCTCGGCAGGCTTGCCCTGCAGCGCGTCGGGCGCAAACGCATCGAACAGCTCGTCATAAGCCGGGTGAACGGCAACCAGTTGCCCTTGAAGATGGGTCGAGAGCTCGGTGATCTCGACACCCGCCTCACGGCAGATGCCGGCGACCTCGTCGCAATAATCCTGGCTCTCCGCGGCGCGAGAGAGGTCGAACAAGCGCTGGTCCCAAGTCGGGATCTGCACGCCCTTATAGCCAAGCCCGGCAGCCCAGCGCGCCATCGCTGGCAGGCTGTTGAACGGTGCTTCGTCGCCGGCAAACTGGGCGAGGAAAATAGCGGGACCCTTCATTTCACGTCTCCATCGAGATCGACCCACGCCGCGCCTTTAGCGCTGCTGTCATAAGCGGCCTGGATGAAGCGCATCCCGGCAATTCCATCTTCCAGGCTGGCGTAGCTCGGGGCTGTGCTGGGGCGCCCGCGAACCGCCTCGCCAAAGTCGCGGTAGATGTTGGCGAACGCTTCCAGATACCCTTCCGGATGCCCGGACGGCAGCCGAATGGCCGCCATTGCCCTGGGCGACAGGTAGGCGCGGTCCACGCCAGGCGTCCAGACCTCCTCCGGACGGCCGCGCCGCGCGACACGAAGGCTGTTCGGCTGCTCCTGGCGCCAATGAAGCCCCGCCTCTTCGCACCAGACGGATATTTCGAGCCCATTTGCATCACCGGTACAGATCTGGCTGGCAACCAGGGTACCCCTGGCGCCGCCGGCGAGGTGGAACATGGCGGCACCGTCATCGTCCAGGCGCCGATCTGGCACCGCGGCACGGATTTCGGCGCTGAGACGCCTCATGCGCTCCCCAGTGATGAACTCGACAAGGTTGAAGGCGTGGGTGCCGATGTCGCCAAATGCTCCAGCGAGGCCAGAGCGCGCCGGATCGACGCGCCATTCAGCCTGCTTGCCGACGCTGTCTTCTGCCTTGGCGAGCCAGCCCTGGGTATAACGCACCGCAACCCTCCGAACCGGCCCGAGCTCGCCGCTCGAGACCAGCGCGCGCGCCTGCTTCACCATCGGATAGCCGGTATAGGTGTGCGTGACCCCGACGAGCCCGCCA
>JADDQD010000095.1:1334-14913 GCA_016781555.1 Pseudomonadota bacterium | reverse complement strand
TTGATGCCGAGGAGATCGTCGCGGCTCATCCCGGGCTTGCGCGCCACGCCCGCCGTAACGATGCACACGTCCGCGCCGGCGATGTCGGCGTAATCGTTGGTGCCCTTGAGCGTCGCGTCAAACCTTTCGACCGGCGCGGCCTGGGCAATGTCGAGGGCTTTGCCCTGCGGAATGCCCTCGGCAATGTCGAACAGGACGATATCGCCCATCTCCCGGATGCCGGCGAGGTGGGCAAGCGTTCCACCGATCATGCCGGCACCGATAAGCGCAATTTTGTTGCGAGCCATGAGACTCCCACCCTTTCTCTGATCAAAGCGGGACCGGCCGCAGGAAAGCAGCCGGGGGAAATGTGCCGCCCGCTTAGACCGGTGCGCGACGGCGGGCAACCGGTGCCGCTAACCTAAACCCGCTTTTTCGGCCGTCTCCCCCGGCCATGCAGCATCAACGAATGAATGGATCGATCGTCCGGATCGTGCCGTCGGGATTGTGGGTGAGCTCGGTCACCTTCGCGTTCCTGAGGTGCGTCCGGTTGGTCAGCTGAGTGTCGTGATAGAAAAGATACCAGCGGTTGCCGACCTTCACGATCGAATGGTGGCTCGTCCAGCCCTGCACCGGCTCCAAGATCCGCCCGCGGAAAGTGAACGGCCCGTATGGGTTGTCGGCCGTCGCATAATTGATGAAGTGCGTGTCGCCGGTCGAGTAGCTCAGATAATATTTGCCGTTGTGCTTGTGCATCCAGGCCGCCTCGAAAAAGCGGCGGTCATGATCGCCGCCGAGCAACGGGCGGCCGCTTTCGTCGACGATGACCGCGTCGCGCGCCGCTTCCGAGAACTGCAGCATGTCGCCGCTGAGCTTCGCGACCTTCGGCATCAGTGCCGGCTTGTCGTCCTGCCGCAGGTCGGTGTTGCCGGCATTCGGATCGTAGCGGCCGCTAGCCCAGCGCTGCAGCTGCCCGCCCCAGATCCCGCCGAAATACATATAAGTTTGCCCATCGTCATCGGTGAACACCGCGGGATCGATGCTGTAGCTGCCGCGGATCGGCTGCACCTCGGGGCGGAACGGCCCTTCCGGGCGCGTCGATGTCGCAACCCCGATGCGGAATACCCCCTCGCGATCCTTGGCCGGGAAGTAGAGGTAGTAGCGGCCGTTCTTGAAGGCCGCATCGGGGGCCCACATCTGCTTTTCGGCCCAGGGAACATCGCTGACGTCGAGTGCAACGGGATGTACGGTCGGACTCCTGCCGATCCGGTCCATTGAAACGACGCGGTAGTCACGCATTTCAAAGTGCGAGCCGAGATCGTCCTCCGGCGTCGTACCCTCGATGTCGTGCGACCCGTAAATGTAGATGCGGTTATTGAAAACGTGTGCCGACGGATCGGCGATGTAGATGTCACGCAGCAGCGGCTGCGACAGATACCGCAAGCCCTCGGGTGAACGCGCGTCTGCGGCCGCCGTGGTGCCGCTTCCGGTTGCGGTGGTGCAGCCTGCCACCACCACAAGCGCGGCCGTTGCGGCGGCAAGCTTCAACAAGGCTCGCTTCATTCTCTTCTCTCCTGGAGCCCTCATCGGGCGGCTTTCTGAGTCTGCCCGGCTTTGCGCCGGTAATGATCCGCGAGCACGTGAAACGCCTCCTTGCGCTCGCCTGTTTCGGAAATGAGGCCCTTCCGGTTCCAGCCCTGCTGGTGCACCGGGTGCTGGCGCCGGGGCGAACGGAAATCCTTCAGGATCCACGGCGACATGCCCCGCAGAAATGGAACCTTGTCCGCCATCGCAAGCGTCTGCCGGTAATATTCTGCCTGGAATTCCTCGCTGAACTTATGCGGCCGAGCGGGATCGTCGTGGTAGCCCGCCTGCGCGTCGGCGCCGAATTCCGAGAAGATGAGCGGCTTGCGGGTCGGCGAGCGCCATTCGATGTTGGGCACGTTGGCGAGCGGATCGCCGCTGTACCAGCCATAATAAGTGTTGATCGCCATGACGTCCAAGTCGGGCACCAGGGGATCGTCGATCGTGCTGACGTTGCCTTCCCGCTTGCTCAGCAAGGCGGCGGTGACCAGCCGGCTATCGTCGAGCGCCCGCACGTCCGAGATCAAGGTCCGCAGAAAGGCGTTGCGCGCCTCGCTTACAGGCGTTTCGTTGGCGACACTCCACAGGATGATGGAAGCACGGTTGCGGTCGCGCAAAATGTTCTCGCGCTGCATCCTGCGGGCGTCTTCGAGCGTGGTGGGATTGGTCCAGTTGACCCGCCAATAAACCGGCACTTCGCTCCAGACGAGGAGGCCGAGCTCGTCCGCCATCCGAGTCATCACCTCGCTGTGCGGATAATGGGCGAGGCGCACGAAATTGCCGTTCAGGCCCTGTTTGATCTCGGTGAGGAGCGCGCGCGCCGCCGCCGGCGTGATCGCGCGCACCGGGTTCTTTCCGAGCTCCTCCTCGTGCATGGAGATGCCGCGGAGGAACACGGGGCTACCGTTCAGCAGGATGTCGTCGCCGCGAACCTCCACCGTGCGGAAGCCCACGCGATCGCTGAGCACGTCATCTCCAGCCTCCACCCGGACGTCGTACAGCGTCGGGCTTTCGGGAGACCAGCGCTTCAGCGCGCGCGAAACAGCGGTGCTGCCAGTCCATTCCCCACTGGCGTCCGTCGTTCCGGCGAAGCTGAGATTCAGGGCCGGGATGCGCACCCGTATCGGCATGGCGCCCCGAGCTTCCCCATTCAGCCGCACGGTCGCAGCGATCCGCCCGTCGCGCGTGAGGCGCACCCAGGCGTCGTCGACGAACGTGGCAGGGACGGTGATCAGCTGCACCGATCGTGTGATGCCGCCATAAGTCTCCCAGTCCGTGACGGGAGGCGGCACGTCGTCCACCGTTCGCGCCGAATCAACTCCCACCGTGATCTGATTGCTGCCGGCGCGAAGCAGATTCGTGACTTCGAAAGCGAACGGCGTGAAGCCGCCCACGTGCCGACCGACCGGCTTTCCGTTCAGGAAAACGCTCGCTGCATAATCGGCGGCGCCGAAGCGGAGGAAGGCGCGCTTGCCGGGAGGCGTCGGCGCCGCCTCGAAGGTGCGTTGGTACCAAACGAGGCCATGGTAGAGCCGCATCTCGGGCGCATGGCCGATCCATGATCCCGGAAGGTGAGCGATCGGGGAGCGCTGCATGTCGAATTCGAAAAGCGCCTTCGGATCCTCGCGCGCGACGTCCGCCTGAACGATGTCGGCCCAACGGCGAGAGCTCGGGCCGGCCGGATCGCCGTGAAAGCCGGCGACGCCGTCGCGATAAGGGTCGATGGACCAGTGCCAAGCGCCGTCGAGGCTCCTGCCGCCGCGCATATCAGCAGAAGTCAGCAACGCGGTCGGCGCCGTGCCTACCTGCTGAGCCGCGGCAGGGCATGCAAGCGTTAGCGCTACCAAAAGCGCCTGAAGTGCTGACCAGAAAATCTTGTGCATTCGCCTCTCCCGTTGGAAACACACGTAAAAGCGTTTCGCCTAAGCGTCCAGCCTTCAGTCGGCGCCGTGGCCGCTCGCCAGATAAGCCTCGGACTGCATCTCCATCAGGCGAGACACCGTGCGCTGGAACTCAAAGGCGCCGTGCCCCTCCGGGTAGAGCTCCGCCGGGACCGCATCGGCCGAGGCGAGCAGTTTCACCTTATGCTCGTACAGCGCATCAATGAGGGTGACGAACCGCGCCGCCTCGTTGCGGTTTTCGGGCCCGAGCTTCGGGATACCCACCAAGATCACCGTGTGATAGCGCCGTGCAATTGCGAGATAATCTGGCGCACCGCGCGGCTCTCCGCACAAGCGCTTGAACGAGAACACCGCGACGCCTTTGAGGCTTTTTGGCACGTGAAGGGTGCGCCCGCCCTGCACCGGAATATCCTCAGAGGGCACTCGGTCGCGATTCTCCACCGCGTAATCGGTGAGGCGGAAGAAGGCTTGGCTCAGCGCCCTCGTCGCTTCCGGCCCGTTCGGCACGTACCAGGTTGGCATCCCGCCGAGGCGCTCCAGCCTGTAGTCGGTTGGGCCGTTCAGTGGCACCACGTCCAGCTCGCGGTTAACGAGCTCGATGAATGGGAGGAACAGCTCGCGGTTGAGCCCGCCGAGGTAAAGGTCACCGGGTGGTCGATTAGACGTGATGAGGACCGTAACGCCGATATCCAGGAGCTGCGAGAAAAGGCGGGAGAGGATCATTGCGTCGGCGCTGTTGTTGATGACCATTTCATCGAAGGCGAGCAGCCGCGCTTCCGCAGCGATGTTGCGGGCGACAGGGGGAATCGGGTCGCCGCTTTCCTTTGCGCGCTCGGCGCGCAAGCGCTCATGCACTTCCAGCATGAATTCGTGGAAATGGACCCGGCGCTTCGGGATTACCTCGATGGTCTCGAAAGCCAGGTCCATCAGCATCGATTTGCCGCGACCCACCCCGCCCCACATGTAGATGCCGCGGGGCTTCGGGGCGGCCTTACCGGTGAGGCGGCTCCAAAGACCAGGCTTGCGCTCCGCCTGAAACTCGTGCGCGAGCCGGTCGAGCAAAGCGATCGCCTGGCGTTGGTCGGGGTCGGCTCGGAGCTCGCCAGCTGCGAGCAGCGCCTCATAACGCTGGAGCACTGCGCTCACTGCCGCGAAAGCTTGCGGAGCGTCCCCGACCAAGACGCGACCGTCACTCCCTCCTGTTCCACAAGGCCGCGCATCACCGCCAGCCTTTTGCTCTCGCGCAGCACCTCAAGCGTGGCGTCGAGTGGCACCCCCAGCCGGCCGGCCGAAAGGAAGTGCGCGGAAAGATCGAGTGTCACGGATGGCCCCATGTCCGCCCCGGCCGCATAGCCGCCAGCGAACATCGTCATGTCGATGAAGGTGAGGATCGCCCCGCCGTGGATCGCCTCCCCCAAATTGCTCTGCCTGCGGTCCGGGAACATCCGGCAGCGGGCGCGTCCCGGCCCCTCTCCCCGGACCAGGAGCTTGCCGATCGTCGCATTGTAGCGCTCGGCATCGGGCAGGTCCCACGTCCACCAGCCGGGGTGATCCGGGTCGGGCTCGTGCCGGATGAGGGGGTGGATCGGGCGCTGCTGCGTGGACACTCGCGATCTACTCTGCGCCCTCCCTAAGTACGGGAGGTGGGGTTGGCGTGGGTGGATGGACGAAGGCTCGCATTGCCGCGGACCAGTTCCGGCCCTCCATGCTGTCGAAGGAGGGAGGCTAAACCGCCCGTTCGACGAGCATCTTCTTGGTCTCGGCGATTGCCTTGGCTGGGTTCAAACCCTTGGGGCACACGTTCGCGCAGTTCATGATCGTGTGGCAGCGATAAAGGCGGAAGGGATCCTCAAGCTCGTCGAGCCGCTCGCCCGTCATTTCGTCCCGGCTGTCCGCCAGCCACCGATAAGCCTGCAGGAGAATCGCCGGCCCTAGGAACCGGTCCGAATTCCACCAGTAGCTTGGGCAGCTGGATGAGCAGCAGGCGCACAAGATGCACTCGTAGAGACCATCGAGCTTGGCGCGATCTTCGGGTGACTGCAGCCGCTCCTTACCGGACGGTGTCGGCGTAACGGTTTTGAGCCAAGGCTGGATCGATGCGTATTGCGCAAAGAAATGGGTGAAGTCCGGCACGAGATCCTTGATCACGTCCATGTGCGGAAGCGGGGTGATTCGCACATCGCCCTTATAGTCTTCGATCGCGGTGGTGCAGGCGAGGCCGTTCCGCCCGTTGATGTTCATGGAACAGGAGCCGCATATCCCCTCGCGGCAGGAGCGGCGAAAGGTGAGCGTCGGATCCTGCTCGTTCTTCATCCTCAGCAACGCGTCCAGCACCATCGGCCCAGTGTCATCGAGGTCGAGCTCGAACGTGTCGTAGTGCGGGTTTTCGCCGCTATCGGGATCGTAGCGATAAACCTTGAACTTCTTCACCCGTTTGGCACCGCTAGGTGCCTGGAACGCCCGGCCCTTGCCGGTGATCTTGCTGTTCTTGGGAAGGGTGAATTCGGCCATGCGCTGATCCTTGTGCTGAGGGCGAGATAGCCACTCGGACGCTCCGGCTCAACCTTCCAGAAGGCCGTGGCGCCGAAGGCTCTCGCAAAGCAGGGTTTCGATCAGCTGCTCCTGGGACCAGCCCGCAAGCTGGGCCGAGCGGCCATAAACCTTCTGCGACCAAAGGTTGGCGTTCAGATTGAGTTCGAGGAACTGGACCTCGCCGCTCTCCCGATCCAGCCGGAACTCGTAGCGACCGTAATCGAAGGGCCTGAACTCCTTCAGGATTTCAAGCGTCAGCTGTTCGATACGCGCATAATATGGATCGTCACGCCCGAACGGCACCAGTTCATACTTATGGGCCCGATCAACAAGGTCGCGCTTTTCCCAATAGGTTCTGAGATGCGTGGGGTCGGCCTGTTCGAACATCAACATCGGCAGGATCACGGGCTCGCCGTCGATGGTGATAACCGGCACCTCGACATCACTGCCATTGAGAAATGGCTCGACGATCGCGTCATGGCCTTCGGAATGAATGCCGGCGATCGCTTGTTCGACGCCCGCCCAGTCATAAGCGTCCTGGACCCCCCAGGAGGCGGAAGACGCATTGGGCTTGATCACCAGCCTTGCGCCCGCGGGGCAGCGCTCCTGCTCGACGGGCGCGCCGCGGCGATAGATTGCCCAGGGCGCCGTCGGAATTTTGCGCGCGGCAGCGCATAGCTTCGTCAGGTGCTTATCGTCGGCCAACCCCCGAAGGATCGGGCTCGCGCCAAGGAACGGAATGCCGTGGCGCGTGCACAGGAGTGGCAGCAGCATTTCGCTGTTGAGGAACCCGCCACGATTGAGGAGCGGGAACACGAAGTCGACATCGGGCTTGTCGAACAAAGCCTCGTAACGGTCCTCGAGCGCAAGATTGAGGCCAAGCCCCTTCAGTATCTCGCGAACCTCGACATGGTAGAGCGCATGATTGCCGTCTTCCGGGTGAAGCCCCCCTTCCCACTTGGCATGCTTGGCAATGAACATGATGCGGAGGCGCTGCTTTGCTTCCTCGGGAATGGTGAGCGGGCGTATCTGATCGTTCACGAGGAAGTTTGCCTTTCAGCCGGAAAGAAAGCACGTGGCGGGTCGTCATAGTGCGGGCACAGGCCTGCGCCAAGCTAACGGGGGCAAGATGAACGGGGACAGTGTCGCCACAAGCCTGATGACCAGCGGCGGCGACGCGCGGATTGTGCTGAGACGGGACACAGGGCTCAACCGCTATTTCTCCGCGCCTCGTCCCAGCCAGGTGCTAGCTTACGCATCCTCAACAGCCAACGACATTTCCGTGGCAGCTTTCGCCCACGTCGAGCAGACGCTCCGGGAAATTGCTCCTGATGGCGAACTTTCGTCCGGTGATTATGCCGTCCGCCTCGATGATCTTCGAGAGCGGATCCGCCGCGCCTATGAGATCCCGCAGGACGTGGGCGTCGTGTTCGCCCCGTCGGGCACCGACCTTGAATATGTTGGCCTCGCCTGTACCGCCGGGATGGCTGCAGGCGGCACCCACAACGTGCTCACCGGCGCCGAGGAAGTCGGGAGCGGCTGCATCCATTCCGCATACGGCCAGTATTTCGCCGACAGTACCGCGCTCGGCGTCAAAACCGTCCCAGGAGATCCTGTGCCCGGTCTTGGCGAGACGCATGTCGAAATGATCGACATTCCGGTGCGTGACCCCACCGGCCGCGCCCGTCCCTCGGCAGAGATCACGGGCGCGATCCGAGCCGCGACTGCCCATGCCCGGTCCGCTGATCGCCACCCTCTGGTGCACGTCGTGCATGGCTCGAAGACGGGGCTGATCGTGCCCACCAGCGGTGACCTCGACCAGTTACGAGGCGAGGCCGGAGACGAGATCACCTTCGTCGTCGACGCTTGCCAAGCGCGGATCACCTCCGCGGCAATTAACGACTATCTGCGGCGCGGCGCGATTGTCTTCCTCACCGGGTCCAAGTTCATGGGCGGTCCGCCGTTCAGCGGCATGGCGCTCGTGCCCAAACAGCTCGCTCAGCGTGCACCGAAGCTGCCGGAGGGGTTCGCGACCATCTTCCGGCGAGCCGAATGGTCGGCTGATTGGCCCGGCGCCGAACGGCTTGCCGACACTCCCAACCTTGGCCTGCTTCTAAGGCTTGAAGCCTCGATCTTCGAGCTCGAGCGGTTCCAGCAGCTTCGCGCGGATCAAGCATCCCGTGTCATTCTCGCATTTCATCACGCCGTGCGGAGCGAGATCATTGAGCACACCGCGGCGCGCCGCGTGGCGCCCTACCCGCCCGGCGAAAAGGAAACTGCCGACAATCACCCGATCGAAATGCGCACCCTCTCGACACTCGACCTCTCGGGCTTGGGCGGTGGCGGCGCCACGTTCGAGGACGCGCAGCGGTGGCATCATGAACTGCTCGGTCATGGCATCCGCCTGGGCCAACCGGTGAAATGCGTGAAGCTTGAGGATGGCCGCTGGGGCGCGACGCTGAGGGTGGGGCTGTCGATGCCAATGGTAGTTGAGAAAGCGAAGCTTGCAGACGACTCGCTCGCGCTTTCTTTTGCCGCCGACATGCGCAAGATCGCCGAGGCGCTGAAGGCCGTCGCCGGCAATAGCTAGCTCACAGTCCGGGCGAGGAGCGAAGATGCAGCCGCCACTCGACCGGCGGCCGCGCATCCATCAGTAAACGCGCGCCTTGGGCTTGATATACTGGATTTCGTCCGTGAGCGTATAATCGTGGACGGGCCGATAGTCGATCTTCACCCCACCATCCTTGAACCAGGCGATGGTGTGCTTCATCCAATTGGCATCGTCGCGATTGGGGAAGTCCTCGTGCATGTGGGCGCCGCGGCTTTCCTTGCGATTGGCGGCTGAGTGCATCGTTACCACTGCCTGGGGCAGCATGTTGTCGAGCTCGAGCGTTTCGATAAGGTCGGTATTCCAGATGAGGCTTCGGTCGGTCACCTTCACGTCGGCCATCCGGGCCTGAACCTCGTCGATCTTGGCCACCCCCGTCCGAAGCGTCGCCTCGGTCCGGAAGACGGCGCAGTCCGCCTGCATGGTCCGCTGCATCGCGGCGCGGATTTGCGAGGTGGGCGTGCCGCCGTTGGCATTCCGGAAGCGGTCTAGCCGGGTGAGCGCCATTTCTTCCGAGCCTCGCGGAAGCGGCCGCTGAGCGGCGCCCTTCTTCAGGATCTCGCCAACACGGTGACCGATCGCACGCCCGAAAACGACGAGGTCGATGAGGCTGTTGGACCCAAGGCGATTGGCGCCGTGGATCGACACGCAGGAGGCTTCCCCGACCGCGAACAGCCCGGGGACGATGCTGTCGGGGTTGCCGTCACGAAGCGTCACCACTTCGCCATGATAGTTGGTGGGGATGCCGCCCATATTGTAGTGAACGGTCGGCACGACGGGGATCGGCTGGCGCGTGAGGTCGACGCCGGCGAAGACTTTAGCCGTTTCGGTGATCCCCGGCAGGCGCTCGGCAAGGATTTTCGAATCGATGTGGTCCAAGTGCAGGTAAATGTGGTCTTTGTCCCGCCCGACCCCGCGTCCCTCCCTGATCTCCATCGCCATTGCGCGGGCGACGACATCGCGGGAAGCGAGGTCTTTCGCTGACGGTGCATAGCGCTCCATGAAGCGCTCCCCTTCGGAATTGGTCAGGTATCCGCCCTCGCCTCGCGCCCCTTCGGTGATGAGCACGCCGGCGCCGTAAATCCCGGTCGGGTGAAACTGGACGAACTCCATGTCCTGTAGCGGGAGCCCCGCGCGAAGCACCATGGCGTTGCCGTCACCGGTAACCGTGTGGGCCGCGGTTGCGGAGAAATAAGCGCGTCCATAGCCGCCGGTCGCAAGCACAACCGCCTGCGCACGAAAGCGGTGAATGGTGCCGGCTTCCATGTTGAGGGCGATGAGGCCCCGGCACTCGCCGCCCTCCATGATGAGATCGATAGCGAAATATTCGATAAAGAAGTCGGCGTCGTGCTTCAGGCTCTGCTGGTACAAAGCGTGGAGCATCGCGTGCCCGGTCCGGTCCGCGGCAGCGCAGGTACGCTGCGCCGGCGGGCCTTCGCCCATATTCTGCATCATGCCGCCGAACGCCCGCTGATAGATGCGGCCGTCATTGGTACGGCTGAAGGGAAGCCCGAAATGCTCGAGCTCGTACACCGCCGCCGGAGCTTCCCGGCAGAGATACTCGATGGCATCCTGATCGCCGAGCCAGTCGGAGCCTTTCACCGTGTCATACATGTGCCAGGTCCAGTGATCTGGCCCCATGTTGCCGAGCGAAGCGGCAATGCCGCCTTGCGCAGCGACGGTGTGACTGCGGGTCGGAAAGACCTTGGTGACGCACGCGGTCTTCAGCCCTGCCTCGGCTGCGCCCATGGTCGCACGAAGCCCCGCGCCGCCGGCCCCCACGACCACCACGTCGTAAATGTGGTCAACGATCTTGTAGGCGGCCGCCATCAGCTATTCCCTCCGCCGAAGGCGATCTTGAGCACCGAGAAGAAAGCGAGCGCGCCGCCGCCGATCGCAAAGAAATTGAGCAATGCGATTGCGAACAGCTTCAGGCCTTCCTCATCCACATAGTCTTCGATCACCACCTGGAGGCCGAGCTTCAGATGCCAGAAGTTCGAGACTATCAGGAGCAGCATCGGAACCGCGGTGAGCGGTGAGGCCAGCCACCGGGTGACGCTATCATGATCGAGATCGGGCAAGCGCAGCACCGAAACCAGCAGCCAGATGAACAACACCAGGGTCGAGACGGACGTCAGCCGCTCTTGCCACCAGTGGTGCGCGCCCGATTTGGCGGAGCCGAGGCCGCGAACACGGCCGATCGGAGTGCCCTCTGCCATTACCTCACTCCCAAGATGTAGATCCAGAGGAGGGCCGTTAGCACGAGCGAGCCCACGATGGTCATGTTGGCCCAGAACTTGTTGGTCGAAAGCTCATAGCCGGCGCCGATGTCGAGCACGACGTGGCGGATGCCCGACAGCGTGTGCTGGAACAAAGTCCAGCTAAGGCCGATGCCGATCACCACGCCGTACCAATCGTCGGCAAGGTCGGTGAAGCTCGCATAAGCCTCCGGGCCAGTGGCGGCCGCAGCCAGCCACCAGACCAGCGCGATCGTGCCGAGAGTCGCAAGAGCGCCGCCCGTGACGCGGTGAAGGATCGACACAAGCATGTGCGGGCCCCAGCGCCAGACCGTCAGATGGGGCGACATCGGGCGCGAAGGATTACGGTGCATTTGCCTGGTTCCTTTGTGTGCCGCGCTTTTAGGACAACAGCCGCCTTTTGCAACGTCTGCCACGTGCCTCCCATTTGGCTAACGCGATCTTAACCATCAGCCTCTTAAGTCTCAGGTCGGCGCGAGCAGGGAATGAACAAGATGACCACGAACGGGCAAAGCGGCAGCATCAACATCGCCGATCGTCTGGCACTCTTCGATCCGGAAGGGTCGCTGCCGTCGGAGTGCCGCGAAATCTGGTCGGTGATTGAACCCGACGCGCTCAGCATCGCCGAGGCCTTTTGGCGCCGCTATTTCGCTTGTCCCGACGTCCCCGAAAAGCTCGATGAAGATCGGCTCAAACCGCTGGCCGAGCGGATCATGCCCTACATTCGCCGCCGATACGTAGACGTCGGCGACCAGAAATGGTGCGACATGGCGCGCGATTACGTTGCCAGCGCCACCGAAGCCAATGTGTCCATCACGACCCTCTTAGCCGGCATCACGGCCTCGTCGCTGGAAGGGCAGGAGCTTCTCACCCGATCGATTGGCACAGATCCTGAGCGCCTGATGAGGTTGACGAAGGCCTGGATGAAAGTGACTTTGCTCCAGATCGACATCTATACCTCGCACTTCAATGTCATCCGCGCGGAAGCCGAGCGCGACCGGCGGCGGCGCCGGGCGAACGAGTTCAATGGCGAGATCATGCGCGTCGTGGAGAAATCCGCCGCGGACAGCCGGTCGCTCCGAGGTCAAGCCGTCCAAGCCTCTGCGGCGGCGCGCGGAATGCTCGGCAAGACATCCGAAGTGGCTGCCGCCGCCGAGCAGTCGGCGATCGCGATGCGCGAAGCGGCACAAACCGCGGCCGGACTCATCATGGCGATCGACGATGCGCGTAGCGAAGTCGAAGTCGCGGCCGGCGTTGCGACCCGCGCCGGCGGCCAGGCCTCGGAAGCGGTGAGCGTCAGTCAGGCGCTGTGCGGTCACGTCGAGGCGATCGAATCGATCCTGGGGCTCATCCGGGAGATTGCCGGGCAGACCAACCTTCTTGCGCTCAACGCCACTATCGAAGCTGCGCGTGCAGGAGATGCCGGACGCGGATTTGCCGTCGTTGCGCAGGAAGTGAAGTCGCTCGCAAGCCAGACCGCGCGTGCAACCGACGACATCACCGGCAAGATTTCGGCCATTCAACAGGCCACCAAGCAGACGCTCGCAGCGAACGCCTCGATCCAACGGACGGTCGAGGAGGTGCAGACTTCGGCTGACCGAATCCGCCGAGCCATGGAAACGCAGGCGCAAACGGTCACCATGATTACCGCCGCCGTCGATGAGACTGCACTCGCGGCTGACTCGATGTCCTCGACGATCGCTGCCATTCGTGCGGACACCCAGACAGTTGCGAGCGAAATCGATGAAGTCGAGAAGAACTTCGGCGGCGTCGACGAGCAGATGACGCGGTTCCAGCGCACTGCGACTCAATTCGTCAACAGCTTCGCAGCCTGATCCCCCCTTCCCTTGTCTGGCCGGCGCCCCTATCGCGCCGGGATGGCACGGGAACAGCTCAACATCCTCGTCACCGGCACCAGCCGAGGTATCGGCCGCTCGATCTTCGACGCGCTCAACGGCCACAACGTCGTCGGCCATTCCAGCCGCGGCGGCAACGGCGAAGTTGCGGCCAATCTCTCCGACGCTGGCGCTGCGCAGCAACTCTGGGAGGAAGCTTTGAGCCGCATGGGCGGCAGCATTGATGTCCTCGTGAACAATGCCGGCATCTTCGAAGCCGCGCCGGTCGACCTGCCGCACGATGAATGGGTGTCCGCCTGGGAGCGGACGATGCAAATCAATTTAACCGCGGCGGCCGAGCTCTGCCGCCTTGCCGTGACGCATTTTCGTTCAAAGGGCGGCGGCAGGATCGTCAACGTCTCGAGCCGCGCTGCTTATCGCGGTGATTCGCCCCAGCATTGGCATTATGCCGCTTCCAAGGCAGGCATGATCGGCATGACCAAGTCGATCGCCCGCGGATTTGCCGGCGAGAACATCCTCGCTTTTGCCGTCTGCCCCGGTTTCACGATGACCGGCATGGCCGAAGATTATCTCAGCAGCCGCGGTGGCGAGAAGCTCCTTGCTGACATCCCACTCGGCCGCGTGGCGAGCACGCACGAAGTGGCAGAAACGGTTCGCTGGCTCGCGGTCGATGCGCCGCCCTCCGCCACGGGGGCGGTGATCGACGTCAATGGTGCGAGCTACGTTCGGTGATCAGCCGATGACCTGGAAGGTGACGCTTCCGTGCACACGCGCGGAAGCGGATGCGCTCCGAGGCGACATCGCGCCATTCGCAATGCTCGACTCTCCGCCCGTTCTCCTCACGAGCGAAGCGGATCCCGC
>JADDQD010000095.1:0-1289 GCA_016781555.1 Pseudomonadota bacterium | reverse complement strand
CGACGCTGGGGCGCTCGCCGCGCTGAGGGAGATGATGCCGAGCAGTGCGGGGTCGGAGCCGCTGATCGAGCGGGTGGAGGAGGAGGATTGGGTCACGCTCAGCCAGCAGGGGCTCGAGCCGATTCGCGCCGGCCGCTTCTTTGTCCACACGCCCCGACACCGGGACGAAGCACCGCAAGACGCCCTCTCGATCGAAATCGACGCCGGCCGCGCCTTCGGAACGGGGCACCACGAAACCACAACCGGCTGCCTGTTGGCGCTCGACCGGCTGAAGGGAAGCGGCGTCAGGTTCACCAATATCCTCGATCTCGGCACAGGCACGGGTCTGCTCGCCTTTGCGGCGCTGAAGCTTTGGCCGACGGCGCGGCTCGCTGCCTCCGACATCGACCCGGTCTCGATCGAAGTCACTGCCGAGAATGCCGCAGTCAACGCCATTCCTGTCGGCCGCGGACACGGGCTCGTCGAACTCGCAGTCGCCGCGGGGCTCGATCATCCGAGGCTACACGCGCGTGCGCCTTACGACCTCGTGATCGCCAACATCCTAGCCGGCCCGCTGATCGAGCTTGCGCCTTCCGTAGGCGCAGCGCTCGAAGCGGGCGGACGCCTGATCCTCGCCGGCCTTCTCGAAGCCCAAGCCGAAAGCGTCTCCGCTGCCTATCGGCGGCATGGCCTGATGACGAGCTTCAGCATCCTTCGTGGCGACTGGCCGACATTGGTGATGCGCAAGCGCCGCTCGCTGGGCTGGCGCTGAATCTCGAACAGACTACTCATTTCCGCCGGCGCGCGAGTATCCTCACCGCCAGTTCGTCGGGACGGGGATTTAGGAAGTCGAGCCTGGTCCGCCCGTCAGGCATCTCCTCGACGGTGCAGGGAATATTGCAGCCCGAGAGCATCCATCCGGTCGGCAGAACCACCGCGTTCGACGGTCTGCCAAGGCTCCTTTCCCACAGCAGGCCGCCATCGGCCAACAGCCGGTACCGAGCGGCATCGGTGTAAGTCTCGGCGATGCGCAGACGAACGCTCTCGCCAGCAGCCGGCGCACGAAAGTGAAACACGACAGCCTCGGTGTCGGGGCCGACATTCACGGCGCCTGGCGCAGCTTTCGTTACCGCGGGGCCCCGCAATATTTCCCACTTCAGGCTTTCACCCGTATCCAGGTTCTTGGCGGATGGTTTGGAGACTGTGCTGCCGGGCCTGACGATATTGACGTAAGTCGACGTGCCCGGCCGGCTTTCGGTATAATCGTGAGTCAGCGCAAAGCTGTGGGTCTCGGGCTGGTTCAAATAATA